>JADJOM010000003.1:300000-600000 GCA_016713785.1 Gemmatimonadota bacterium | reverse complement strand
CGAGCTGGCGCCGGCGTTCGCGGCCCTCAACCTCGAGTGGATCGAGCGGCTGTTCGCGCTCGAGCCCGCCGACCTCGCGGTGCTGCGCGACCCCGCGGCGGCGATCCTCGCGCCCGGCGGCGCCATCTTCTTTGCGCTCGACGGCGAGGCCGCGGTGGGCACGGTCGCGGCCATCGCCGCGTCGCCGGGGCATTTCGAGCTCGCCAAGATGGCCGTGACACCGGTGTACCAGGGGCGCGGGCTCGGCGAGGCGCTGGGCCGCACCGTGCTGCACTGGGCGGGGGAGCAGGGCGCGGAGACTGTCTTCCTGTTGACCAACAGCCGGCTCACCGGCGCCATCCGGCTGTACGAGCGGCTGGGGTTCGAGCACCGGCCGCTGCCCAGTCACACCGAGTACGCCCGCGCCGACGTGTACATGGAGCGGGCCCTCCCGGCGCCCCACGCCGGCGGCGCCGCCTGACCGAACGGCGCGCCGACGATCCCCCATCGGAGCACACCCCATGGCCACCCAGGCGCAGGTGCGACGCATCGCGATGGCACTCCCGGGGACGGAGGAGATCCCGGGACGCTTCGGGTTTGCGGTCCGGGACCGGGACAAGCTCAAGGGCTACGCGTGGGTCTGGCTGGAGCGGGTGCACCCGAAGCAGGCGCGGGTGCCCCAGCCGAAAGTCCTCGCCATCCGGGTGGCCAGCCTTGACGACAAGGAGTTCCTGCTCGGCCTCGACCCCGGGAGATTCTTCACCGAGCCGCACTACAACGGCTACCCGGCGGTGCTGGTGCGGCTGCCCGCCGTGACGGTGGGGGAGCTCCGGCCCCTGCTCCTCGAGGCATGGCGCTGTCAGGCGCCGAAGGCGCTGCGGGCCACCGTGGAGGGGGTGGCCCCGGCCAGGGCGAGCCGCACCCCCGCGCGGCCCCGGCGCCGGGGGACGCGTGGCGGCTGAGCGCCGGGCGCGGCGGCCGCGCGCGATGGCCGCAGGTCCCCCGCCTTTCTATTGTTCCTGCGTGCGCCGCTGTCCCTGCTCCCACCCCTGCCCAGGCCCGCCATGCCACGGCTCTCCAAGGCCCTCCGTTTCTGGCCCGTCGTCGGGGCCGTCCTGCTGACCGACTGCGCCACCAAGGCGGTCGCGGTGCGCGAGCTCTCCCCGGCGCACGTGCCGCACCCGGTGGCGGGGGAGCTGCTCCGCTTCACCCTGGCCTACAACACCGGCGGGGCCATGAGCCTGAGCCTCGGCCCGCTGACGCGGCCGCTGCTCACGGTGGTGGCGCTGGTGGCGCTCGGGGCGCTGTTCACCTGGTACCGGCGGCTGGCTCCGGACGCCACCGGCAAGCTGCTGGCGCTCGCGCTGCTGTGGGCCGGGGCGGCCGGCAACCTGTGGGACCGGGTGCGCAGCCCGCGCGGCGTGGTGGACTTCATCGACGTGGGGCTGGGCGGCTGGCGCTTCTGGATCTTCAACGTGGCCGACGTGGCCATCACTGTCGGCGCGGTGCTGCTGGCCGTGCTGCTTGCCCGCGAGGAACGGCCCCGGCCGGCGGGCTGACGGGGCGCCCGCCGCGCCGGCCGCGGGAGTATCTTTCATGCGTCCCCGTAGCCGAGCCTGCATGACCGGTACCGCCGATCGTCCCGCCGTCCTGCCACGCCGCCCGCAAACCCGCCGGGAGGAGCTGGCGAATGCCCTGACCCACGGCTCCGGCCTGGCCGCGAGCCTGGTGGGGCTTCCGGTCCTGGTATGGGCGGCGAGCCGGCGCGGCGGGCCGCGGGAGCTGGTGGCCTGCGCCGTGTTCGCGGCCACCCTGGTGCTCCTCTACGCCGCCTCGACCCTGTATCACGCGCTCCCCGCCTCGCGGGCCAAGCGCATCCTCCGGGTGGTGGACCACACCGCCATCTACCTGCTCATCGCCGGCAGCTACACCCCGTTCACGCTCGGCGTGCTGCGGGGGGCGTGGGGGTGGACGCTGTTCGGGGTGGTGTGGGGGCTCGCCGTGGTCGGCATCCTGCACAAGACGCTGCTCGGGTTCCGCTTTCCCCGGCTCTCCACGCTCATGTACCTGGGCATGGGGTGGCTCGCGGTGGTGGCGGCCGGGCCGCTGGCGCGCGCGCTGCCGGCGGGCGGGCTCGCGTGGCTGGTGGCGGGCGGGCTGTGCTACACCATCGGCGTGCTCTGGTACGTGCGCGACCACCTGCCCTACCGCCACGCGCTGTGGCACCTGCTGGTGCTGGCGGGAAGCGCCTGCCACTACACCGCGGTGTACCGGTACGCCACGGGCCCGCTGCGCTGATCCACCCCCCTCACGGATCCCCGATGCTCGACGCCATCCGCAACCTGGTCACCCGCAAGGTCCTGCCCCCCGCCACCGGCCCGCGCGGCGGGGAGAGCGTGCAGCTGGCGGCCTGTGCCCTGCTGCTCGAGCTGGCGCACGCCGATGGCGAGTTCAGCGCGCCCGAGCGGGCGCACATCGAGGGCTCGCTGGCACGCCACTTCGGGCTCGACGCCGCGGGGGCCGCCGAGCTGCTGACCCTGGCCGAGGCGGCGCGCAGCGCGTCGGTGGACCACTTCCAGTTCACCCGGGTGATCGCCGCGCAGTACGACCTGGGGCAGAAGATGGTGCTGGCGGAGGTGATGTGGGGGGTGATCCTGGCCGACGGCCAGCTCGCGGAGCACGAGGCCTACCTGGTGCGGAAGATCGCCAACCTGCTGGAGCTCGAGCCCGGCTACCTGGCGCAGGCGCGCCGGGCCGCCGCCCCGCCGACATGACCCGCGACCGGCGGATGGGCCTGCTCTGCCTGGCGGCCGGCCTCGCCTGCGGCTCGTCCACCGAGCCCGAGGAGGGGACCTACCGCCTGCACTCGCTGCGCCACACGCCGGTCCCGTACGTGGACACCCTGGGATGCTGCACCTACACCGGGGGCCGGCTCGCGCTGGACGCGCAGGACTACGACCTCCGGCTCTACTTCCAGAACAACACCAATGCCCTGGTGGACACCGCGTTCGAGCGCGGGACGTACACGGCCCGCGGGGACAGCCTCGCCTTCACCCCGCTGCAGGGCAACTACCCGTTGAGCCTCTCCGGCGCGGTCCGCCAGCGCGACACCCTCCGCCTGGCCCTCGGCGGCGATGGCCCCGGCGCGTCCGACCAGTTTCCCGCCGTGTTCATCCGGTAGCGCGGGTCATGCGGCTCATCCTGCGGTTGCTGGCCCCCGCCGGCACCGCCGCCGAGGCGGCGGCGCGGCTCGGAGAGGAGCTCCTGCCGGCGGGGTTCCGGATGGCCGCTCCCCCGGAGCCCTACTGGAAGATGCCGGCGTGGTACGAGCACACCTGGCACCTGGACCCCGCGACGGAGGCCGACTTCGACCAGCTGCTGGCACGGACACCGCTCGGCTGGCACCACGTGGTCCGTGACGGCGAGTGCGACGCGGTGTGGGTAGCCGAGCCGGGCGCGGCGTTCCTGATTCCGGAGGCCACCTGGGCCCAGGTGCTGCTGGTGCATCCTCCCGCACCGTGATGCCCCGGCCCACCCCGCGCCGAGTGATGGCCCGAGGCGGGGCCCGTCGCTAGCTTGGCCGCAGGTGTCCGCGCCACCCACCCTTCGCCTTCACCCGCCATGCTCATCGACGTCTCCGAGTCGGACCTCACCCTGCTGGCGAACGTCCTGAACGAGGCGCTGCAGGACGCGGCGATCCCCGACCCGGTGTTCGCGGAGCGGATGGGGGAGAGCCGCCCGGCGGGGGCCGCGCTGCTGGCGCGCCTGGCGGCCTTTCGCTCCGCCCTGACGCTGAGCCACACCGGCGCGGGTCAGGAGGAGTGGCTGGTGGATGTCGGCAACCAGCCGCCCACGGAGGACCAGGTCACGGCCCTGGCGGCCAGCGCCATCGGGCCCGCGAACGCGGACCTGCGCGGCGCACTGCGACACTACGGCCTGCTGCGCGCGCTCGGACCGGGGTGGGTGGCCGCCATGGCGCCGACCTCCGGCGACCAGGCCGCGGTCCCCGGCTGGGCCGTGCAGCAGATGCAGCTGTTCCTGGGCAGCGGCCAGCCGCCCAGGCCATGAGGGTGGCGGATCCGCCCCCTCCATACTGGAGCGAGCATGCGACATCCGGTCCTCCCGCTGGTGTGCCTGATGCCCCTGGCCACGGGGTGCGCGAGCGTGAGCGTGACCACCACCGTGCTGCCGCCGCACCGGCTGGAGCGGCCGGTCTGCGCGTCCGCGGTCCTGGTGGCCGACCGGCCGGAGGATGTCCCGGCGGGCGGGCGCCTGCTGGCCCGGCTGCGGGTGAGCGGCGGCGACTTCTCCACCACCAGCGACAAGCTGCGGCGACGGCTCCAGGAGGAGGCAGGCAAGCTCGGCGCCAACCGGGTGCTGGCAGTGGCGGTGACCACGCCGGGGACCCTGGCGGCGCTGGGGATGACCGCGGCCACGGCGTTCCGGCCGGCCCCGGGGAGCCCGGATGCCCGGAACGACCAGGCCACGAACCCCAATCAGGCCACGAGTTCGTCGGCGCCGGTGCCGACCGACCCGAACTACTATGGCCGCGGACTGGCGTACGCCATCTTCGTCCCGGACGACACCCTTCGCACCAATCTCGAGTGCCCGCCGGGGGCGCGCTGACCAGGCTCGCGGGGCTCATCGGCGCCACGGTGGGTGGGTCGGTCGGGTGGTGGCTGGGCGCGCGGCAGGGCGTGATGACCGGCTTCGTGCTGGGCGTCGTCGGCACCGCGGTGTGCGGCTACTGGGCCCGGCGCTGGGCCGACAGCGCGCTGCGCTAGGAGCGCGCAGCCACCTCCGGGAATTGCGATCGGCGGGGACGGATTGGCCCGGCGGGCGCGCCCTGCCTAGCTTGCGTCAAACCAACCTCCCATTCATTCCCATGCCGATCACCCAGACCATCGACCACGCCCGGCGCCGGACCACGACCCTTGTGACGGGGCCCGTGCACCTGTCCGACGTCGAGGCCCACTGGCGGGCCGAGGTGGCGGAGCGGGGCGAGGGCTACCCGGAGCTGGTCGATGCCCGGGAGGCGACCCTGGCCTTCGGCACGGCGGAGGTGCGCCGGATGGTGCACCTGATCCGCAGCACCCATACCGAGAGCGCCCTGGGCCCGACGGCGGTGGTGGTGCGGACCGAGGTCGGCTATGGCATGGTGCGGATGTTCGGCCTGATGCTCGAGCCCGAGTGCGAGATCGTGCCGTTCCGCGACCTGGCGGCGGCGGAGGCCTGGCTTGCGGCGTTCGAGACCCGGGGTGATACGACCTCGCGGGAGCCCGAGGTGGGGATCGCCTGAACGCCCTCGCCGGGGCCGGGCAGCGGGAGTAGGTTTGGGTCCGCGTGGCCCAGGCGGGCGGGTGTCCGGGCTCCGGGCACCCGCCCATTCTGCAACGAACCTCCACCATCACACGTACATGAAGCGTCCGACCGGCAGCCCTGCCCCCTCTCCACCCTCGACCGCACCGGCCCCTGGGCCGGGCCATGTGCCCCGGAGACCCGACCCGATGTCCACCCGCCCGCGCCCGGTGACCGCCCTGCTGCTGCTCGCGCTTGGGTGCGCGACGCCCGCGCCGGCCCCGGGGCCCACGCCCGCCCCGGCGCCGCGGATCGTCGGCGCGTCCCCGGCGGCGCTGGCCCAGGCCGACAGCGTCCGGCGCTCCTTCACCGCGGCGGACGTGGCGTTCATGACCGGGATGATCGGGCACCATGCGCAGGCGATCACGATGTCGCACTGGGCCCCGACCCATGGGGCGAGCCCGGCCCTGCTCCGGCTGACGGAGCGGATCATCAACGCGCAGCAGGACGAGATCGCGACGATGCAGACCTGGCTCCGCGACCGCCAGCTGCCGGTGCCGGACCCGATGGTGGGTCACGACATGGCCATGATGGGGCACGCGCATGACGGCATGCCGATGATGCCGGGCATGCTCACGCCGGCGCAGATGGCGGAGCTCGAGGCGGCGCGCGGGCCGGCCTTCGACCAGCTCTTCCTCCGCTACATGATCCAGCACCACCGGGGCGCGCTCACGATGGTGGAGACCCTGTTCGGGTCCCAGGGGGCGGGCCAGGAGGACCTGATCTTCAAGCTGGCCTCCGACGTGCACACCGACCAGGTCACCGAGATCGCGCGGATGGAGCGGATGCTGGCCGAGCTGGCCAGCGCCGCCCCGCCCGCTCCATGAGCAGTCGTTCGCAGGAAATGCCCGTCCACCACCCCTCACCGGATCGTCTCATGCGCAACGTTCCGCCCCCAGCCCGCGCGGCCCTGGCCGCGCTCGGGCTGGTCGTCCTCTCCGCCTGTGCCTCCTCCACCGCCGGGCCCGCGGGCGCCGGGCCCGCGCCGCGGGCCATGATGGGCCCGCCGTCGCCGGATCCCCGGGTCGGCCTGCGGGCCGGCCTGTTTGACGCCCAGCAGGCCGCCTGGAACCTGCGGCTGGTGTCGACCACGCCCTCGCCGGGGCCGTTCGCCGGGGTCACCAACTCCGACCTGGCGTTCAGCGGCAAGTACGCCATCCAGGGCAACTACAACGGCTACCAGGTGTGGGACATCAGCAACCCCGCCAAGCCCACGCTGGCGGTGGGGTACCTCTGCCCCGCGTCGCAGAGCGACGTGTCGGTCTACAAGCACCTGCTGTTCGTCTCGGGCGAGGGCCTCTCCGGCCGGCTCGACTGCGGCACCCAGGGCGTGGCCGACACGGTGAGCAAGGACCGCCTGCGCGGACTGCGGATCTTCGACATCACCGACATCGCCAACCCGAAGAACGTCGGCAACGTCCAGACCTGCCGCGGCTCCCACACCCACTCGGTGCTGGCGGACCCGAAGGACCCGGACAACGTCTACGTCTACATCTCCGGCTCCGCCGGGGTGCGCTCGCCGAGCGAGCTGCCCGGCTGCTCCCGGGAGATGCCGGAGGACGACCCGAACAGCGCGCTGTTCCGGATCGAGGTCATCAAGGTGCCGGTGGCGCACCCGGAGCAGGCGGCGATCGTCTCCTCGCCCCGGATCTTCAACGACCTGGCGCCGCCGCCGCAGCATGGCGAGGCGCCGGCGGACGCGGCGGCGCGTGCCGCGGCGCTGGAGCAGGCGCGGGCCCGCGGGGCGTTCATCGTCAAGTTCGGCGAGCAGGAGATGGCGCTCCCGGACGGCTTCGCGAAGAACATGCTGGACAGCGTGGTGAAGGCGCGGAACGGCACCGGCGCGGCCACGGGCGCGGACAGCGCGGCCCTGCGGGCGGCGCTCCCCGACATGATCGCCCGCATGACCGGCGGCCCGGCGCGGGGCCCGCGGCGGCGCACCGGCCCCACCCAGTGCCATGACATCACGCTGTACCCGGCCATCGGGCTGGCGGGGGGCGCCTGCGAGGGCTACGGGCTGCTGCTCGACATCAGCAACCCGACCGCCCCGACCCGCCTCGCGGCGGTGGCCGACTCGAACTTCTCCTACTGGCACTCGGCGACGTTCAACAACGATGGCACCAAGATGCTGTTCTCCGACGAGTGGGGCGGCGGCGGGCAGCCCAAGTGCCGCGCCACCGACAAGCAGGAGTGGGGCGCCGACGCGATCTTCCTGCGCCAGGGGAACCAGCTGGTGTTCCAGAGCTACTACAAGCTGCCGGCGGCCCAGACGGTCCATGAGAACTGCGTGGCCCACAACGGTTCGCTCATCCCGATCCCGGGCCGCGACGTGATGGTGCAGTCGTGGTACCAGGGCGGCATCTCGGTGTTCGACTGGACCGACGCGGCGCACCCGATCGAGATCGCCTTCCACGACCGTGGGCCGGTGGACTCGACCCGCATGGGCAACGGCGGCTCCTGGTCGGTGTACTGGTACAACGGCGTGATGGTGAGCAGCGAGATCTCGCGCGGGCTCGACATCTTCGAGCTGACGCCGAGCGCGTACCTGACCCAGAACGAGATCGACGCCGCCAGGACGGTGCACCTGGACTACCTCAATACCCAGGGGCAGCCCAAGTTCGCCTGGCCGGCGAGCTTCGCGCTGGCCCGGGCCTACCTGGACCAGCTGGAACGGTCCAAGGGGCTGGCGCCGGAGAAGATCGCGGCGGCCCGCTCCACCCTGACGGCCGGGGAAGGCGTCACCGGCGAGGCGCGGCACACCGTCCTGCGGGGGCTGTTCCAGAGCCTCCGGGCCGATGCCGCCACCGCGGCGGATGGCGCCAAGGTGCAGCTGGCCGCCGACGCGGTGCACGGCCTGGCGATGGCGACCCACTAGTCGACACCGCTGGCGGGTCCGGGCCGCAGGGGCGCCATCGGCGCTCCTGCGGCCCGTCCCGTTCCGGGACACCCCCGTCACCCCGGAGGCCTTACCGCCGGGGGGGCCCGGGTTACTTTCTAGGACGCGACCGCCGCCGGATACCCGACCCCGAACCTGCACCGACCACCCCTCCCCCTCCGCACCGCCTCATGGGCCTCCGCATGCGCCTGTACCCGGCTCCCGACCCCGACCTGGGGGCGTTCTCCATCGCGCCGCAGACGCTCAAGGCGTGGCTGCGGTATGCGCGGAGCCGGCCGGAGGTGACGCTGCGGGAGTCGTGGCGGGAACTCGATGCCATCCTCGGGGCGACGGACCCGGCGCCCTCGGCCTCGCCGCTCACGCCGCGGGGGGCCACCTGGAACTTTCCCGGGGCGTCGGAGCGGGGGGCATTCGCGCTGTCGTCCAAGGCAACGGCGCAGCTGCGGGAGGCCATCGACCGGGTGAGCCGCACCCAGGTCGAGGCGCAGATCCGGCGCCGGTGGATGGTGGAGGCCATGAACGCCGGCGCCGCCTCCGAGCGCGACGCCGCCGAGCTCACCGCCGCCGCCGATGAGCTGCTGCAGTACCTCCGGCTGCTGCGGGAGACCTGCGCCTTCGCCGAGACCAAGGGCTACGGCCTGCTGATGGAGCTGAGCGAGGACCCGTGAGCGGCGGCGCGCCGGAGCCGGCATGAGGATCGTGGGCGGCGCACTGGCGGGCCGGGAATTGACCGCGCCCAACGACTTCCGGGTGCGCCCCACGGCGGAACCGGTCCGCGACACCCTGCTCAGCGCGCTGGCGGCCGACCTGCCGGGCGCACGGGTGCTCGACCTCTTCGCCGGTACCGGGGCGCTCGGCCTCGAGGCGCTGTCGCGCGGGGCCGACCGGGCCGACTTCGTGGAGTTCCGTCCCGCGAGCCTGCACGCCCTCAAGGCGAACATCGTGGCGCTGCGGCTCACGGACCGGACCCGGGTGTTCAAGCGGGACGCGGTGCCCTTCGCGGCGGCGCTGGCGGCCGACAGCTACGACATCACCTTCGCCGACCCGCCCTACGAATCGCGGGTGCTGGACCGGATCGTGGAGGCCTGGCGCGCCCAGCGCTACAGCCGGGTCCTGGCGGTGGAGCACGCGAAGGGCCACCGCCTTCCCCCGGGCGCGTTCCGGCGGACGTTCACCGACAGCGCGGTCACGGTCTATCGTCGCTGAGCGATGGCCTTCACCGCCGCGCACAAGACCGCCGGCCGTGAAACCGGGTAGCTTGCAGGCTGACCCGCCCGTCCCGGCGCCTGACGGGGCGGGTCCCGAGGCTCCCTTCGACCCGTGATGGTCCCCATGCCGCACCCCGAGATGCACCGCACCGCCCACATCGGCTGGATGCGCGCCGCGGTGCTCGGCGCCAACGACGGCCTCATCTCCACCAGCAGCCTGGTCGTGGGCGTGGCGGCGGCGGCCAGCACCCGGGCCCCGGTGCTGCTCGCGGCCACCGCGGGGCTCGCGGCCGGGGCCCTCTCGATGGCCGCGGGGGAGTACGTGTCGGTGAGCTCCCAGGCCGACACCGAGAACGCGGACCTCACCCGCGAGCGGAAGGAACTGGCCGCCGAACCGGAGCACGAGCGGCGGGAGCTGGCCGGCTTCTACGAGGCCCGCGGCCTCACCCCGGAGCTGGCGTTGCAGGTGGCCGACCAGCTCACCGCCCACGATGCCCTGGGCGCGCATGCCCGCGACGAGCTCGGCATGTCGGAGACCACGCGCGCGCGGCCCATCCAGGCGGCGCTGGCCTCCGCGGCGGCCTTCGCGGTGGGGGCCGCGCTGCCGGTGATCCTGGTGCTCGCGGTGCCGCTCGCCCGGTTGACGCCGGTCGTCATGGGCGCATCGCTGGTGCTGCTCGCCCTGCTCGGGGCGCTTGCGGCACAGCTCGGGGGGGCGCCGCGCCTCCGTGGGGCCCTGCGCGTGGCCTTCTGGGGCGCGGTGGCAATGGGCGTCACCGCCCTGGTCGGCCGGCTGTTCGGCGCCACCGCCGGATGACGCGGTGACCGGCGCCCGCACCGGCAGGCCTGTCGGCGCCGGCCGCTAGCATGCCGGGCGCGCCCGTCATCGTGCGAGAGGCCACGCCCGCGGACGTCGCGGGGCTGCTGCCGCTGCTGGCCGCGCTTGGCTACCCGGCGTCCCGCGCGGTGTTGGGGGAGCGCCTCGCGGCCCTGGCCACCGAGGATCCGACCGGCCGGCTGCTCGTGGCCGATGCGGATGGCCGGCTCCTCGGCTTCGCGACGCTGCACGTGACACCCGTGCTGCACCGTGCCACCGGCGTGGGTCGCGTCACCGCCCTCGCGGTGCTGCCCGAGGCCCAGGGCCGCGGCGTGGGCCGGTGCCTGATGGAGGCGGCCGAGGCGCACTTCCAGGCGCTCGGCCTGTGCCGGGTGGAGGTGACGAGCGGCCTCACGCACCTGCCGGCGCACGAGTTCTACCGGCGGCTCGGGTACGCCGACCACGGCGTGCGGCTCGCCAAGCCGCTGCCCGACTGATCGCCCTTCACCCCGGTCCCCTCATGCCCGGACCCCTCCTGCTCCTCGCG
The DNA here is from genome assembly GCA_016713785.1 of Gemmatimonadota bacterium. Lineage (NCBI taxonomy): Bacteria > Pseudomonadati > Gemmatimonadota > Gemmatimonadota bacterium. The sequence goes on along the minus strand of JADJOM010000003.1, from coordinate 589,195 downwards.
GGCGCGATCTTCTCCCTGCTGGCGCTGCTGCACGCCGCCTACACGCTGCTCGACCTGCGCACGCCGCGCCGGCTGGTGCCCACCGACCCGGCGGTCCTTGCCGCCATGCAGGGCACCACCATCCGGCTGTCGCGCGGCGGCGCCACCATGTGGCAGGGGTGGGTCGGCTTCAACCTGAGCCACAGCCTCGGGGCGCTGCTCTTCGGGGGGGCGCTCATCGCCACGGGGTGGCGGTGGCCCGTGGCGGGGCTGCCGGCCGCAGTGCTGGCCCTGCCGGTTGCCATCTGCCTGGCCTACCTGGTTCTGGGCGTGCGGTACTGGTTCTGGATCCCCACCACCGGGATCGCCATCGCCACGCTGGCGTGCCTCGGCGCGTGGCTGCTGGCGTGAATCCGCGCCCCGGGTCCAGCCGCATGGACCGCCCGGTGCCCGCTCGGTAGATTCGCGCAGGTGATCCTCAGGCCGTACACCACTCCCCGAAGGCACTCCTCCCATGACTGACCCCGGGACACCGCCCGTCGGCCTGAACGCCGTCACCGTCCTGCACCGGGCCCTGGTGGGCGGCCTGACCGTCGTGGTCGCCATCTTCAGCTTCCTCATCTTTCAGCGTGGCGGGCCGCTGCTCGCCGCCGACGCCTCACGCGACCTCATCGGCCTCGTGATCGGCGGCGCGGGGCTGGTGCCGCTCACGCTGGGGTTCCTGGTGTTCCGGCCCCGGGTGCCGGCCCGCCTGCCGGGGCAGGGCGCCGACGTGTACTGGGGGCAGCCGGAGGCGTCGGGGCGGGCATTGCTGGTGTGGGTGCTGTTCGAGGGCAGCGGGATGATCGGGGCGGTGGGCTACCTGCTGAGCGCGCACCTGGCCGCCGGCTTCACGGCCGCGGCCGGGCTGGCGGCGCTGGTGCTGAGCGGCCCGGGGTTCCTGGGAGGCCGCCGTGACTGACGCCGCGCAGGGCCGCGCATGCTGAGGGTGGTGGGCGCGGGCCTGCTCTGGGGCGTGCCGGCCTACGTGGTGGGGGCCGCGCTCGGCGCGCTGCTCATCTCCAGGCTCTCCTCCAACCGGCACGACCGGTCGCAGGAGGCCGCGGTGACGGGGCTGTTGATCGCCGGCCCGATCGCCGCCCTCCTGGGCTTCGGCTACGGCGTGCTCCACGCGCTGGGCAAGGTCTGACCGGCCGTGCGGGCGTCCCTGTCGTGTGGCCCGCCGCTGGCATGGGAACCTCGCAGGATGCTCTGGGCGCGCGGCCCCGCTGACCGGGAATCGCCGGGGGCGCGGGCACCCCGCGCCGCGCTTATCTTCCACGCACTGCACCTCCCGTCGAGGACGCCGCCGTGCCCCCTTCGCTCCTGCCCGACCGCGACGCCACCCGCATGACCCGCGAGGCGTTCGCCGCCTTCCTCGACCGTCTGGCCGCGATCGGCGCGTCGCCGGCCGAGTACCGGGCGTTCGCCGTCACGCACTATGCCGATGCGGAGCTGGAGCGGGCCCGCATCCAGGTGGTGCGTGCGCTGCTCGGCTCGCTGGCCGTGCCGGACCAGGCCACCGCCCTTGCGGACCAGCTGCGGGCCCTGGCGCGCGGGCTGCGCGAGCGGCCCGCCTGACCGGCAGGCGCCGGCCCCGCCGCCGCGTCCTCGTCGCGGCGCTCACGGCCGGGCAGCTCCTCGCCGCGGTGATGCTCGGGCTGCGCGGCTTTCCCTACTACGGTTCGTCGCTGGTGTCCAACGCGCCGGCCTGGGAGCTGCCGCTGGCGGCCGCGCACCTGCCCGGCATCGCGCTGCTCACCGCGACCGGGCAGTGCTGCGGCTTCCGGAACGGGCGGGTGCTCGGGCCGCGCATCGTGGCGGGCCATATCCGCCTGTCGGCCGCGGGGCTGGCGCTGCTGGCCCTGGCCAACTGGGGTGCCTGGCTGGCGATCGGGGCCGCGGGGGCGCTGGCGCTGCGGCGGCGGGCGGCGGCGCCCGCGGCGGCCGGCGCCCTGCCGCCCAGCGACCTGGCGGACAGGTAGGAGGTGGGCGCCGGGGGGGCCGCCGTGCCAAACGCCCTGAGCCTGCTGCGGATCGGGCTCGCCGCCGGGCTCCTGCCGGCGGCGCTGCTGGACCGCCGCGACGCCTTCTGGACGTGCCTGGTGGCGGCGCTGCTCACCGACGCACTCGACGGCTTCCTTGCCCGCCGGCTCCACGCCAGCAGCGACCTCGGCCGGCGGCTCGACAGCCTCGGGGACTACGTGCTGCTGCTGGCCCTGGTGCCGGCGCTCGTCCTGCTGTGGCCGGCGCTCATGCGGCGGGAGGCGGCGTGGTTCGCGGTGGGGGTGGCCGCGTACTTCGCCCCCACGGCCTGGTCGCTGCTGCGGTGGCGACGGATGCCTGGCCTGCACACCTGGGCCTCGAAGGCGCTGGCGGTGCTGATGGCGATGGCGCTGCCGTGGATGCTGCTGGGCGGGCCGGCGCTGCCAGTGCGGCTCTGCTGCGCGCTGCAGGTGGCCGCGGCCGTGGAGGAATTCGCGATCCTGCACCTGCTGCCCGGCTACAGCGGCGGCATGCCCAGCGTCGTCCATGCCCGGCGCCACCGGGCGGCGCCCTGATCGTGCTGTCCGTCGCGTCCCCGCACCCCGAGGACCGCATGCCCGCGCCGTCCCACGTCTCCTGGTTCACCCGCCTGGCCAAGTCCACCAGCCGCCTGGCGGGTCGGCCGCTGTCGTTTGCCCTGGCCGCCGCGGTCATCGCGGCGTGGCTCCTCACCGGGCCGCTGTTCGGCTTCAGCGACACCTGGCAGCTGGTCATCAATACCGGCACCACGATCGTGACGTTCCTGATGGTGTTCCTGATCCAGAACACCCAGAATCGCGACGCGGAGGCCGTGCAGATCAAGCTGGACGAGCTGCTCCGCGCCACGGCCGGCGCCCACAACGCGCTGCTCGACCTCGAGGAACTGGAGGAACGGGAGCTCGACCGGATCCGGGCCACCTACACCCGGCTGGCGCGGCAGGCGCGCGAGGACCTGCGGAGTGGCGCGCCGGACACGGGGAGTCCGGAACCCCGCTGACCGGGCCGCGCCACCGACCAGCCACCTGATCGCCTTCCATTCCACGGTGAGGATCTCCCGATGACCATGCCGCAGCTCACCCCCGCCCACCGCGCCCTCGAGCGCCTTATCGGACACTGGCTGGGGGAGGAGCGGATCCATCCCTCGCCCTGGGCCCCCGCGGGGGCCACGGCGCAGGGCACCGTCTTCAACCGCAGCGCCCTCGACGGCTTCGCCGTGGTGCAGGACTACGCCCAGGCGCGGGACGGCCAGGTGAACTTCCGCGGCCACGGCATCTTCCGGTGGGACCAGGAACGCGGCGAGTACGTGCTGCACTGGTACGACTCCAGCGGCCAGGCGCCGGCGGAGTTCCGCGGCCCCTTCCTCGACGGCGTGCTGACCCTCGGCGCCATGCACATGCAGGGACACACCCGCGCCATCTTCGACTTCCGCGCCGCCGACCGGTACCTCTACCGGATGGACGTGTCGCCGGACGGCACCCAGTGGCACCCGTTCATGGAGGGGACCTACCTGCGGCAGGCCGCGGCACGGTGAACGAGGCACCCCGGGCGTTCCGCTCCGCGGACGCGCTCCGGCGCTGGCTGAGCCGGGAACACCAGCGCGCCACGGAGCTGGTGGTGCGGTGCTACAAGGTGCACGCCGCCCATCGCGGCGTGACCTATGCCCAGGCGCTCGACGAGGCCCTCTGCGTGGGGTGGATCGACGGGATCCGGCGGGGGCTCGACGACGACAGCTACTCGGTGCGCTTGACCCCGCGGAAGCCGCGCAGCATCTGGAGCCTGGTGAACGTGCGACATGTGGAGCGGCTCACCGCGGCGGGCCGGATGCGGCCCGCCGGGGTGGCGGCCTTCGAGGCGCGGGAGGCGGCACGCACGGGGATCTACTCGTTCGAGCAGCGGCCCGAGGCGTTCGGTCCGGCGCTGGAACGCCAGTTCCGGGCGCGGCGCCTGGCGTGGCGCCGCTTCCTCGAGCGACCGCCGGGGTATCGCCGCACCTGCATCCACTGGGTGACGAGCGCCAAGCGGGAGGCCACGCGGCTGCGACGGCTCGAGATCCTGATGGCCTGCTCGGAGCGGGGGGAGAAGATCCCGCCGCTCATCCCGTAAACATGGCCCAGCCACCCCGCCGCCTCACGACCGCGGCCGTGGCCGCCGGCGCCCGGACGCTCGCGCGACGTGATCCGGTGCTCGCCCGGTTGCTGGCGCGGCAGGGGCCGCCACCGCTGTGGGGTCGCCAGCCGGGCTTCCCCACGCTGGTCCGGATCATCCTGGAGCAGCAGGTGTCGCTCGCGGCGGCGCGCACCATGTACCTCCGCCTGCACAGCCGCCTGGGTGGGGTCACCCCGCTCACGGTGCACCGCAGCGCCGTGGCCGGCCTTCGGGCGCTCGGGCTCACCCGGCAGAAGGCGGCGTATTGCCACGGGCTCGCCACCCGGATCCTCGATGGCGCGCTGGATCTCGGCGCGGTGGCCCGCGCCCCGGATGCGGCCGGGCAGCAGTGCCTGCTGGCGGTGCCGGGGCTCGGGCCGTGGAGCGTGTCGATCTACTACCTGATGGCGCTCCGGCGGCCCGACGTGTGGCCACCCGGCGACCTCGCGCTCGCGGTGGCCCTGCAGCGGGTGCACGGCCTCTCCCGGCTGCCGACGGCGGCGGAGCAGGCGCGCCGCGCAGAGGGGTGGGCGCCGTGGCGCTCGGTCGCGGCGCGCCTGCTCTGGCAGTACTATCTGGAGACCCCGCGCAGCCCGCGTGGATGATGGCTCGCTCCAGGTTCCCCCGGGACCCCTCATGCCCGACGACTCCAACACGATCACCCGGCTCTACCAGGGCCTCCGCACGCGGGACCACGCGCTGATGGCGCGCTGCTACGCGCCCGACGCCACCTTCGGTGACCCGGTGTTCCCCGACCTGCGGGGCGCCCAGGTCGGTGCGATGTGGCGGATGCTCTGCGAACGGGCCACCGACCTGCGGGTGGAGGCGTCGGGCATCCACGCGTCGGATGGCACGGGGCGGGCCCACTGGGAGGCGTGGTACACCTACAGCGGCACCGGCCGGATGGTGCACAACGTCATCGACGCCACCTTTGAACTGCGCAACGGCCTGATCGTGCGGCACCGCGACCGGTTCGACCTCTACGCGTGGGCCCGGCAGGCACTCGGGATCAAGGGGCTGCTGCTGGGATGGGCGCCCCCGGTGCAGGGTGCCATCCGCGCGCAGGCCGCTGCCGCCCTGGCGCGTGCCACCGCGCGCCACGCGGCCGGCTGAGACGGGGCGCCGTGGCGCGTGTCGTGGCGTTCCTCCGGGCCATCAACGTGGGTGGCCACACCGTGACCATGGCGCGGCTCAAGGCGCTGTTCGAGGCCCAGGGGCTCGGCAGCGTCGAGACCTTCATCGCGAGCGGCAACGTGATCTTCGAGAGCCGGGCCACGCGCCTCGACCGGCTCGAGGCCACCCTGGCCGCCCACCTCGAAGCGGAGCTGGGCTACGGCGTGGCCGTCTTCCTGCGCACCGGGGCCGAGCTCGCGGCCATCGCGAGCCACCCGGCGTTCCCTCCGGGTGAGGTGCGGGGTGCCTACGCGGTGCACGTGGCCTTCCTGGGTGCGCCCCCCTCGCGGGCGGCCGCCCGGACCGTGGCCGGGTTCACCACGGCCGAGGATGCCTTCCACGTGCGGGGCCGGGAGGTCTACTGGCTGTGTCGCATCCGGACCAGCGACTCCGCGTTCAGCAACGTGCGCTTCGAGAAGGTGCTCGGAATGCCCGCCACCTTCCGCAACCGCAATACCCTCGACCGGATCGTCGCGAAGTACGGCTTCGCGGCGGCCCCGGGGCGGCGCCCCGGATGACCGGCCCCTCCTTCGCCTTCCTCATCTTTGACCTCGACGGGGTGCTGCTCGACTTCCATCCCGAGCGCCGGCTGGCGCGGCTGGCCACGATCACGGGCCTCGCGCCGGCGTTCCTGCAGGCCGCCATCTGGGACGCGGACTTCGAGCGGGCGGCGGAGGCGGGGGCGTGGCCCACCGGCGCGGCCTACCTCGCCGAGTTCAACGCGCGGATCGGCATGACGGTGAGCCGGGAGCAGTGGATCGCGGCGCGGCGGGAGGCGATGACCCCGCGGGCGGCCGTGATCGGCTACCTCCGGCGGCTCAAGGAGCGGGTGCCGCTGGCGCTGCTGACCAACAACGGGGCGCTGCTTCTCGAGGCCCTGCCCCAGCTCTGCGGCGACGTGACCGACCTCTTCGGCGACCGGCTCCACGCCTCGTTCCAGTTCGGCGCCCGCAAGCCGGACCCCGCGGTGTACCAGCGGCTGCTGGCCCGGCATGGGGTCCCGCCGTCCGCGGCGCTCATGGTGGACGACGACGCCCGCAACGTGGCGGGCGCGGTGGCCGCCGGGCTGGCGGGGTACCGCTACGAGGGGCTCGACGCGCTGGCCGCGTTCCTGGAGCCGCGCCTCCCCCCCCGCCAAGGCTGACAGGCCCGCCGCGCGCGAGTACCTTGGAGCCGCGCGTCTCCCTCACGCCACGAGCCCCATGCACCGCCTGCTGCCCCTCCTCGCCCTGCTTGCCGCCTGCCGGCCCGCCCCGGCCGAGGCGCCCGATGCCCTGGTGTCCCGCTTCTATGGCGCGGTCATCGCGTCCCGCGAGACCGGGGCACCCACCGCCGCCGCCCTGGCGGCCTGGCGGCCGATGCTGAGCGACACGCTGCGGTCGCTGCTCGAGGCCGCGCGGGCGCACCGCGACGCCGACGCGGCGCGCGCGCCCGACGAGAAGCCGGCCTTCGCCGAGGGGGACCTCTTCTCGAGCCTGTTCGAGGGGCCCACGTCGGTCACCGTCACGGCGGTCGACAGCGCCCCCGGCGCGTGGCGGGTGACGGTGCTGATGCGCTATGCCGGCGCCACCCCCGAGGCGGAGTGGACCGACACGGTGCAGGTCATCGAGCAGCATGGACGCCGGGTCATCGACGACGTGGCGTACGGGGGCACCTGGGACTTCGCCAGCCAGGGGCGCCTGCGGCGCGCGCTGGCCTCCGCCCTGGCCGGCGGGGGCCCGTGATCACCCTCCAGCCGGTGGAACCGGCCCATGCGGCCACCCTGCAGCCGCTGCTCGAGGATCCCGAGGTGACCGGGCCGACGCCACTGCCCCACCCCTACCCGGCGGACGGCGCCCGGGAGTTCGCGGCTCGCGCGGTGGCGCTCCGCGCCGCGGGCACCCAGTACTCCTACACCATCTGCGAGGACGGACAGCCGATCGGCGTGACGCTCCTCAAGGAGGTGCACCGGGTGCCGGGGGAGGCGGAGCTCGGCTACTGGCTCGGGCGCCCCTTCTGGGGTGGCGGGCGGGCCACGGCGGCCGCCGGCGCCACGGTGGCGATCGCCTTCGGGGAACTGGGACTGGTGGCGCTGCGCGCCATCTGCCGGGCCGACCACGCCGCGTCGCTCCGGGTGCTCGCCAAGCTCGGCTTCGAGGAGACCCGCCGCTTCGTGGACCACCATCCCAAGTGGCCGGAGGGCTGGCCCCACGTGGAGCTCCGGCTCACGCGCCCGGCGTAGCCGCCCCGGCCGGGGTGGATCGTCGCGGGCCCGTCGGCGCGATATCTTGGAGCGGGTGCCCTGGTCCCTCCCGGGCGCTCCGCGGACGCCGGCCTGACCGCGCGCCGTGCCCCTCACCCCGTGACAGGAGTCCCCTCATGCAACGCAGCGCGAACGCCCGCTGGTCCGGCGACCTCAAGTCCGGGACCGGCAGCATCCGGGTCGGCAGCGGCGCCTTCGAAGGGCCCTACTCGTTCGTCAGCCGCTTCGAGGGGTCCGGCGATACCAACCCGGAAGAGCTGCTCGGCGCCGCCCACGCCGGCTGCTTCTCGATGGCCCTGTCCCTCGCGCTCTCCCTGGCCGGCCACCCGCCCACCAGCGTCACCACCACCGCCACCGTCACCCTCGACAAGGTGGGCGCCGGCTTCGGCATCACCGGGATCGCGCTCTCCACCCGGGGGGTGGTGCCCGGGGTGAGTGCGGCGGAGTTCCGGCGCCTGGCCGAGGAAACAAAGGTGGGCTGCATCATCTCCAAGGCGCTCTCGGCGGTCCCCATGACGCTCGACGCCCAGCTGCTGCCCGGCTGAGCCTCCGGATGCCAGGAGCCCCGATGTCCCGACTCCGGATCGGTGTCGGCCTCGCGACGGCGGTACTGCTCCTGCTGAGCAGCGCCGCCCACTCGATTGCGGGCGGCCGGCAGGTGGCCGCGGAGCTCGCCGCGGCACAGGTGCCGCCCGACCTGGCGCTCGGCCTGCAGGTGGGGTGGCAGTTCGGGGGCGCCGCGATGCTGGTCTTCGGCCTGATCGCGCTGGAGGCGTTCGTGGGGCGCTGGCGGGGGCGCGCCGTATCGCTCCGCCCGGTGCGCTTCATCGGCGCGATCTACCTGCTGTTCGCGGCGTGGGCCCTGGTCCGGAGCAACTTCGACCCGTTCTTCCTGGTGTTCGCCGTGCCGGGCGCGCTGCTGCTCGCCGTGGCGTGGCCGCGCGCCGATGACGACGCGCCCCCGACGGGCTGAGCGGAGCTCACCCCTGCCCCTCCTCCCCCCGCTGGTGGCCGGGCGGATCCGGAGCCGGGACCGCCGCGGCAGTTCCTCCCCCGTGGTGGTCGACACCGCCGCGGGCCGGTACCTCGTCAAGCTGCGCGGCGCGGCGCAGGGCACCGGCACCCTCGTGGCGGAGGTGATCGTCGGGGCGCTCGCCGACCGGCTGGGCCTGCCGGTGCCCCCACGCCGCGTGCTCCAGCTCCTGCCCGACCATCCCACCGACGACCGCAACGATGAGCTGGCCGACCTGCTGGCGGCGAGCATCGGCGAGAACCTCGGCTTCACCTACCTGGACGGCGCGCGGACGCTCGTGCCCGGCGAGGTGGGCCGGCTGGATCCCGACTTCGCGGCGCAGGTGCGGTGGCTGGACTGGCTGGTGCAGAACCCCGATCGCGGCCCCGCCAACCCGAACATCCTGGTGCAGGGTCGCGGCTTCTGGCTGATCGACCACGGGGCGGCGCTCGCGTTCCAGCACGACTGGAGCGCGGTGACGGAGCAGAGCCCGCACCGCCCCGAGGCGCCGCTGCCGCACCTGCTCGACGGGCACGCGGCCCGCGTGGCGGGCTGGGATCCGCTGCTCACGGCCCTGCTCCCCCGCGAGACGATCACCGCGGCGGTGGACGAGGTGCCGGATGCCTTCCTGCTCCCGTTGCTGCCGGCTGGCGCCGGGGCCGAGCCGCTCCGGCGGCGGCGCGCCGCCTACGCCGCCTTCCTGTGGAAGCGCCTGCAGGGACCCCGCCCGTTCGCCGTCGCGGCCCGCTGAGTCCGCGGAGTATCTTGCCCGCATGATCCAGGATCCCCGCGACCCGGGCGAGGCGCCCGGCGACTTCCGCTTCAGCGAAGCGGCGGCGGTGGCGGTCTTCCAGGCGCGCCACGAGGCGCTCCACCTCGGGACGGCGGACGTGACGCCGGGGCACCTCGCGCTGGGGGTGCTCAAGGCCCTTCCGGCGGAGGGGCGGACCCGGCTCCTGCCCGATCCCGCGGGCTACGCCCGGCTCTGCCGGCGCCTCGGCGCGGGCACCGCCGCCGCGCCGCCGATCCCGGAAGAGGTCGAGTACACCGCCGCCGCGCGATCGGCATTCGCCACGGCGCGAGCCGAAGCGGGTCCGGCCGAGATCGAGCCGCTGCACCTGCTGGTGGGCGCCCTGTGCCATGGCGATGCGGCCACGATCGCCGCCCTGGAGGAGGCCGGGCTCCCGCTCGAGGCGGTGCGGCGCCGGATCGGCGCCGGGGAGGGGCCGGTTCCATGAGCGGCGAGCCGTGCGTGCTCACCCTCCCCGGCTGGACCAGTTCCGGGACCGACCACTGGCAGAGCCAGTGGGAACGCCGCTTCCCGGCGATCACCCGGATCGCGCAACGCGACTGGGAGACGCCGGACCCGCGGGAGTGGCTCGACACGCTGGAGCGGGCGGTCGCCACGGCGCGGCCGGCCCCGGTGCTGCTCCTGGGGCACAGCCTCGGGGCGCTCAGCATCGCGCACTGGGCCCAGCACCCCGTGCCGCATGCGGTGGCGGCGGTGCTGGTGGCTCCCGCCGATCCGGATCTCCCCGGCGCGCCAGCGGCGCTGCATCCGTTCGGGCCGGCCCCGTCAGGACCGCTCACGATCCCGGCGCTGCTCATCGTCAGTGACAACGATCCCTACCTGCCGATCGGGCGCGCGCGCGAGCTCGGCCACGCCTGGGGCGCCGAACGGGTGGAGGTGCCCGGCGCGGGTCACCTCAACACGGCCTCCGGCCATGGGGCGTGGCCCGAGGGCTGGGCGCTGGTGCGGGACTTCGCGGCGCGCCTGGGCCTGGCGCTGCCGCCGTGGGGGTAAGCCGCTCACGCACGGTGCAGGCGAGCGCCACGACTGGCGTCTCCACACCGACCCCGTCAATTTGCGCCCATCTCGTCTCGGAGCTCCCCCTGTCTCGACCTGTCCGGCGCGTCCTCTGCGCACTGCTCCTGGCCTCCCACGTGAGTGCCTGCACCACCTGGCGGGTGGCCGGTCCGACACCCGCCGAGTACCTCGCCAGCCACACTCCCGGCGAGGTCCGGGTGTCCCGGGCCAACTTTCCCGACCTGCTGCTGATCGAGCCCTCGATCCGTGGCGACAGCCTGCACGGCTTCCCGGCCAGCGGGGGGCGGGTCTCCTTCCCGCTCGGTGAGGTGCAGCAGCTCACGATCCGGAAGGTCTCGTGGACGCGCACCTTCGGGGTGGTGGGGGCGGTGGCCGGCGGGGTGGCCCTGGTGGCCCTGCTCAGCAACTGCGACGATCCCCGCAGCTACTGCTGAGCCGCGGGCACCGACGGGCATGCGCGTGATCCTGGGAGCGATCGCGGGGCTGGTGGGGGTGGGCTGGCTGGCCCTCGCGCTCCTCGGGGATTCGTTCCGGCGGTCGTTCGGTGCCTCGGGCACCGGCGCGCGGGTGGCAATGCTCCCTCCCGTTGCGGCGCTGCTCCTCCTGCTGCCGCTGCTGCTGCCCGGGCAGCGCGGGCTGCTGTACCTGGGCGCGGTGACCGCGGGGCTGCTGGCGCTCTGGGGCGTGTGGACGCTCCGGGAGTCGGTCGCCGTGGGACTGGCCGCGCTGGGCTACGCGGCGGCCTGGCTCGTTCACTGCCGGATGGTGCTGCGTGGCGGCTGAGGCCGGCCCCGGTCGCTCCGGACCGGCGGACCGTCGCCACGCGGTCCCCTTCGACGCGGAGCACTTCGCGCGGCAGGCCGCGGCCGGCGCGGGCCCGGCCGACGCGCTCGCCGCCTTCCGGCAGATCTACCAGTCCAATCACTGGCGCGGGAGTGAATCGGCCTCGGGGGCCGGCGCGAGCGGCGACCAGACGGCGCGCATCCGGGCCGAACTCCCCGTGCTGTGCCGCGCCCTCGGGGTGCGGCGGCTGCTCGACCTGCCCTGCGGCGAGGGCCACTGGATGGCGCGGGTCGACCTCGCGGGCATCACCTACCTGGGCGCGGACCTGCTGCCGGAGGTGGTGGGGCGCGCGGCCCTCGATCATGGCGGAGCCGGGCGGGAGTTCCTGGTGCTCGACCTGACCGCGTCCCCGCTCCCCCCCGCGGACCTGCTGCTCTGCCGTGACGCGCTGGTCCACCTCTCCTTTGCCGACATCGGCCGCGCCCTCGTGAACCTGCGGCGCGCCGGCATCCCCTGGCTCCTCACCACCACCTTTCCCGACGAGCCGGCCAACGAGGACATCGTCACCGGTGACTGGCGCCCGCTCAACCTGGAACGGGCGCCATTCCACTTTCCGGCGCCGGTCCGGCTCTTCAGCGAGGGCTGCACCGAGGGCGCCGGCCGCTTCGCCGACAAGAGCCTGGCGCTGTGGCGCATCGCCGACCTGCCGGTGCCCACGTGAGCGGGGGGTCGCGCCGCTGGTGGACGGCGACCCGCCGGGTCGTATCTTGCGGAAGCCCGAGTCCCCACGTCCCCCCGAGGCCACCCATGCGCCGCGCGCTCTCGCTCCTGCCACTGCTGCTCCTCCTCCCAATGGGCGTCCACGGCCAGGAGACGCCCGAGGCGGCGGCGACCGCGTTCGCGGCCACGCTGCGGACCTCCGACTGGCGCGGCGCCGCGCGGCTGATGCACCCCACCGCCCTGCGGCAGCTGCGCGACCTGTTCAGCTTTGCCCTCAACGACGCGGATGACGCGGCCATCCGGGAGCAGATCTTCGGGGTCAGCTCCCCGGCCGAGGCGGCGGCGCTGCCGGACACCATCCTCTTCGCGAACTTCCTCCATGCCGTGACCACCCAGGGCGGCCCCGAGCTGCTGCAGGCCCTCGGCACGGCGGAGGTCACCCCGCTCGGCCACCTCATGCAGGGCCCCGACACCGCGCTGGTCGTGTCCCGGATGACCATGTCGGTCCAGGGCGTCAGCCTGACGTCGTACGAGGTGATGCTGTTCCGTCGGGAGCGCGGCGTCTGGCTGGGGCTGCTCAAGGCCGACATGGCCAACATGGCCGCGATGCTCAAGCAGATGTCGGGCGTCCGGGGCAGCTGACCCGGTCCGCCCGACCGTTCCGCCCATCACGCGAGGGAGACCGTGACCCACCACCCCCGGACCGCCGCCGCGCCGCGGCGCGCCCCCCGCCCCGCCCGGCACGCTCCATGGCTGCTGCTCGTGCTGCTCGCCTGCGGCGGACCGCCGGTGTTCCGGCTCACCCCGGTGCGGCCGGTGCCGGAGCTGCGGGAGGAGGCGCTCCGCGCCACGCCCCCAGTGGAAGCGGGGCCCTTCCGCGCGGAGGAGCTGGTGGAGCTGGTCCGCCTCGACTCCACCATCCGGCTCGACATCCGCTACGCGACCAGCGACAACTTCCTGAGCACGCCCCTGTACAGCCAGGCCCGCGCCTTCCTGCAACGACCCGCGGCGCTGGCCCTGGTCCGGGCGCAGCAGGCGCTGCGGGCGCAGGGGTACGGGCTGCTCATTCACGACGCCTACCGGCCCTGGTACATCACCAAGGTCTTCTGGGACGCGACCCCCGCCGACAAGCACGACTTCGTGGCCGACCCGGCCCATGGCTCCCGGCACAACCGCGGCTGCGCCGTGGACCTGACCCTGGTGGAGCTGCGCACCGGACGGCCGGTGACGATGCCGAGCCTGTATGACGAGATGTCGGAGCGGGCCTACCCCGATTATCCCGGGGGCAGCGCGGAGCAGCGGCGGCTGCGCGGCCTGCTGCGCGCGGCCATGGAGGCGGAGGGCTTCACGGTCTACCGCTACGAGTGGTGGCACTTCGACTACCGCGACTGGGACCAGTATGCGGTGCAGAACGTGCGCTTCGAGGACATCCCTCCCCGCTAGGCGCCGGCCGCCGCCCGCGTTGCCCGGGGTTCCGCCCGCGCCTATACTCCACGGCAGGCGTCCGCCCTCCCCCTGGGCCCTCCCGCGGACGTCGCCGCCTGATGGCTTTCACGGTGCAGCGCTGGCCCGACAGCGAGGTCCTTGTGGTCACGGGCCACGGTGCCGGGAGTCTCGAGGAGTCGGATCACGTCCTGGATGAGCTGGCCCGGCAGCGGCTGGTCCCCGTGATCCGCGCGGTGCTGTTCGACCTGCGCCAGCTCGAGTGGATCCCGAACCCGGAGGAGGCCCGGCTCATCGCGGCCCGCTACGGGACGTTTGGCGCACGCCACGGCTGCCGCATGGCCTACCTCGCGCCGCCGGGCGCGCAATACGGCGTGGCGCGGATGATCGAGATGCTGTCGCAGCAGTATGGCGTCCGGGCGGCGACCTTCGCCACCCTCGAGGCGGCGCACGCCTGGCTGCTCCACGAGGTGCGGGCGATGGGGGCCTGAGCGGCGCTCCCCCTTTCTTGAGGATCCCCATGCCGCGCCGCTTCCGCCGCCTGCTCCCGGCCCTCGGCATCCTGATCGCGTGCGGTGCCGCACGCCTCGGCGCCCAGGCGGCCCCGCCCGACTCCGTGCGCCTCGACCTCGCCCGCCAGCTGCTGGTGCTCAACCGCTCCGCCGAGCAGGCCATGACGAACATGGACGCCATGCTGAGCAGCCAGCGCAGCCTCAATCCCCGGATCCCCGGGGTCTTCTGGGACCGGTTCGGCGCCCGCGTCCACGAGGGCAGGGACGATTTCCTCCTCATGCTGGCCAACATCTACGCCCGGCACTTCACGGCGGCGGAGCTGCACGAGCTGATCGTCTTCCACCAGACGCCGATCGGCCGGCGCCTGATCGAGCTGCAGCCGCGGATCTCCCAGGAGTCGATGGAGGCCGGGCAGCAGTGGGGGGCGCGGATCGGGCAGGCGGTGGCCGCGCAACTCGAGTCTGAAGGGGTGACCCTGGAACCGTAGCTGGCGGGGCTGGCGCCCCCGCCAGCCCGCCGCCACCTTCCTTCCGAACCGCTTCCCCGGGGTCCGTCGCATGCCGGAGTACCTGGTCATCGAGCTGCTGGTGCTCGGGATCGCCATCCTGCTGTGGCTGGACCACCGGCGGGCGCCCCACCCGCCGGCCGAGCCGCCGCCGCCCGCGCCGGGGCCGGCGGACCCGCCCCCACCCGCGTCCTGAGCATGTCCCTCGACTTCACCTCCCGCCGGGTCGGGCGGCTGGCCGCGGGGATCGCCGGCCTGGCCGTGCTGGGGCTGGGCGTCTGGACCGCCATCGACCAGAGCATGCCGGACGTCGGCATCGTGGATGGCTACTGGATGGTGGGCGGCGGGCTCCTCGCCGCGGCGGGGGTGGCTCCGGTGGCGTGGCGCTGGCGGCGGGAGCGCGCCCTGCTGGCGGTGGGCGGCGCGGCGGTGGCCGGCGCCTGGCTGCCGCTGGTGGTGCTGGCCCTGCGTGCGGGCATGCCGGTGCGGGCCCGCCTCAAGGGCGCCATCTTCTTCAGCAGCGCCGACGTGATCGGCCTGGCGCTGCCCGTCGGCTGCACGCTGCTCTGGCTGGCGCTGCAGGAGCACCGCGTGCCCCGGGACCCCGCGGCGCCGCCCTGAGCCCGAGGAGGCCGGCATGGCCACCGATCCCGCCGCCGCGACGCTCGCGACCATCGACGCCTTCAACGCCGCGTGCAATCGCCACGACATCGACGCGCTGATGGCGCTCATGACCGACGACTGTCTCTTCGACAGTACCCGCCCGCCGCCGGACGGCGAGACCTTCGTGGGCCAGGCGGCGGTGCGCGCCTTCTGGGCGGCGTTCTTTGCCCGCTCGCCGGCGGCGCGGTTCGAGACCGAGGAGGCCTTTGCCACCGGGGACCGGGCCGTGGTGCGCTGGGTCTATCACTGGGAGCGGGAGGGGGTGCCCGGGCACGTGCGCGGGGTGGACCTCTTCCGGGTGCGCGCGGGCCGGGTCGCGGAGAAGCGATCCTACGTGAAGGGGTGAGCCGGTGATGCCCCCCGCACCCGTGCTAGATTCCGTCCCATGCTGACCCTGCCGTTTGCACTCAAGGTCCCCGGGGTGGACTCGTTCGCTGGGCTGACGATCTCCTCGACCAGCTACGCCTTTCACGGGCTGCTGCGGTATGAGGGCTCGGTGGTGCAGCTGGAGTGGGCGGGCACCGCCGCGGTGGACGAAGTCACGGTGCTGGACGTCGACTCCCGCACCGTGGACCTGCCCCCCGAGGCGCTCGACATCGACGTACGCGAGCTGCGTCGGGTGGCGTATCGCGCCGGGTGGTGGCGCCCCCGGCTCGAGCTCGCGTGCCACGACCTCCGGACCCTGCGGATGGTCCCGGGGGAGGAGGCGGGGGAGCTTCGGCTCCACGTGGCGCGGCGTGACCGCGCCGCGGCCCGGGCCATGGCCGCCGCGCTCAACGCCGCGATGGCCACCCCGTCGCTGCACCATACCCTGCCGCCCCAGGGCATCCGCTTCCGGCCCCGCGAGGAGGACACGCGATGAGCGCCACGCCCCGCCTCAGCACCCTGCTGCTGCTCGCCACCGCCCTGCCCGCCTGTTCCGGCCTGGGCGAGCGGCTCGGCCGGACCGGCCGTGGCGACGCCGCGCTGGACTCCGCCCGCCTCGCCGACAGCGTGGCCCAGGCGGCGGCAGCCCCGGCCGCCACCGACGTCCTGCCGGTGACGGTCGACAGTGCGCTCCCGTGGCCCGAACTCGAGCGCCGCCTGCGCGCCACCCCGGAATCGGTCCGGGCGGTGATGCAGCGGCACGACCGATCGGTGGCGGTGCTCTTCCTCGACGGCCGACGCTACCACGGCACCGAGCCCACGATCGACGCCATCATCGCCCTGCTGCGGACGGTCGATCCCAGCGGGCGCATCCTGATCGCCACCGAATGACCGCCGCGGACCGGGCCGCGCGCCTGATCGAGGAACTCGGCCTGGCCCCACACCCGGAAGGGGGCTGGTACCGCGAGCTGCACCGCAGCGCGGCCGCGGTGGCCCCCGCCGACGGCCGACCCGCCCGCGCGGCCCTGACCTCGATCTACTTCCTGCTCCCCGCCGGGAGCCACAGCCGGTGGCACCGGGTGGCCTCGGACGAAGTGTGGCACTTCTACGAAGGCGATCCCCTGGAGCTGCTCCTCGCCCCTCCAGACCTGGCCCACGTGGAGCGGGTCCGGCTGGGCCCGGCGCTGGCCTCCAACGGCCCGGTGTACGCCGTGCCGGCCGGCTGGTGGCAGGCGGCCCGCCCGCGCGGGGGCTACACCCTCGCCGGCTGCACCGTGGCACCGGGGTTCGACTTTGCCGACTTCACTTTTCTCCGGGATGACGCCGCGGCCCTGGGCCGGCTCGCGGCGCTGAGCGGCGAGCTGGCCGCGCTGGCCTGAGGCCACCGCTTCACGACGCCCGCCGTGACCGGTACATTGCGCGGACGCACCCCGCTCCGGGCCCGACCATGACCTTCCTCTACATCCTTGCCGCCATCGGCCTCGTGGGCCTGGCCTGGCGGCTGGCCCAGCTGGGCCAGGGGGCGCGCGCCACACCCGCCCGGACCACGGGCGCGCCCGAGACCGTCGAGTCCCTCCTGGCCGCGGGCAACACCATCGGAGCCATCAAGCGGCTGCGGGAGGAGACCGGCCTGGGGCTCGCGGAGGCCAAGGCGGCGATCGACGCCCGCAAGGGCGGCCTGCGGCTCCCGACCGGAACGCACCCGCCGGCGGCACCGGCGGGCCCCGCCGATCCCGCCGCCGTGGCCGCCGATCCCCTGCTGCGCGACTTCCTCAATGCCGGCAACCTCATCGCCGCGATCAGGCGCTACCGGGAACTCACGGGGCTCGGGCTCAAGGAATCGAAGGAGGCGGTCGAGCGCCTCGTGAACGGGCACTAGCGACCCGATGCCGCGCATCTTCACCCACCGCTTCACGGTCCCCGACGACGCCATCGACGTCAACCGGCACGTGAACAACCTGGCCTACCTCCGCTGGATGCTCGACGTGGCGATCGCCCACTCGAGCGCGCAGGGGTGGCCGGTGGAACGCTACCTCGAGATCGGGCAGGCGTGGGTGGTGCGCTCCCATGCCATCGAGTACCTGCGCCCGGCCCTGCAGGGCGAGGAGCTGCTCCTGCTGACCTGGGTGGAGGACATGCAGCGCCGGAGCTCCCGGCGGCGCTACCTCTTCTTCCGCCCCGCCGATGGCGCGGTCCTCGCGCGCGCGGACACCCAGTGGGTATTCGTGGACGGCGCCACCGGGCGCCCCGTCGCCATCCCCGTCCCGCTGCGGGAGGCGTTCGAGCAGGTCCCGCCCGGCGAGCCCGTGCTGGAGACCCTCGGGCTGGTCCCCGTCGCCCCGCAGGCGGCCCCGTGACCGTCGCCCTCGTGGCCCTCGCCATCCTGGTCCTCAACCTGCCTTTCGGGTATTGGCGCGCCGGGGTCCGGAAGTTCTCGCCCGCCTGGTTCGCCGCCGTGCACCTGCCGGTGCCGCTGGCGGTCGGCCTGCGCTACGCCGCGGGCCTCCCCTTCCGCCTGGCCACCCTGCCGGTGTTCGTCGCGGCGTTCTTCGGCGGCCAGTTCCTCGGGGCGCGCTACCGGACGCGAGGCCCCGCGTGAGTGGCGGCGACATCCGGACCGACCGGCTGACCCTCCGGCCGGCCACCCCGGCCGCGCTCGAGGCGGCGCTGGGCGGCCCCGGCCGCCTCGGCCCGGCGCTCGGGGTCGCGGTCCCCGCCACCTGGCCGCCGGAGTACGTGGACGACGACGCCCTGCGCTGGACCCTCGCCCGGCTGGTGGCGCACCCGGATGAGGCGGAGTGGTGGATGTACTTCGTGCTGCTGGGACGCGTGGGAGCACTGCCGCTGCTCGCCGGGACCGCCGGCTTCAAGGGGCCCCCGGACGCCAGCGGCACCGTCGAGGTGGGCTACGGCATCGTGGCCGAACGGCACCGGGAGGGGCTCGCCAGCGAGGCCACCCGGGCGCTCATCCGGCGCGCCTTCGGCCGCCCGGGTGTGCGCCGCGTCATTGCGGAGACCCTGCCGGAGCTGGTTCCTTCCATCGGCGTGATGCGCCGGTGCGGCATGGTGCCGGCCGGTGATCCTTCCGCGCCGGGCATCGTGCGCTACGAGTTGTCCCGCGACGCCTTCTCGGCGCGCTCCTGATCCCCGGAGGTCGCATGGCCGCCCAGCACCCCGCCATCCTCACCGCTCTCCTGCCCCTGGAGGGGCACCACCCGGCCCTCGCCTGGACCCGCCGGCGGCTTGTCCGCCTCCGGGCCGGGGCCGCGATGATCCGCGGCCAGCTGGATCGGCGCAGCCCGGAGCAGCTGTTCGGGCTCGTGATCATCCTGGCCCTTGTCGGTTTCCTTGTTGCCCTCCTCCTGCAACCCGGCGCCGTGGGCCGGGGAGGACGCTGAGCATGCGACGCCTCCTGCTCTGCCTGCTGCTGACCGCCCTCGCCTGTGGTGGCAAGGACGCGGGCGAAGGAACGCCCGCCGACGTCTCGCTGGAGCGCTTCCAGCTGCTGCGTTTCCTGCAGGGCAACTGGCGCGGGACCGGTGGTGACACCGGGCCGTTCTACGAGAGTTACCTCTTCGTGGACGACTCCACGATCCGCACCTTTACCTACGCCGACTCGACCTTTGCCCAGGCCCGCGACAGCGGCATGGTCCTGTGGCGCGCCGGCGTGGTGGCGGTGGAGGGCGGCACCGCCCGGTGGGTGGCGGTGTCCTTCGACACCACCGGGATGGAGTTCAGCCCCCAGCGCGGGGCGTCGAACCTCTTCCGCTGGACCCCGGAGGGCCGCGACCGCTGGACCGCCGAGCTGGCCTGGCCGGGGCCGAGCGGCCGGAGCCGGGCCTACCTGATGGAGCGCGTCGGCTCCTGATGACGGAAGCGGAGTTCCGGCGGATGCTGGCGCGGCTGGCCGCGGCGTGGGGCCGGCGCGACTACGGCGCGGCCGCGGCCTGCTTTGCAGAGGACGTGTGCTACGCCGACCCGTTGCGCTACCAGCTGCAGGGCCGCGCCGCGCTGCGCGTGTTCTTCGAGGCGGATGACGGCCTCCCGCAGCGCACCGAGTGGCACGCCGTCGTGTTCGATGCCGCGGCGCAGCGCGGGGCGGCCGAGTATTCCTACGAGGGCACGCATCGCTACCACGGCGTGGCGCTCATTGCCGTGCAGGCGGGGCGGATCACTCACTGGCGCGAGTACCAGCACGTGGACGCCCGGGCCTGGCCCGAGTTCACCGCCGCGACGCCGGGACTCGCGCCGCCCTTCACCGCACCGGAAGCCAGCGCCGGATAGTCACCACGCGGCCGCCCCGCCGGCCGCCACCTCCACCGGACCCGATCATGCGCCCTGTGCTCCTGCTCCTCGCCATCCTGCTGCCGGGGTGTGCCGCCTCCAGCGCGTCGCCCGCGACGCCCGAGCCGGCCCCGACCCCGGCGGCCGCACGCCCGCTCTCGAGCTTCGTGGTGAAGGTGACCAGCGGCGCCCGTGAAGGCGTGGAAGTCGACTGGGCCATCTTCCCGGACGAGAGCTGGCCCCTGGAGGGGCGCCGGGACCGCACCCCGTTCCAGCTGGACCTGCCGCAGGGCCGGGTGGCCGCCATCGTGCGGCCCACCGGCCGGAATCGCCTGCTCGAGGTGAGCCTGTATCGCCGGCTGCGGGACGGCTCGCTCGAGCGGCTGCAGCCCCCGAGCGGACCGCACCCCATCGCCGTCGTGGTGTCAGAGCCCGGCGACAGCGTGCCGAGGATCCTGGCCCCTGACGACGCCGCGTCGAGCGCGCGGCCCTGAGCCGGCGGCCCGCCGTCATGCACTACCTGCTGCTGTACGACGTGGCACCGGACTACGTGGCCCGACGCGCGGCATTGCGGGAGGACCACTTGGCGCTCGCGCGCGCGGCGGCCGCCCGCGGCGAGCTGGTGCTCGGGGGCGCGCTCGCCCACCCGGTGGATGGGGCGGTGCTGCTGTTCCGCGCCGACTCGCCGGCGGTGGTGGAGCGCTTTGTCGCCGCCGATCCGTACGTGCGCCACGGGTTGGTCACCGCCTGGCGCATCCGGGAGTGGACCACCGTGGTGGGCCCGCAGGCCGAGCACGCCCTGTAGCCGGGCCCCCGTGGGCTGCTTCCCCTGCGGCGCCCGGCGCTGCATCTTCCCCGCCGCAGCTCCTCCCTGACCCTGGTTCGTCCCCATGCCCCGCAAAGCGACTCGCGTCCGCCCCCGCGCCCCCAAGGTGGCGCTCCCCCGCGCCCGGAAGGGTCGCCGGCTCTCGCCCGGCATCGTCCGGCTCGACTACGAGCGCGCCACCGGCTACATGGTCCGGCTCAGCTACCGCCGCACGGCCACCGGCTACCGGCCGCGCTTCCGGCGGTACTTCAGCGACGTGAAGTACGGTGGCCCCCGCAAGGCGCTGCGCGCCGCGGAGGCGTGGCTGTCCGAGGTCAGCCGTACCGGCCGGGTCCCGGTCACCGCCGGCCACCGCTGAGCCCCGCCCTGGTCACCGGTGGCGCGGACCGGCGGACCGTGCCAGCTTCCCTGCATGGCATCCCCTCCTCGCCGTCCCGGCGGCCGCCGCCCCATCGGTCGCCAATCGCCCGATGACCAGACGGTCCTCCCGTCGTTCCTCGAACTGCTCGCCCTGCTCGCCCCCTTCGGGGGGGCGTTGGTGGGATGGTGGCTCGGCCTGCAGCTGGGAGGGATCTGGTTCGGGCTCGTGGGTGGCCTCGTCGGCACGGGGGTGGGCGCGGTGATTGCCCGGCGCGGCGCGTCCAGCATCCTCCCCTAGGCAGAGCACCCACCCGCCATGCCCGCGCTGCCCCTCGCCACCATCCCGGCCTCCCCGGCCTCCCCGGCCGACCGGGTCCGCCTGGTGCGCCGGAGCAGCCGACTCACCGCGCTGACCGTCGGGTACAACCTGCTCGAGGGCGTGATCTCGCTGGTGGCGGGGGCGCTGGCGGGCAGCGTGTCGCTGATCGGCTTCGGCATCGACAGCGGCATCGAGGTGCTCGCCTCGATCACCGCCCTCTGGCGCCTGGGCCGTGACGGGGAGCCCGTGGCGCGGGCCGCCGCGGAGCGACGGGCGCTCCGCATCATCGCGGTCAGCTTCTTCGGACTCGGCGCCTGGGTCAGCTGGGATGCCGCCGCGACACTCCTGAGCCGGAGCGCCCCCGACCGCTCGCCGGTGGGCATCGGGCTGGCGCTGGCCTCACTGGTGGTGATGCCCCTGCTGGCACGGGCCAAGCGCCGGGTGGCCCTCTCGCTCGGCAGCCAGGCCCTCGTGGCCGAGGCGCGACAGACCAGCCTCTGCACCTGGCTGTCGGCCATCCTGCTCGGGGGATTGCTCCTCAATCAGCTCCTCGGCTGGTGGTGGGCCGACCCGCTCGCCGCCCTCGTCATGGTCCCGTTGATCCTCAAGGAAGGCCGCGAGGCCTGGCGCGGGCACCTCTGCTGCGATCATTGCCAGCCCTGAGTCTGGCGTGAACCCGCCCATCCCCGCCGGCGTCCGCATCGGGCACGTCCACCTCAAGGTGGCCGACCTCGAACGCGCCCTCGCCTTCTACCATGGCGTGCTGGGCTTCGCGATCACGCAACGCTACGGCCCCGACGCGGCGTTCCTGAGCGCGGGTGGGTACCACCACCACCTGGGCCTCAACACCTGGGAGAGCCGCGGGGGAGCCGCCCCGCCTCCGGGTAGCACGGGGCTGTACCACACCGCGATCCTCTACCCGACCCGCCGCGACCTGGCCGAGGCGTTCGAGCGGCTGCGGCAGGCCGCGCACCCCATCGACGGCGCGGCGGACCACGGCGTGAGCGAGGCGCTGTACCTCCGGGACCCGGACGACAACGGGGTGGAGCTCTACTGGGATCGCCCCGAGGCGGAGTGGCCCCACGCGCCTGACGGGACGCTGGCCATGTTCACCCGCCCGCTCGACCTGGCCGGGCTGCTGGCGGAGCTCCGCGCCGGGAACGAGCGGTAGCCGGGAGGGACGCGGGTCCATGGCCTTCGCCGATCACTTCTCCGGACACGCCCCGGCGTATGCCCGGGCCCGCCCGGGGTATCCGTCCGAGTTGTTCGACGCCCTCGCAGCCGCCGCCCCGGGGCGGGCGCTCGCCTGGGACGCCGGCACGGGCAGCGGCCAGGCCGCGGTGGGGCTCGCGCGGCCGTTCGCGCGGGTGGTGGCCACCGACGCGAGCCCCGCGCAGGTCGCGGCGGCGGCGGTCCACCCGCGGGTGGAGTACCACGTGGCGGCGGCGGGCGCGATCGACCTGCCGCCGGCCACCGTGGACCTGGTTACGGTGGCCCAGGCGGCCCACTGGTTCGACCTGCCCGCGTTCTACGCCGCCGCCGCGCGCGTGCTCCGTCCCGGCGGCGCCCTGGCGCTCTGGTGTTATGACCTGCCGCGGGTGACGCCCGAGGTGGACGCGGTGGTGGACTGGTTCTACCGTGAGGTCGTCGGGCCGTGGTGGCCGCCCGAACGCCGGCAGGTGGAGACGGGGTACCGCGAGTTGCCGTTTCCGTTCCCCGAGCAGCCGTTCCCCGTGATGGCCATGCACTGCGAGTGGACGGCCGGCGCCCTCGTCGACTATGTCGGGACCTGGTCGGCGGTGGCCCGCTATCGTGAGGCGCGGGGCACCGACCCGCTCGTGCCGCTGGCCGACGCGCTCGCCCCCCACTGGCCCCTGGCGGCCGCACCGCGTCCCGTGCGCTGGCCGCTGCGGGGCCGCCTCGGCCACCGTCCCTGACCCGGAAGCCCGTCCATGGAGATCCGCCGCGCCACCCTCGCTGACCTCGATGCCCTGGCCGGGCTCTTCGACGGGTATCGCCAGTTCTACCGGCAACCCGCCGATCCGGAGCTCTCCCGGGCGTTCCTCGAGGAGCGGCTCCGCCTGGCGGACACCGTGCTTTTCCTCGCCGCGGACGGCGAGTCGGTCCTGGGGTTCGTGCACCTCTTCCCGGTGTTCACCTCCACCGGCCCCCGGCCGGGCCGGCTCTGGCTGCTGAATGACCTCTTCGTGCAGGCGGCGGGCCGCCGCCGCGGCGTGGCCCGGGCCCTGATGGAACGCGCCACCGCCCACGCCCGGGAGACCGGCGCCCGCGGGCTGTTCCTGCAGACCGGGCGCAACAACCTCGCCGCGCGCGCGCTGTACGAATCGCTCGGCTACGTGCGGGACGATGTCTTCCTGGTCTACGAGCTCGGGCTCGACGGCTGAGGCGGACGCTGGCCCCCCTCCCCGCCCGGGGATAAGTTGCCGCATGCGTCCCGCCTTCGAGACCGGTCTGCCACGGGCCGGTGCCGAGCTGGCCCAGGCCCTCGGCACCCTGCTTGCCGCCGGCACCTCCTACCTGGCCACCATGCCTGACGAGCGGTTCTTCGCGCCCCAGGGTGCGGCCTGGTCGCCGGCGGAGCATGTGCGCCACCTGGTCAAGTCGGCCACGCCGCTCACGCTTGGCCTGCGGCTGCCGCGCTGGATCCTGGCCCTCCGGTTCGGGCGGGGCGGCGGGAGCTCCCGCGGCCTGGCGCGCCTCCGGGACGACTACGAGGCTGCGCTTGCCGCGGGCGGACAGGCGGGGCGCTTCGCGCCCTCGCGCGAGCCGCTGCCCGCCGACCCCGTGTCCCGCCGGCGCGAGATCATGGCCAGCTGGGCCCGGGCCACGGTGGAGCTGCAGCAGGCCGCCGGGCGCTGGCCCGAGGGAGCGCTCGACCGCCAGCGGCTG
Source organism: Gemmatimonadota bacterium (assembly GCA_016713785.1). NCBI lineage: Bacteria > Pseudomonadati > Gemmatimonadota > Gemmatimonadota bacterium. The sequence continues at coordinate 565,060 of JADJOM010000003.1, read as the reverse complement.
CCGCACCCGCTCCTCGGGCCACTCACCGTGCGCGAGATGCTCGCCTTCACCGTGCTGCACACGGCCCACCACCTCCGGCGGGTGGCCGAGCGGGCCGGGCCGTGACGTCGGCGGGGAAACCTGGCTCCAGCTTCGCGCGGATCGCGCGGGTGGTCCGCCGGGTGCCACGCGGCCAGGTGGCCACGTACGGCCAGGTGGCCCGCCTGGCCGGCCTGCCCCGCGGGGCGCGCCAGGTCGGGTATGCGCTGCATGCCCTCCCGTCCGGGTCCGTGGTTCCCTGGCACCGGGTGATCAACGCCGGTGGGCGCATCAGCCTCCCGCCGGAGGCCGGCGGCATCGAACAGCGGCTGCGCCTGCTGGCCGAGGGCATCACGGTGACGGAAGCGGGGCGGGTCTCATTGGCGCGCTACCAGTGGGACCCGGGGCGCGCCCGATGACCACCTGGGAACGGAAGGTCTGCCTGCTTGGCGCGGCGGGGGTTGGCAAGACCAGCCTGGTGCGGCGGTACGTCGAGGGCATCTTCAGCGACGCGTACCTGAGCACCATCGGGGTCAAGATCGACCGGCGGGCCGTGACCCTCGGGGTGGATACCGTGAACCTCATGGTCTGGGACATCGAGGGCGAAACCGACCACCGGAGCCTGCGGATGCGCTACCTGCGGGGTGCCGCGGGATACCTGCTGGTGGCCGATGGCACCCGTCCCGAGACGCTCGACGCCGCGGTGGCGCTGCAGGCGCTGGTCGCGGACCGGCTGCCCCACCTGCCGTTCGCCCTGCTGCTCAACAAGCACGACCTCAGCGACCGCTGGGCGCTCCCCGCCGGCCGGGTGGCCGAGCTGGCCGGTCGCTGGTCCGTGCTGACCACCAGCGCGCGCACCGGCGCCAGCGTCGGGGCGGCCTTCGACGGGCTGGCCCGCCGGCTCCTGCCTCCGATGGGGTGACCGGTGTCCCTCTCCCTCCTGCTGGTGCTGGGGCTGCTCGGACTCTACCTCTACGCCCGCGGGCACGCGGGCGTGGTGGCGCGCCACGCCGCGGACCCGGATGCGGCTCCCCTCGAGGAACTCGCGCGCGCCGGCTCCGATCTCGGCCAGCCGCACGAGATGGAGTTCTTCCTGTACTTCCCGGAGGAGGCCGCGGCCCATGCGGCCGCCGCGGCCCTCCGGGCCCGGGGCTTCGCGGCGCGTGTCGAGCGCGAACCCGAGGATCCCGACTGGCTCTGCCTGGCCACCCGGCAGCTGGTCCCGTCACTGGCCGCGCTGCAGGCCCTCCGGCAGGAGTTCACCGCCCTCACCGAGGCACGCGGGGGAGCCTACGACGGCTGGGGCACCACCGTGGTCCCGCGGGGGGGCGCGCCATGACCCTGCGGATCCGTCCCGCCACGCCTCGCGACGCGGCGCTGCTCGCCGGGCTCGGCGCCCGCACCTTCCGCGACGCCTTCGGGGCCCAGAACGACCCGGCGGACCTGGCGGCGTTCCTGGCCACGGAGTTCAGCCCGGAGCGCCAGGCCGCAGACCTGGCCCAGGCGGAGTGGACCACCCTCCTGGCGGAGGTGGATGGGCTAGCGGTCGGGTACGCCCAGAGCCTGCCGCGGGAGGCGCCGGTGCCGCTGGACCCGGGCCCGGTGCGATTCCTCCGCCGGCTGTACCTGGAGCAGGCGTGGACCGGACGCGGGGTGGGCCGGCCGTTGCTCTCGGCCATCGCCGCCGACGCGCGGGACCGCGGCGTCGCCACCCTCTGGCTCAACACCTGGGAGCGCGCGACCCACGCGATCGCGTTCTACCGGAAGCAGGGCTTCGCGGAGGTGGGCACCATGACCTTCATGGTGGGAAACGACCCGCAGCGGGACCTGGTCTTCGCCCTGCGGCTGTAATCCGGCCACGCTGGCGCGTTCCCGTCCCGGGGGCTATTGTGGCCTACCCCCGTCCTCGCCCGAGGAGGCGCCATGGCTACCGTTCGCGAAATCCTGGCACGGAAGGGTTCCACCGTCGTCACCGTCACGCCCGACACATCCGTCCTCGACGCCGCCCGCCTCATGAATGAGCGTGGCATCGGCGCCGTGGTGGTGGTGGAAGCGGGCGCCCTGATGGGCATCTTCACCGAGCGGGACATCATGCGGAGGGTCGTGGCCGTCGAGCGCAATCCGGCCGCCACGCCGGTCCGCGCCGTGCTCTCGCCGGCGGTGATCACCACCCAGCACGAGGCGCCGGTGGAGGATTGCGCCGCGCTCATGACCGAGCGCCGGATCCGCCACCTGCCGGTGGAGGGCCCGGGTGGCCTCTCCGGGATGATCACGATCGGCGACCTGCTGGCCTACCAGGTCTCGGAACAGGCCCTCACCATTGAACAGCTCAACAGCTACCTCTACGACACGCGCTGACCGGTGCGCGAGGGGCGCGCCGCTGCTGGTGGCGCTGGTGCTGCTGCTGGCGGCGCCCCTCGCCGCCCAGGCGCCGGCCCCGGACCTGCCGCTGTGGCTCACCGGCTGCTGGCGCATGACGGACCCCGATCGCATCATCGACGAGATCTGGTTTCCCCAGGCCGGTGGCGCCCTGCTCGGCGTCAGCCGCGCCCACGCCGGCGACTCGCTGCTCAGCTACGAGGTCATGGTCATCCGCCCCGGCGCCAACGGCCTCCTGTACGAGGCCAGCCCGTCGGGGCAGCTGCCGGCCACGTTCCTGGCCGGGGCGCAGTCGGACAGCGCCGTCACCTTCGAGAACCTGACCCACGACTTTCCCCAGCTGATCCGCTACGTCCGGCGCGGCCCCGACGCCCTGCTGGCCGTGGTGAGCGGGGCCGTCCGGGACCGGCAGCGGGTGATCAGCTACGAGTACCAACGCGTCGCCTGCAGCCTGCCCTAGCCCGCCTCCTCACGCGAGTCTTCCGTGCCCGCCCCGGATCCCCACCCGACCCGTGACCTGTCGCGCCTGCTCGCCGGCATGGCGCCCGTCCTCGACCCGACCCCCTGGGCGTTCTGTCGCGTGCCGGAGGGCCGCCTCCCGGATGGGGTGGAGCCCGTGGCCACCGTGCGGGAGGTGGAGGGGCTGACGGCGGTCGTCGCGGCGGCCGACGCCGCCCGGCTGGGCTGGCCGGTGGTGTTCGCCGCGCGGCGGATCATCCTCACGGTGCACTCCGATCTCGAGGCCGTCGGCTTCATGGCGCGGGTGAGCGCCGCGCTCACGGAGCACGGCATCCCCTGCAACGTGGCCGCGGGCATCGCGCACGACCACCTCTTCGTGCCGGAGGCGGCCGCCGGCGCCGCGCTCGCCCGGCTGGAGGCGCTCGCCGCGCGCCCCGGCCTCCGGTTTCGCCTGGTGGATGTCTTCACCGACCGGGCCTACGCCGGGAACGGCCTCGCCGTCTTCCCCGAGGCGGCCGGCCTCACCGCGCCGCAGATGCAGGCGATCGCGGCCGAGCTCCGCCAGGTGGAGTCGATCTTCCTCGAGCGCACCCCGGACCCGCGCCGGGTCCGGGCGCGGATCTTCACCCCGGAGGAGGAGCTGCCCTTCGCCGGGCATCCGTCCCTCGGCGCCGCCGCGGTGCTGCACGAGGAGACGGCGGACGGCGAGGCGGCGGCGGAGTGGCAGCTCGAGCTCACCGGGCGGACGGTGCCGGTCACCACGCGGCACGCCGCGGCCGGCCTGTCCGCCGAAATGCGCCAGGGGATCGCGACCTTCCGGCCACCGCTCAGCCCCGCCGCGGCCGCGCCGTTCCACGACGCGCTCGGGATGGCGCCCGCGCTCCGGCACCCGGCCCTGCCGCTGCAGACGGTCTCGACCGGGCTGCCGTACCTCATTGTGCCGGTCGCGGGCGATCTCGGCGCGGCCCGCATCCGGCATCCGGAGTTCGAGGCACTCCTCGCCACCGTGGGTGCCAAGTTCGTCTACCTCCTCGATCCGGCACGCCGGGAGGGGCGCACCTGGCTCAACGATGGCATCGTGGAGGATCCGGCCACCGGCAGCGCCGCCGGGCCGGCCGGGGCCTACCTGGTGCGGCACGGCCTCGCGGCGGCCGGCGAGCGTCAGCGGATCCTGCAGGGCGCCCGCGCCGGACGACCGAGCGACCTCTGGGTGACCATCGATGCGCGGCACGATGCGCTGGAGGTCCGCGTGGCCGGCACCGTGGTGCCCGTCGGAAGCGGACTGCTCGCGGCGCTCCCGGCGCCGTGACTGTGCTCCGGTTCGCCTCCCTCGCCGACCACCCCGAGGCCGTCCCCCTGCTCGCGGCCTGGCATCACGCCGAGTGGGCCCCGATCATCCGCGACTGGCCCCTGGCACTCGCCGAGGCCGAACTGGCCTCGCAGCAGCGTCGCGGCACCATTCCGAGTACGCTCATCGCCTTTGAACGGGAGCGACTGGTCGGCTCGGCCAGCCTGCTCGACGAGGACATGCCGGACTTCCCCGCGTTCACACCCTGGCTGGCCAGCGTGTTCGTGGTCCCCGATCGCCGGGGCGCGGGGATCGGGACGGCGCTGGTCCACCAGGCACTCGCCGACGCGCGGGGGCTCGGGGCCGCGAGGCTCTACCTCTACACCACCGAGGCGGAGGGGTGGTACGCGGCCCGGGGCTGGCGCGTGGTGGAGCGCCGCGCCGCCCGGGGCACGCCAGGGGTGATCATGTCCTACGACCTGGCCCCGGAGTGATGTAACTTTGGGGCAGGCTGGCCATCCGGCCGGCCGGACCACGGAGGATCCATGTCAGGCTGGCGTGAGCGGTGGAACAAGGTCGTGACCGACCTCGAGCAGGAGCGGGACGAGCTGAAGCTGCGGATCCATCTCGCCAAGGCCGAGGGCCGCGACGAGCTGCAGAAGCTGGACGCGAAGCTCGCGGAGCTGCGGTTCCGGGCCGACTCGGCCGGCACCGAGGCCCGCGACGCGATGGACGACATCGGCGAGGCCGCGAAGAAGCTCGCCGCCGAAGTGCGTGAAGGCTTCGACCGGGTCCGCAAGACGCTGTAGCATCGCGTCCCGGCCGGTCCCCCCTATCGTGTGGAGCTCGTGATGAGTCAGGCAGGCCTGGAAGAACAGATCGCCCAGTTGCGCGCCCAGCTGACCACCGTCGACGCGCAGCTGGCCCGCAGCGTCGGGACGCCGGAGGGCCTCGAGGACCTCAAGGCGGCGGTCGACAACGTCCGCACCAGCGTCTGGGCGGTGCTGTCGGCCTCGCGGTCCAGCAACTATCCGGGCTTCATCGCGCGGTTCCGGCTGCGGCGGGGCATCGACATCCTGCGGCAGATCGCGGGCGACCTCGAGGCCGAGGGCCCCAAGGGGCTGCATCCCGAGCACGTCGAGATCCAGGTCATCCTGCAGCAGCTGAACGAGAAGATCGGGCACCTGCGCGGGCGGGGATCGGCCTGAGCCCGGTGGCCGTCTCCCCGGTGCTCGAGGCGGTGGTGAGCCTGGCCGCGGGGCTCGGGCTCGCCGCCGCCTGCGGGTTCCGCATCTTCGTGCCGCTGCTGGTCGCGAGCCTGGCGGCGCGGTACGGGCAGCTGCCCCTGGCGGCGGGCTTCGACTGGGTGGGGAGCCTGCCGGCGCTCATCGCCTTCGCCAGCGCCACGGTGCTCGAAGTGGGCGCCTACTACGTGCCCTGGCTGGACCACGCGCTCGACACCGTGGCCACGCCGGCCGCCATGCTCGCGGGCGTGGTGGCCGCGGCCTCGGTGGTGACGGACCTGCCGCCGGCGCTCAAGTGGGCGGTGGCGATCATCGGGGGCGGCGGTGCCGCGGGGCTCATCCAGGGCACGTCCGTGCTGTTCCGGCTCAAGTCCACCGCGCTCACCGGCGGGGTGGCCAATCCGGTCATCGCGACGGTGGAGCTGATCGGGGCGACCGCCACCGCGGTGCTCGCCGTCCTGCTGCCGCTGGTGTGCCTCGCGGCCATGGCGGCGCTCCTGGTCTTCGGCTTCCGGACCACGGGCCGGATCCTGTTTGGCCGCCGCCCCGAGGTTCCCTCCTAGGGAGGACCTGATGCCCCGTCCCTGCCCCATCCTCCTGCTCCTCGCGGCCTGCGCGGGCCACCAGCCCCCGCCATCGACGGACGCCGCCTTCGCCGGGGTCCAGGCCCGCGGCGCGGTGGTGATGGGGGTCAGCCAGGCCACCTCGCGGCACGTCTTCGAGGACCTGCCCGATGGGGGGAGGATCCTCTACGTGATGGTGGATGCCGGCGACACCGCCGGCGCGGCGATGATCCGGCAGCACCTGGCGCACATCGCGGAGCGGTTCGCCGCCGGGGATTTCTCCGATCCCGCGCGGGTGCACGCCTTGACCGTCCCGGGCACCGAGGTCATGGCGGCGCGGCGCGAGCGGATCCGCTACGCGATGCAGGAACGGCCGGGAGGCGGCGAGGTGCGGATCACCACCACCGACGCCGCGGCCCTCGCGGCGGTGCGGGAGTTCCTGGCGTTCCAGCGCAGCGACCATCGCGCGCCGGGCAGCGAGTCGGCGCCGGCGATGGACCCCGACCACGCGCGCCACCATCCCGGGACGCGATGACCAGCCTGCAGCTCACCTCCCCGGCGTTTCCGGCGGGCGGCGCTATCCCTGCGGCGCATACCTGCGAGGGCGCGGACCGTTCGCCCGCGCTGGCCTGGGCCGGGGCGCCCCCCGGGACCCGCAGCCTGGTGCTGATCGTGGACGATCCCGACGCCCCGGACCCGGCGGCGCCGCGCATGACCTGGGTGCACTGGGTGCTGTACAACCTCCCGGCGGACACCGCGGGGCTGCCCGAGGCCGTGGCGCCGGCGGCGCTGCCGCCGGGGACCCTCGAGGGCGTCACCGACTTCCGGCGAACCGGCTGGGGCGGGCCCTGCCCGCCGATCGGCCGGCACCGCTACTACTTCCGGTTGTATGCGCTGGATTGCGTGCTGCCGGACCTGGGGCGCCCGGCCCGGGCCCGCGTGGACCAGGCCATGGCCGGGCACGTGCTGGCCCAGGCGGAGCTGATGGGGACCTACCAGAAGCGCGGGGCGCGCTAGCCGACGGTATCGGTGTCGAGCTGGCCGCTCATCTTGCGGCTGATATGGGACCACGACATGCCGATGGCGAGCACCAGGCTCACCGCCACCAGGATCAGGTGGGCGATCGCGCGGCTGCTGGTCGGGGAGATGGCGCCGTAGTAGATCATCGCCCAGATGGTGCACGCGAAGAGGGCGAGCACCAGCACCGCGCCCCCCACGCCGAGCGACCGCCGGGCCGCCTGCAGGAACACCACCCAGGCGGCGATCAGCAGCACCCCGGCGAGCCCCTTGAGCGGGGTAAAGCCGTGCAGGTAGCTGCCGATGCCGCTCTCGCCGGGGGTGCGGCTGAACACCCAGTGGAAGTACGAGACGCCTTCGGGGTTGTACGTCGCGTAGACCAGGGCGAGCGCCGCCACCAGCCGGAGCAGCAGCCCGCTCCAGGTGAAGCCCTTCTGTGCCATGTCGGCTCCGGGGGATGAGGTCCGAGCCCGCCAAGCTAGCCACCGGCCCTCCCGGACGCCAGCGAGCCCCGGGCGGCAGCCCCTTGCGCCAGCGGGGGCCCCGGTACCAATTACCCGCCGCCCGGCGACCCCTCCTCTCGTCCGCCGGGCGAGCCGGACCCCTTGCCCCACCCTCCATCGAGGCTCCCGATGCCCAAGTACCTGACCGAGTTCCTCGGCACCATGTTCCTCGTCCTGACCATCGGTCTCACCGTCCTCGCCGGCTCGGCCATGGCGCCGCTCGCCATCGGCGCCTCGCTCATGATCATGGTCTACATGGGCGGGCACATCTCGGGTGGGCACTACAACCCGGCCGTCTCGCTCGCGGTGATGCTGCGGGGCAAGCTGCCCGCGTCCGAACTGGCCCCGTACATGGTGGCGCAGGTGCTCGGCGCGGTGGTGGCGAGCCTCGCGGTCTACCTGATCATGGGGCAGACGTTCGCCCCGGCCCCATCCCCGACGGCTTCCGTCGTGGCGGCGCTGCTGGTGGAGGTCCTCTATACGTTTGCGCTGGCGCTCGTGGTGCTCAACGCCGCCACCAGCGACAAGACCACGGGCAATTCCTTCTACGGTCTGGCCATCGGCTTCACGGTGGTCGTGGCGGCGTTCGCGGGGGGCGGAGTCTCCGGCGGCGCCTTCAACCCGGCCGTGGGCCTCGGTCCGACGATCGTGCACGCCCTCATGGGCGGCGGGTCGTTCAGCAGCGTCTGGCTCTACCTCGTCGGCCCGTTCGTCGGCGGAGCGCTGGCGGCCTTCGTCTTCAAGGTGCAGGACCAGGCCTGAGCCTGGCGGCACCCGACGGCGGGCAGCACCGCACGGGCCCCGACCGGTACGCCGGCCGGGGCCCGTGAGCACACGGCCACCCCACGGACCCCGACCACGCGGTCTCGCCCCTTTCCCCGGAGGTTCCCATCAACGCCGTCCTCTTCCGGACCGTCGGTCTGCTCAGCCTGTCAAACGTCTTCATGACCTTTGCCTGGTATGCCCACCTGCGCAACCTGACCGACCGGCCCTGGTGGGTCGCCGCGCTGGTGAGCTGGGGCATCGCCCTCTTCGAGTACCTGCTCCAGGTGCCCGCCAACCGGATCGGGTACACCGCGCTCAACCTGGGTCAGCTCAAGATCCTGCAGGAGGCGATCACGCTCACGGTGTTCGTCCCCTTCGCCATCCTGTACATGAAGCAGCCATTCAAGCTCGACTACCTCTACGCGGCGACCTGCATCCTGGGCGCCGTCTACTTCATCTTCCGGAACCCCCAGGGCTGAAGGCGCGCCGCGCTTGCCCCGGGCCCCGGGGCGGGATTTATTCCTGCCGCGCGGCCGGACGCCCCGGAACCCCGTTTCCCTGAGGTCGGGATGAGTGCACCGCTGGTCGGACTCGTGATGGGCAGCGACTCGGACTGGGAGGTCATGCAGCACGCCGCCCGCCAGCTGCTCGATTTCGGGGTCCCGCACGAGGCCCGGGTGGTCTCCGCGCACCGCACCCCGGACCTGCTCTATCGCTACGCCGAGGAAGCCGCAGGCCGGGGCCTCCGCTGCATCATCGCCGGCGCCGGCGGCGCGGCCCATCTTCCCGGCATGCTGGCCGCCAAGACCGCAGTCCCCGTGCTGGGCGTGCCGGTGCCGTCGAAGCACCTCAACGGCCTCGATTCCCTGCTCTCGATCGTCCAGATGCCCGGCGGCATCCCCGTGGCCACCTTTGCCATCGGCGAGGCCGGTGCCCGGAACGCCGGGCTCTTCGCGGTGGGCCTCCTGGCCGGCACCGACCCCGCGCTCGCCGCGCGCCTCGCCGCCTTCCGCGAACGGCAGACCGAAAAGGTCCTCGGCCTCACGCTGCCGGAGCCCAGGTGATCCAGCCGGGCGCCATGCTCGGCCTTCTCGGTGGCGGGCAGCTGGGCCGCATGTTCACCCAGGCCGCCCTGCGGATGGGCTTCGAGGTGGCGGTCCTCGATCCCGACCCGGCGAGCCCCGCGGGACGGATCGCCACCCGGCACCTGCACGCCGCCTACACCGACCAGGCCGCCCTGCGCGAGCTCGGCGGCCTGGCCTGCGCGGTCACCACCGAGTTCGAGAACGTCCCCGCCGACAGCCTCGCCTTCCTGCGGCAGTTCTGCCCGGTGCGGCCCGGCCCGGAGGCGGTGCAGGTGACCCAGGACCGCGAGGCCGAGAAGACCTTCGCGCGGACCCACGGCCTCGACACCGCGCCGTTCCATCCCATCCTGCGCGAGGCCGACTGCGCCGAGGCGTTCCGGCACATCAAGGCGCCGGCGCTGCTCAAGACGTCGCGCCTGGGCTACGACGGGAAGGGCCAGGCCGGCATCGGCACGCTCGAGGAGCTGGTCGCGGCCTTCCGCGGGTTCGGGGGCCAGCCCTGCGTCCTCGAGGCGCGCCTCGACCTCGACGCGGAGATCTCGGTGGTGCTGGCGCGTGGCACGGACGGCAGCATCGTGACCTACCCGGTCGCGGAAAACCGCCACGTGCAGGGGATCCTCGACACCTCAGTGGTGCCGGCCCGGGTCCCCGACGCCCTGGCAGCGGAAGCACGCGAGGCCGCGGCCCGGCTGGCCACCGCCATGGACTACGTGGGCACCATGGCGGTGGAGTTCTTCGTGGTGGGGGGCGGGCGGCTGGTGGTCAACGAGATGGCCCCGCGGCCCCACAACAGCGGGCACTACACCCTCGACGCCTGCGCCACCGACCAGTTCGAGCAGCAGGTGCGGGCCGTGGCCGGGCTCCCCCTCGGCGACACCAGCCTGCTCCGGCCCGCCACGATGGTCAACCTGCTCGGCGACCTGTGGGCCGGCGGCCCGCCCCGCTGGGACCGGGCGCTCGCCGATCCCGGCGTGCACCTGCACCTCTACGGCAAGACCGAGCCTCGCCCCGGCCGCAAGATGGGGCATCTCACCGTGCTTGCCGGGGCGCCGGAGCTGGCCCTGGCGGGCGCGCTCGCGGCCCGTCAACGCCTGACGGAACGCTGATCCACTCCCTCACGAGAACCACCGAGGTTTCCATGCTGCTCCCTGCCCTGCTCGCCACGCTCACGCTGCCCCTGGCCGGCCCCGCGCCCGCCCCGGCCGCCTGCATCGTCATGAACGCCGAACGGATGCCCCTCGCGCGGCGCGGCAGCCCGCTCGATTCCCTCACCTTCAAGGTCGGCAGCGCCGAGGTGAAGCTCTGCTACAGCAGGCCGGCCGCGAAGGGCCGCACCATGATCGGCGGCAGCTTCGTGCCCTTCGGCACGCTGTGGCGCACCGGCGCCAATGAGCCCACGATGCTCCACACCACCGGGCCGATCGTCGTCGCCGGCGTGGCGCTGGCCGCCGGGTCGTACTCCCTCTACACGGTCCCCGGCGCCACGGAGTGGCAGGTCATCCCCAACCGGTCCATCACCCAGTGGGGCCACGAGTCGGCGTACACCGACGCGGTGAAGGCGCAGGAGGTCGGGCACGGCACGGCCCGGAGCTCGGCCCTCGCCACCGCGGTGGAGAGCCTCACCTTCCGCGCCGAGCCCGGCGCCGCTGGGGCGGTCAACCTGCTGCTCGAGTGGGAGAAGACCCGGGTCACCATCCCGGTGACTCCGGGACGCTGACCCACCGCGTCCCGGTCATGACATCCCCGGCCCCGGCTCCCATCGTCTACCTGTGGGACGCCGAGTACCCATGGGATGTTCGGACCGAGAAGGTATGCCGCTCGCTGGCGGCGGCGGGCCACGAGGTGCACCTCGTGGCCCGCAATCGTTCCCGGGCCACGGCCTCCGAGCGACTGCCCGAGGGGACGGTCCACCGGCTGTCCCCCCTGCCCTGGCTGCCGGCCCGGGTCGACGGGCTGCTGCAGTTCCCCGCCTTCTTCAACCCCCGCTGGGCCGGCCTGACCCGGCGGGTCCTGCGCGAGAGCCGCGCGCGGCTGCTCATCGTGCGCGACCTTCCGCTCGCGCCCCTGGCGCTCCGGGTCGCGGCGCCGCTGGGCATCCCCGTCCTCTTCGACATGGCCGAGGACTACCCCGCCCTCCTGCAGACCACGTGGGACGCCGGCCGGCACGGGGCGCTGGACTACCTGGTCCGCAACCCGCGGCTGGCCGCCGGGATCGAGCGTGGGGTGCTGCCGCGGATGAGCCATACGATGGTCGTGGTGGAGGAGTCCCGGGACCGCCTGGTGGCGGCGGGCGTGCCGCCGGCTCGGGTCTCGGTGGTCTCGAACACCCCGCCGCTCTCCCGGCTCTCGGCCACGCCCCCAGGGTCGCGGCCAGCAGGCCAGCCGGTCGAGGCGGTCTACCTCGGCATCGTCGAGCTCCCGCGGGGCATCGGCCGCCTCGTGGAAGCTGCGGCCCTGCTGCATGCCGCGCGCGTCCCGGTGCGCCTCACGGTCATCGGCGGCGGGCGGGATCTTGCGCTCGTCCAGGAGCAGGCGGCCGCGCGGGGACTTCCACCGGAGCGGCTGGCCTTCACGGGCCAGCTGCCGCACGAGGCCGCGCTCGCGCGCGTGGCCGCCGCGGACATCGGGCTGGTCCCCCACCTGCGCAACCCATGGATGGAGACCACGATCCCCAACAAGCTGTTCGACTTCATGGCGGCGGGCCTGCCGGTGGTGACCTCGGATGCCGCCCCGCTCGCGCGGGTGGTGCGCGAGGCCGGTTGCGGGCTGCTCGCGGCCGACGCCGCGCCGCAGGCGCTGGCGAGCGCGATCGGCACGCTGGCCGTGGACCCGGCCCTGCGCGCGCGGATGGCCGCGGCGGGTCGCGAGGCGATCCGGACCCGGTACCACTGGGAGGCGGATGAGCGGGTGCTGCGGGAGCTGGTGCGCCGGCTGGCGTCGGAGGAGGCGCCCTGACGCACGCATCCCCCCGGGGCGGGCCCCGGGGGGATGCGTGCATCGGGTGGAACCGGATGGAGGCGGAGGGAATCGAACCCTCGTCCGAGTGAGCTTCCAGAACCGCGCCTACGTGCGTAGGTGCATCTTCTCGCGTCGACCTGGACCGGCGCTGCACCAGCCTTCCCAGGCTCTATCCCCGAAGATCTCGCGATCGCCGTCGGGGCTTCGGCGACCGCCAGCCCGGATTTTCGTTCCGCCGCGGATCGCCCCAGGCGGGCTACCCTCGGAGGTGGAGCGACAAGCGAGCTAGAAGCTCAGCTTACGCAGCCATCGCCAATTCAGTGTTGGCAGTTGAATCGTTCCAGACGGTTTAGCCAGGAACCTGGACCTGGGCACGCAGCGATCCTTTCATCAAACCCGTCGAAGCCAGTCGCCCCCGGGTGCACGGAAGCTAGTGGCGCGTCCCCTCCGATTCAAGCAGGGCGTCGCCCCGTGCAACATGTGCGCTGCATCACCCGCTTGCGCGTCGCCACTGCTGCAGTCCACTGGTCTTGGCCGAGACCGCACTACCTCACAACCTGATCTGGCGCGGCGCCCCCGAGGCGTTCGTCAGGCAACGCCCGCCGGGCCCGGAGCCCGGCGGGGAGGAGGCGGTCATGCACGCATTCCAGGCAGGTCGGTGGTTCCCCGGGATCCTGGCGCTCGGGCTCGGGCTGGTCGCGCCCGTGGTCCCGCCCGGCCCGATGGGCACGGTGGCCGGCACGGTGGTCGACGGCGCGGGGGATCCCATCCCCGGGGCGCAGGTGCAGCTCGACCCGGGGGCGCGGGGCGCGGTGGCGGACCCGGCGGGACGCTACCGCATCGACAGCGTCGCGCCCGGCACCTACGACCTGCGGGCCTGCTTCGTGGGCTACCGGCCGATGCTCGTCAGGGGCCTGCGCGTGGCCGCCGACAGCGCCACCATCCAGGACGTCACCCTCGAACAGAGCCCCATCGAGCTGCAGGAGATCACGGTCGTCAGCGCCATGAATGCGCTCATCCCCCGGGACGCGGTCTCCACCCGTCAGAACATCACCGGGGAATACGCGGGCGCCCTGCCGACCGAGCGCATCAGCGGCGCACTCGCGCTGCAGCCGGGCATCTCGGTCCGTAGCGGGCGCGCGGACGAGTCCGCGGCGTACGTCGACGGGGTGCCGGTGCAGGGCGGTCACCGCGGTGGGCAGTTCATCGGCGGCGTGGACGTCTCGACCGGCGGCTTCGAGCAGGCATCGGTCACCCCGGGCGGCACCGCCGCCGAGTTCGGCAACGCCCAGCCCGGCGTGATCGGGATGGGCGGCGCGGGGACGGCGCGCACCACCCCTGCCACCCCGGGCAGCGAGGAATACAGCCGGATCGTGGAGCACCGCTTCCGCGACCCCGTCGCGGAGCCGCTGTCGACCTTCTCGATCGACGTGGACGCCGCCTCGTACACCAACGTCCGCCGCTTCCTCACCGAGGGCATGCTGCCGCCGCCGGACGCGGTGCGCATCGAGGAGATGGTCAACTACTTCCCCTACGACTACCCCGCCCCCGCCGGGCGGCATCCCTTCACGGTGACCCTCGAACAGGGCGCCTGCCCGTGGAACGAGGCGCACCGGCTGCTGCTGGTGGGCCTGCAGGGCCGCCGCCTGGACCTGGACCAGCTGCCGCCCAGCAACCTGGTGTTCCTGCTCGACGTCTCGGGCTCGATGGACAGCCCCGACAAGCTGCCCCTGGTGCAGCAGGCCTTCCGCCTGCTGGTGCAGCAGCTCCGCCCGCGCGACCGGGTGGCCATCGTGGTCTACGCGGGCGCGGCCGGGCTGGTCCTTCCCTCCACGCCGGGGAGCGCCAAGGGCACCATCCTGGCGGCGATCGACCGGCTGGAGGCGGGCGGCTCCACCGCGGGCGGCGCGGGGATCCAGCTGGCGTACCAGGTGGCCACGGAGCAGTTCCAGCGTGGCGGCAACAACCGGGTGATCCTGGCCACCGACGGCGACTTCAACGTGGGCGTGAGCAGCGAGGCCGAGCTGGTCCGGCTCATCGAGGAGAAGCGGGAAAGCGGCGTATTCCTTACCGTGCTCGGCTTCGGCACCGGCAACCTCAAGGACGCCCGGATGGAGCAGCTGGCGGACCAGGGGAACGGTCACTACGCCTACGTCGACAACCTGCGGGAGGCCCGCCGGGTGTTCGTCAGCGAACTCGGCGGCACCCTGCACACCATCGCCAAGGACGTGAAGCTGCAGCTCGAGTTCAACCCCGCCCGGGTGGCCGGCTACCGGCTGGTCGGGTACGAGAACCGGGTGCTGGCGCGGGAAGACTTCGACGATGACCGCAAGGACGCCGGAGACCTTGGCGCCGGCCACAGCGTCACCGCCCTGTACGAGATCATCCCGGCCGATCCGGAACTGGCGGTGGAGCAGCCGCAGGAGCTTCGCTACCAGCACGCCGGCCTGACCGAGCTGGGTCGGACGGGACAGGAGTGGGTCACCGCCAAGCTGCGGTACAAGGACCCGGCGGGGAGCCTCAGCCGGCTGCTGACGGCGAGCTACGCTCCCCCGCAGGTGGCCCGACGGGGCAGCGCGAACCTGCGCTTCGCGTCGGCGGTGGCGGAGTTCGGTCTGCTGCTGCGGGGGTCGGGGTTCCGGGGCACGGCCTCGGTGGAGAGTGTCCTGTCCCGCGCCCAGCTGGCCCTGGGCGAGGACCCGGAGGGCTACCGCGCGGAGTTCCTGGAGCTGGTCAGCCGGTACGCCCAGCTCGCCCGGCAGTACTCGCGGGAGGAGTGAGCCGGGCGGCGGGGGAACGACAGCCGCTCCGCGGGCTGGGGAAAGGTCCCCGGCCGGCGGAGCGGCTGGTCGTGCGCTGCGTGGGCTACAGCGGTCGCGCCGTCTCGACCCGGTCGCGGCCCTGCCGCTTGGCTTCCATCAGTGCCGCGTCGGCCTGGGCGGGGAGGTTTTCGAGGCTGCGCGAGGTGTCCGGCAGCGCGGCCACGCCGAAGCTCGCACTGAGCGGCCAGGTCCGTCCCTGCCAGTCCCAGGTGGTGGTGCCGAGCCGGATGCGGATCCGGTCCGCCACCTTGGCCCCGTATACCATGGAGGCCCCCGGCAGCCAGATGGCGAACTCCTCCCCGCCGATGCGGGCGGCGGTGTCGCCGCCGCGGATCACGTCGTGCACCAGGCGGGAGAAGTGCACCAGCGCGGCATCGCCGGCGTGGTGCCCCATGGTGTCGTTGAGCAGCTTGAACTTGTCGAGGTCGGCGTAGATCAGGGTGCCCTGGCTGATCCCCACCCGGCGCATCGCCTCGTCCAGCCCACGGCGGTTCTTGAGCCCCGTGAGCGGGTCGGTGACGGCGGCGTTGCCCATCTCCTCCAGCTTGCGGGCCCGCACCATCCGTGGCCCGGCGTTCCGCAGCGCTTCCTGCACCTCGGCGATCACCGGGCCGATCGGCTCGCCATTGTCGTCGGTCCAGAACGCCACCGCGCCCACCGTCTCGTCGAAGTGCCGGATCGGGAAGATGATCGCGGGGGTGAAGTGGCTGCGGCGGTCGTGCACGATGCCACCCAGCGGGTCGGCGATGCTGGTGAGCGAGGGCACCTCGCCGCTGGCCACCTGGAACAGCGGGCTCCCCGGCTGGGCAAAGGTGTCGAGCAGGCGGCGGTCGGCCCGGCCCGAGGTGCCGATCACCCGCACCGTGCCCTGGATCTCGACCACCACGATCACCTCCGCGGTGAGGATCCGCTCCAGCTGGTAGGCCAGTCGCAGGCCGATGCTGCCGAGCGATTCGACCGGCCCGTCGTCCTCCGACATCGCCTTGTCGAGGAGCGGCTTGCGGCCCAGTCCATCCAGCAGCGCCACCAGGTCATCGCCCCCCTGCCGCAGCACGTCGGGCGCCGTGTCGGCGGGGAGCAGCATCCCGGCGATGAGCCCGCCCGCGGAGGCGTACAGCAGGACGCCGGCGTCGATCCGCTCCGCCCCCGACGCCGCGCGATCGCGCAGCGCCGCCAGCCTGGCCTCGACGGCGGCCGTGGCGGTCGGAGAGAGCCGGCCGCCCGGCACCACCCGGTCCCAGTGCGGCTGGTCGCTGCCCTCCCGCGGCGGATGCGCCACCCAGAGCCCCTGGGCGCCGCGGGCGTCGGCCAGCCAGCGCAGCGCCGGGTCGGGGAGCAGGACCGGGTCGGCGCCGATCCGCGGGGCCGCCTCGCCCTGCCCCCGGCGGATGATCAGTGCCCCGGCGGCCCCCGCGGCCATCCCGCCCAGCCACCATGCGACACCGTTCATGACAACCACCCCCGTCGGTGGAACCAGCGCCAGATCCCGAGGCTCACCAGCAGCATCACGCCCCACACCGCCACGTAGCCGTACTTGTGGGGCAGCTCCGGCATGTGCTCGAAGTTCATCCCGTAGATCCCGACGATGAACGTGAGCGGCAGGAAGAACGCCGAGAAGACCGTCAGTACCTGCATGACCTCATTGGTGCGATGCGCCGCCAGGGCCAGCTGCATGTTGAGCAGGTTGTTCACGTCCTCGAGCAGCTCTTCCGCGTAGAAGTGCATGCTCTCGGCGTTCTCCCGCAGGTCCTGGATCCCCGCGTTGGCCCGCTCCCCCGCGCCGGGCAGGCGCGTCGTGATGCTGAGCGTGCGCCACAGCAGTCGCTTGGTGAGCGCCAGGCGGCGCTTCATGTGGTACATGTCGCGCAGCAGCGCCGCGACGTCGTGCTCCGCCATGAGCTTGGCCTCGAACCCATCCACCCGGGTCTCGGCCTCGACCAGGGGGTTCTCGTAGCTCGACACCACCCCGTTGGTGAGGTCCACCAGCAGCTGCGAGGCCAGCTCCCGCTCGTCGGCCCACTCCCGGACCCGTCCCCGCCACTGCTCCATCACGGCGTGGAGGTAGGGCTGGTCCTTGCGGTGGATGGTGATCAGGAACCCCGCGCCCCAGAACACCGCCACCTTCCGGGTGAGCCCCTGCACCGTGTCGGCGGTGGCCTCCGCCTTCTCGTCCTGGGCCCGCAGGATCAGGAACGTGGTGCCGTCGAACCGCTCGAACTTGGGCAGGTGTTCCGGGTCCAGGCAGTCCTGCACCGCCGTCGGCGTGAGCCCGTAGCGCAGCGCGATGCCGTCGAGGTCCTGCCGGGTCGGCTCGACCAGGTCGAGCCACACGAACCGCGGCTCGAGGCTCTCGAACACGGTGCGCAGCACTAGGTCCCTTCCCCCGCGCGCGCGGCGCGGCCGAGGATCCGGTGCGCGGCCATCGCCGCGCCGAAGCCGTTGTCGATGTTGACCACCGTGATCCCGGCGGCGCAGGAGTTGAGCATCGCCAGCAGCGCCGCCACCCCGCCGAAGGAGGCGCCGTAGCCCACGCTGGTCGGCACCGCGATCACCGGCCGCGCCACCAGCCCGCCGACCACGCTCGGCAGCGCGCCTTCCATCCCGGCGCAGACGATCAGCACCGCGGCCTCGTGGAGCCGGTCCGCCGCGGAGAGCAGGCGGTGGATCCCGGCCACGCCGACGTCCGCCAGCCGGTCCACCGGATGGCCCATCGCCGTGGCGGTGACCGCGGCCTCCTCAGCCACCGGCAGGTCGCTCGTCCCGGCCGAGACCACCAGCACCCGGCCGCCGCCCGCCGGGGGGGCATCGGGACCCCGAAGCCACGCCGTGCGCGCCTGGGCATTCCACTCGAGCGCCGGGAATGCTGCCGCCAGCGCCGCACCCTGTTCAGGCGTGACCCGCGTGGCCAGGACCCCCCCGCCCACGGCCGCGAGCCGCGCGGCGATCGCCAGGACCTGCTCCACCGTCTTGCCGGCCGCGAAGATCACCTCGGGCTGGCCCTGCCGCAGCGGCCGGTGATGGTCCAGCTGGGCGAACTCCATCGCTTCGGTGGGGAAGTGCCGCAGGCGGTCCAGCGCCTGGCCCACGTCGAGGCGGCCCCCGGCCACCTCGCGGAGCAGGCGCTCCAGCTGGTCGGGGTTCACGCCACCCCGGCGACGGACGCGGCCGGCGCGAGGTAGGCCTGGAAGATCGCCTCGGCCTCCGCCATGGACTCCACCTGGTACAGGCGGCCGCGGAGGTCGCCGGCGCCGTAGAGGCCCTTGGTGTACCAGCCGAAGTGCTTGCGGAACTCGATCACCGTCTTGCGGGTGTCGCCCTGCAGCGTGAGGGCCAGGCGCGCATGCGCCAGCGCCACCTGGAATCGCTCCGCCGCCGTGGGCGCCGCCGGCCGCGGCCGGCCCGCCAGCAGCGCCCGCGCGTCCCGGAACAGCCACGGGTTCCCGAAGGCCCCGCGGCCGACCATCACCCCCGCACAGCCGGTGTGCTCGACCATCCGCACCACGTCCTCGGGGGCCTGGATGTCGCCGTTGCCGATCACCGGGATCGTGAGCGCCTCCACTACCCGGGCGATCTCGTCCCAGCTGGCCTTGCCGGTGAACATCTGGGTCCGGGTGCGGGCGTGCAGGGTGAAGGCCGTGGCGCCGGCGTCCTGCATCCGGAGCGCGATGCCCACCGGGTCGCGGAGCTGGTCGTTCCAGCCACTCCGGGTCTTCACCGTGACCGGCAGGTGCGTGGCAGCCACGCAGGCGCGGATGATCTGTGCCACCAGGTCCAGGTCGCGCAGGCAGCCGGAGCCGCCATTGCGCTGCACCACCTTCTTCACCGGGCAGCCGAAGTTGATGTCGATGAACTCGGGCTTGTAGTGCTCGGTGATGAGCGCGGTGGCTTCCGCCATGGCGCGGGGATCGGCGCCGTAAATCTGGATCCCGATCGGCCGCTCGCACTCCTCGAACTCCGCCCCTTCGAGGGTCCGGTGAATGCGCCGCCGGATCGCCTCGGAGCTCAGGAATTCGGAGATGACCACGTCCGCCCCCATCCCGCGGCAGATCTGCCGGAAGGGGGCCTCGCTCACCCCGGCCATCGGGGCGAGGATCAGGGGGACCGTGGTGGTCCTGAGATAGGGCAACTGCTTCACGGGCACAAAGATACGGGCCCGCCCCGTTCCGGAAAAGAGCGCAGCTGTTCCGGGCTTACTTGGGGACGGTGGGGGTGGTGCCGACGGTCGGGAGCGCCGCCAGGCCGAGCCGGAGGGCCCAGGTCAGGAGCGGGGTGCCCAGACCGAACCCAAGTACCGCCACGTTGGCCGCGAGCCAGCGGGGCGTCCACCGGTCCACCAGCGACTGGCTCCGGGTGGCCAGGACGGCCAGACCGGCACCGGCGTTGATGAGCACGAGGAGCGCGACCGCAGTATGCCAGGCCCAGCTGCCCGTATGGGCCAGCCAGTCGATCAGGTCCGCTTTCATGGTCGATGTACCTCTGGGGGGCGAAGCAGGTGGCCGGACCAGCCTCACCGCCAAAGGTACGCGGGATTCCCAGCGCGGAAAGGGGGGCGCCCCCTTTGACAGCGCCCCAGCGGGAGCCTAAGCTACCGTCCCCATGCACCTTCGCGAATTCTTCGACCCCGCGGCCATCGCCCTGCCCCTGGCCGCCACCACCGGCGAGGCGGTGCTGCCCGAGCTGATCGGCCGCCTCGGCCTCGACGAGCGTGCCAGCCAGACCCTGCTCAAGATCCTGCGCCGACGCGAGGAGCTTGGCTCCACCGGCGTCGGCCACGGCATCGCCATCCCGCACGGACGCTCGCTGGTGGTGGGGCGGGTCCGGCTGGCCTATGGCCATGCCCCGGGTGGCATCGCCTGGCGCTCGGTGGACGACCAGCCGGTGCACCACTTCTTCCTGATCGTCGCGCCCCCGATCGAGGTGAGCAACCAGTACCTGCCGATCCTCGGCAAGATCGCGACCTTCGCCAAGGAGCCCGACGTGCCGGGCCGGCTGGCCCGGCTCTCGAGCCCCGACGAGTTCTACCGCCTCCTCGACGAAAAGGGCGTATAGCCCGACGCTACTCCCACTCGATCGTCGCCGGCGGCTTCGAGCTCACGTCGTAGACTACCCGGTTGACCCCCTCCACCTCGTTGGCGATCCGGTTGGATGCCCGGGCCAGCACGTCGGGCGGGAATGGGAACCAGTCGGCGGTCATGCCGTCCCGGCTGGTCACCGCCCGGAGCCCCACCACCTGGTCGTAGCTCCGCTCATCCCCCTGCACCCCCACCGACCGGATCGGGAGCAGCACCGCGAAGGCCTGCCAGATCTCGTCGTAGAGCCCGGCGGCGCGGATCTCCTCGATGTAGATGTGATCGGCCTTGCGCAGCACGTCGAGCTGGTGCCGGTTCACCTCACCCAGGATCCGGATGGCGAGGCCCGGGCCGGGGAACGGATGGCGGCCCACCATCTCCTCCGGCAGCCCCAGCTCCCGGCCCACCTGCCGCACCTCGTCCTTGAACAGCTCCCGCAGCGGCTCGATCAGCCCGAACGGCAGCTTCTCCGGCAGGCCACCCACGTTGTGGTGGGTCTTGATGGTCACCGACGGGCCACCCAGCGGCGACATCGACTCGATCACGTCGGGGTAGAGCGTCCCCTGCACCAGGAAGCCCACGTCATTGCCGACCTGTCGCGCCTCCTGCTCGAAGATGTCGATGAAGGCGTGCCCGATCCGCTTGCGCTTGGTCTCGGGATCGGTGACCCCCGCCAGGTCGGCCAGGAAGCGGTCGCTGGCGTCCACCACCCGCAGGTCGATGCCGTAGTGCCGCCGGAAGGTGTGCTCCACCTGCTCCCGCTCGTGCAGCCGGAGCAGCCCGTGGTCCACGAAGATGCAGGTGAGCTGGTCGCCGATGGCCTTGTGCACCAGCACCGCCGCCACCGAGCTGTCCACCCCGCCGGAGAGCCCGCAGATCACCCGCTGCCGCCCCACCAGCTCACGGATGCGGGCCACCTCGCCGTCGATGAAGTGCCCCGGGGTCCAGTCCGGGGTGCAGCCGCAGATCTCGAAGAGGAAGTTGTTGAGCATCTCGCCGCCCCGCGGCGTGTGCGCCACCTCGGGGTGGAACTGCACGCCGTACAGCGGCTTGGTCTGGTGCTCCATGGCGGAGACCGGGGCATTGCTGCTGCTGGCGGTGACCGTGTAGCCGGCGGGCGCGGTGTCCACGTGGTCGCCGTGGCTCATCCACACCGGCGTCTCCTCGCCGGTCCCGAACCCCCGGAACAGCCGGCCCCCCTTCACCTCGACCATCGCCCGGCCGTATTCGCGGCGGTCGGCGCGCTGCACCTTGCCGCCGGAGAGGTGGGCCAGGAGCTGCATGCCGTAGCACAGGCCGAGCACCGGGGTGCCGAGGTCGAGCAGGGCCGGCTCGGCGGTGGGGACGTTCTCGCCATACACCGAGTTGGGGCCGCCCGAGAGGATGATCCCGCGGGGCTTCCAGTCCCGGATCCACTCCACGCTCCGGCTGGGCGGGTGGATCTCGCAGTAGACGTGGGCCTCGCGCACCCGGCGCGCGATGAGCTGGGTGTACTGCGACCCGAAATCGATGATGAGGATGCCGCCGTGATGGTTGCTCATACGTCCTGGGTCCGGGTCAGGTCCGGCGCCGCGCACCGGGCGCGCACCGCAAGCTACGTCCAGCGGGGCTCGGCGGTCTCGCCCGCGAACAGGCTCTCGATCGACTCCCGTTCGCGCACGATCCCCCAGCGCCCCTCGTCCACGAGCACCTCGGCGGGCCGCGGCCGGCCGTTGTAGGTCGACGACATCACGAAGCCATAGGCCCCCGCGCCGAGCACGGCGAGCCCCTCCCCCGCGCGCACCCCGGGAAGCACCCGGTCGCGGGCCAGGAAGTCCCCGGTCTCGCACACCGGGCCGACGACGTCGACCACCGACTCGGGCCGCCCCGCCGCCTCCAGCTCCACGATGTCGTGGTACGCCATGTAGTGGCTGGGCCGGACCAGGTCGTTCATGCCGGCATCCACCAGCACCAGGTCCTTGCCACCGGAGTGCTTGCGCGAGAGCACCGTGGTCAGCAGCAGCCCCGCGCTCCCCACCAGGAACCGCCCCGGCTCCACCACCAGGGTGAGCCCCGTCTCGCGGGCCAGCGGCAGCACCGCCTCGGCGAACCGCGCCGGGTCGAGCGGCACCTCGTCCTTGTAGCGGATCCCGAGGCCGCCCCCGATGTCCAGGTGCCGGAGCGTGTCCACCCCCGCCGCCTGGATGTCCCGGATGAGGCCCAGCAGCCGGCCCACGCCCTCGCGGTAGGGGGCGGGGTCCAGGATCTGGCTGCCGATGTGCATGGCGATGCTGTCGAGCCGCAGCCGCGGGTGGGCGTGCACCGCCCGCGCCAGCGGCACCACCTGGTCGAACGGCACCCCGAACTTGATGCCGCCCTGCCCCGTGGCGATGTACGGATGGGTCTCGGCCGAGACGTCGGGATTCACCCGGATGCCGATCGCGGTGGTGGTCCCCAGCCGCTCGGCGATGGCGCCGAGCTTCTCGAGCTCGTCGCTCGACTCGAGGTGGATGTGGCCCACCCCGGAGACCAGCGCCGCCGCGAGTTCGGTCGGCGACTTCCCCACCCCGCTGAACACCACCCGCTCGGCCGGGAATCCCGCCGCGAGCGCCCGGCGCAGCTCCCCCCCGGAGACGATGTCGGCGCCGGCGCCGAGGTCGCGGAACACCCGCAGCACGGCCAGGTTGCTGTTGGCCTTCACGGCAAAGCAGATCCGGTGCGGTACCGGGGCCAGCGCCGCCGCCAGCCGCCGATACTGCCGCCGGATCACCCCGGCGTTGTAGACGTAGACCGGGGTGCCCGCCCCCCCCGCGATCGCCGCGACCGGGACCCCGCCGAGCAGCAGCGTGGCGCCGCGACGCTCGAGCCCGGCGTCCTCGAACAGCGCGGGGCGGAAGGACGCGGGGGCGGCCCCCATCAGTAGGCCCGGGCCCAGACGGCTTCGGTGGTGGCGGGGCGGTCACACCACATGCAGCGGTCGGGCCGGGTCGGGGAGCGGAACTCCTCGTCGGGGAGGCAGCGGATGGTGGCCTTGGTCTGCTCCTTGATGTCGGCTTCACAGGCGGCGTCGCCGCACCAGCCGCCATAGGCAAAGCCGCCGTCGCGGGCCAGGAAGTCGAGGAACGAGCCCTTGGTGACGCCGCGGATGCTGTTCTGCTCCCGCCGGGTGCGCGCCGCCTCGAGCAGCTCCTGCTGCATGCTGTCCATCTCGAGCCGGAGGGTGTGCACCAGCCCCACCGTGTCGAACGGGGTCTTCTTCCCGCCAGTGCGCCGGGCCAGCATCACCTTGCCGGCGGCCACGTCGCGGGGACCGATCTCCAGCCGGAACGGGACCCCGCGCCCCTCCCACTCGTAGTACTTGGCGCCGGGCTTGAGCCCGTCGCGCGCGTCGAGGTGGGCCCGGATGCCGCCGCTCTTCAGCTCGCGCAGGGTGCGGTCCGCGGCCTCGAGCACCTGCACCCGTTCCTCGTCGGTCTTGTAGATCGGCACGATCACCGCCTGGTACTGCGCCAGGCGCGGCGGCGTGATGACGCCGTTGTCGTCGCCGTGGCTCATCACCAGCGCGCCCACCAGGCGGGTGGAGACGCCCCAGCTGGTGTTCCAGACGTAGTCGAGCGCGCCCTTGTCGTTCTGGAAGGTCACCTGGAAGGCCTTGGCGAAGTTCTGCCCCAGGTTGTGGCTGGTGCCCGCCTGCAGCGCCTTGTTGTCCTGCATCAGCGCCTCGATGCAGTAGGTGCGCATGGCCCCCGCGAACCGCTCGCTGTCCGTCTTGCGGCCGGTGAGCACCGGCATCGCCATCCACTCCTCGGCGAAGGTCCGGTAGGTGCCCAGGATCTTGAGGGTGAACGCCTCGGCGTCGGCCTCGTCGACGTGCGCCGTGTGCCCCTCCTGCCACAGGAACTCCGCCGTGCGCAGGAACAGCCGGGTGCGCATCTCCCAGCGGACCACGTTGGCCCACTGGTTCATGAGCATCGGGAGGTCGCGGTAGCTCTGGATCCACTTGGCGTACATCGAGTAGATGATGGTCTCCGACGTGGGCCGGATGACCAGCGGCTCCTCCAGCTCCTTGCCGCCCCCGTGCGTCACCACCGCGAGCTCCGGCGCGAAGCCCTCGACGTGCTCCGCCTCCTTGGACAGGAAGCTCTGCGGGATGAGCAGCGGGAAGTAGGCGTTCTGGACGCCGTGCTCCTTGAACATGTCGTCCAGCGCCCGCTGCATCTGTTCCCAGATGGCGTAGCCGTTGGGCCGGATGACCATGCAGCCGCGCACGGGGCTGTAGTCGGCGAGCTCCGCGCGCATGATCACTTCGTTGTACCAGGCGCTGAAGTCCTGCGCGCGGGGGGTCAGCTTCTTGTCGTCGGCCATCGGGGTCCCGTTCAGGTCGCGCGCGCCGCCCGGAGCTCCGCGACGAGCGCGGAGGCCGGCACGGCCCGCTGGGTCTTCGCGTGCAGGTTCTTGAGCTGCACCTCGCCACGGGCCCGGTCGTCCGGGCCGATCACCACCGCGAACGCCGCCTGGCGCGCGTCCGCGAGCTTGAGCTGCTTGCCGAGGCCATCGGGGTGCAGCGCGTACTCCACCCGCACGCCGGCCTCGCGGAGGTCGTGGGCCACGTGCAGCACGTAGGGCTGGTCGTCGGCCGTCACCCCGGCCACGAAGGCGTCGATCGCCGCCGGGGCGGCCGGCGCCAGGCCCCGCGCCTTGAGCAGCTCGCCCAGTACCACGTCGCCGATGGCAAAGCCCACCGCCGGCAGCTCCACGCCCCCCAGCAGCCGGAGCAGCTCGTCATAGCGCCCGCCGCCCGCGATGGCGCGCAGCGACCGGCCGGCGTCGAACAGCTCGAAGACGGTGCCGGTGTAGTAGGCGAGCCCGCGGACGATCGAGAGGTCCACGTCGACGAACGCCCCGAGGCCCATCGCCTCCAGGGCACCGAGCGCCTCGCCGAGGGATGCCCCCGCCTCGGAGCCGCCGGGGACCACCGCCAGCGCTTCCCGGACCGCGGGCCAGCCGCGCAGCGCCGCGACGTCGAGCACCCGCGCCCCGACGCCCGGCGCGAAGCGCGCGTCGCGGCCCTCGCGGATCTCCGCCACCTGCTCCGGCTTCATCCGCTCCAGCTTGTCGATCACGCCGTAGGCGACCGGCAGGTCGGCGGTGGCCACCCCCGCCCCGCCCAGCAGCGCCTGCAGCACCCGGCGGTCGGAGAGCCGCACCCGCACGTCGGCCGGGCCGAGCCCGAAGGCGCGCATCAGGTCGATGGCCAGCGCGACCAGCTCGGCGTCGGCCAGGGGCCCCGGTTCGCCCATGAGGTCGCAGTTGAGCTGGAAGAACTCGCGGGAGCGGCCCTTCTGGGTGCGCTCGTAGCGGTACATCTGGCCGATGGAAAACCACCGGATCGGCTTCTTCATGCCGCCGGCCCGTGCCGCCACCATCCGCGCCACCGTGGGGGTCAGTTCCGGCCGCAGCGCGACCTCCCGTCCCCCCTTGTCGGCGAAGTTGTACAGCTGCCCGACGATCTCATCCCCGCTCTTGGCCGTGTAGAGCTCGAGCGGCTCGAGCGGGGGACCGTCGAACTCCTCGAACCCGTACCGGGCACAGGTGCGTCGCCACGTGTCGAAGAGGTAGGCCCGGAAGGCGAAATCAGCGGGGTAGAAGTCCCGAAAACCCGGCAGGGGCTGGGAGGTCATAGGGGGGTGAATCTAGCCGGTCCGGGGGGGGCATCCAACCCCGTTTTCGTGCCACCAGCCTCGTTTTATGGCTCCATGCCGAGGGCGCCCATGACGTCGCCCACCGTGTGGAAGGAGCCGGTCACCAGCACGGTACCGGCCCCGGCCTCCGCCGTCCGGAGCGCCTCCGCGAAGTCCGGCA
Source organism: Gemmatimonadota bacterium (assembly GCA_016713785.1). Lineage (NCBI taxonomy): Bacteria > Pseudomonadati > Gemmatimonadota > Gemmatimonadota bacterium. The sequence continues at coordinate 539,049 of JADJOM010000003.1, read as the reverse complement.
CCAGCCGCCAGGCGGCCCGCGCGGGGGGACGCGTCGGATCGTCCAGCCACGCCTGCAGCCACGCCAAGTCCCACCGGCGGCCCGCCGCACTGGGGGCCACCGTCAGCACCCCCCGGTCCACCGCCTGGTCCAGCCGCACCAGCATGTCGGGCCAGGCCTTGTCCCCCAGGATGGAGACCAGCGCATGGATGGGCCGAGGCAGCTCCGCCCGGGCCACCGCCTCGACGAGTGCCCGCATCCCGTCGGGATTGTGGGCCACGTCGAAGAGCCACTTTCCCCGCCGGTCGAAGCGGCCGGGGATCTGTGCCGCCCGGAACCCGGCCTCGATCGCCTGGCGATCGGGCCGGTAGTCCGGCGGGAGCGCCATCAGGATCCCGTGGGCCACCCCGGCGTTGCGCCGCTGGTAGGCGCCGGCCAGGGCCAGCGGGCCGGGCCACTCGTAGCCGGCCGGCAGCACCCGGACATCGGCCCTTCCCCGGAGCCGGCGGGCGGTGGCCCGGGCCTCCCCGCGGAGCACCTCGACCAGCGCCGGGCGGGTCTCCCCGATGACGAAGGGCACCCCCGGCTTGGCGATCCCGGCCTTCTCCCGGGCGATCTCCTCCAGGGTATCCCCCAGGTACTTCTGGTGGTCGAGCTCGATCTTGGTCACCGCGGAGACCAGCGGGGTGACCACGTTGGTGCTGTCGAGCCGGCCCCCGAGCCCCACCTCCACCACCGCCAGGTCCACCCCACGGGCGGCGAAGTCGGCCAGCGCGATCGCCGTCGTCGCCTCGAAGAAGGTGCCCTGGCGGGCCAGCATCTCCGGCATCAGCCGCTCGGTCCAGGCCGCCACCGCGGCCTCGGAGATCGGCACCCCGTCCACCTGGATGCGCTCCCGGAACGAGACCAGGTGCGGCGAGGTGTACAGCCCGACCCGGAAGCCCCGGGCGCGGAGCGCCGCGGCCACCAGGGTGGACACGCTCCCCTTCCCGTTGGTCCCGCCGATGTGGATGGTGGGAAAGACCGTGTGCGGATCGCCCACGGCGGCCAGCAGGGCGCGCGTGGTCTCCAGCCCGAACTTGATCGACGTCGTCCGGGGGAAGAGGAAGTCGAGCGCCTGCTGGTAGGAGAGCCCCACGGGCGGGAAGATCCGGGAAAAGTGTGGAGGGCGGGATTACATTCCACGACCGAGTCGCCGACCAACCTATCGCCACCGCCCATGTCCCGCTACACCGCCCTGCCCGATCCCTTCATCACCGAGCTGCTCGCGATCCCCGGGTTCCGGGAGCTGACCGAGGGCTTCTCGCTCTGCCCCGAGTGCGAGCGCTGCGAGCGGAGCCTGGTGTACCTCTCCCCCGCCGAGCAGCGGAGCGCCCGGGCGCTGGGGTTGCGGCTCTATGGCAAGGGTTCCGCCACCCGGCTCAACCGGAAGGGGTGCCAGTGCCCCTTCTACCTGGGGGCCACTGGCGGGTGCGGCAGCTACGCCGACCGGCCGCTCATCTGCCACCTCTTTCCCCTCGACATCATCGAGCACGAGGAGGACGAGACCTACTGGTGGGTGCTCTTCGGGGCCTGCGAGGAGGTGGCGCGGGGCAAGCTGGTGGGCCGGGTGGAGGAGGCGCGCCGCCTGGCCGCGGAGATCGACCGCCGCATGCCCGACGAGTTGCGCCGCTCGTTCATGGCCGACGCCGACGCGGCGGTCTTCGAGCCGGTGTTCTACGATCATCCCATCCACTACCTGCTGCCGTTGACGCCGCCGCCGGGCTGAGCGCGGAAAACAGCGGCGCCCCGTCCGGAGACGGGGCGCCGTGAGCCATCCAGAGGCACCAACCGACCTACTCGGCCGCCTCTTCCCGCAGCCGCTGCCCGCGCATGTGGCGCAGCAGCCGGGCGGTGGTCTCGCGCAGCGAGGCGCGCGGCACCACCTCGTCGATCTGGCCCTTCTCGAGCAGGAACTCCGCCGTCTGGAAGCCCGCGGGGAGGTCCTGCCCGATGGTCTGCTTGATCACCCGCTGCCCCGCGAACCCGATCACCGCCCCCGGCTCCGCCAGGATGGCGTCGCCCTGCATGGCGAACGAGGCGGACACGCCGCCGGTGGTCGGGTTGGTGAGGACGGTGATGTACGGCACGGAGAGGGCGTAGAGCTGGGCGATCGCCGCGGAGGTCTTGGCCATCTGCATGAGGGAGAACACCCCCTCCTGCATGCGCGCCCCGCCCGAGGTGCAGACCAGCACCAGCGGCACCCGCTTCTCCGCCGACCGTCGCGCCAGACGGGCAATCTTCTCGCCCACCACCGAGCCCATGGACCCGCCCATGAAGGCAAAGTTCATCACGCCGAGGTGCAGCGGGCTGCCCTCCAGCCGGGCGGAGCCGGTGAAGATGGCGTCCGAGCCCCCGACCTTCTTGTAGGCCGCCGTCAGGCGCTGGGGATAGTTCTCGAACTTGAGGGGGTCGCCGGACCGCAGGTTGGCGTAGAGCTCCCGCCAGGTGCCCTCATCGGTCAGGAGCTCGATGTACTCTTCCGCGGAGAACCGCCGGTGATGCCCGCACTCCGGGCAGACATTGAGCGCCCGCTCGAACTTCTCCCGGATATCGATGTGCCCGCACGCGTCGCACTTCTCCCACGCGTCCGGCGGAATCTCGAGGCGCTCCCGTACGGAGGACCGGGGTTTCCGCTCTTTTTTGAACCATGCCATGACGGCCATAGGGGGTTCAGGGAGAGATGTGAGCCTGCCCGAGGGACCTGCCTGTGACCACCCAATCTGTAATGACCCCCCGTCCGGCGCCAGACCCCAATCGCTAAGTCGTTATCAGACATCACCATAGCCTCCGAGCCGCGCGTCCCATGCGGCCCGGAGGCAGAGCCCGACCGTCACCGCCGTGCTCAGCAGGAACGACCCCCCATACGAAAAGAACGGCAGGGGGATGCCGGTAATCGGCATCACATTGACCGTCATCCCCACGTTCTCGAACACATGCGTGAACAGCAGCCCCAGGATCCCGAAGACCATCAGGCTGCTGTAGGGGTCGGTGGCCCGGCGGGCGATCCGGACCAGGATGGTGAACAGGGTGAAGAACAGCATCAGGGCCAGCAGCACCCCCAGGAACCCCAGCTCCTCCCCGACCACGGCAAAGATGAAGTCGGTGTGCTGCTCGGGCAGGAAGGCGAGCCGCTTCTGGGGGCCCTCCAGGTACCCGTTGCCGAGCCACCCCCCCGACCCGATCGCCACCTTGGACTGGATGGCGTGGTACCCCGCCTTCTGGGGGTCCACCTCGGGATTGAGGAAGGTGAGCAGCCGGTTCTGCTGGTACGGCTCGAGCTTGCGCCAGATGGGCAGGGCGATGAACCCCATGGCCGAGTTCGCGATGAACAGCGCCACCCCTTCCCAGAAGTACGGCCGCCAGACCACCAGCGCCACGCCCAGCAGCAGCATCCACCCCACCCAGGTGAACCAGGTGAAGGCCAGCAGCAGGCTGATGATCGGCGAGGCCAGGAAGACGAGCAGGATCGGGTGCACCCCGGCCCAGAACAGCATGGCGAACAGGATCCCGGCAAAGACCAGGGCGCTCCCCAGGTCGGGCTGGGCCAGCACCAGCAGCGCCGGGATCCCGGCGATCAGGGTGGCGGGCATGAGGTCGCGCATCGTCTCCGGCGCCTCCCGGAGCCCCGAGAGGTGCCGCGCCAGCATCAGCAGCACCGCCAGCTTGGCGAACTCGGCCGGCTGTCCGATGGCGTGGCCGCCGATGTAGATCCAGCTCTTGCTGCTGGCCGCGGTGCCGGCCCCCCGCCCCACCACCAGGGTGAGCAGCAGGAGCAGCAGCGCCACCACGTAGACCGGGAGCGAGGCCCATTCGAGCAGGCGCGGGGAGAACCGGAAGGCGATGGCCGCCACCACGGCGCCGCCGCCGAGCCAGACCAGCTGCCGCTCCCACGCGCCCGCCGCGGCGAAGCTCGGCACGTCCGTCTGCCCGGCCGAGTAGAGCACCACCAGCCCGAACAGGAACAGCGCCCCCACCGCCCCGAGGAGTGACCGGTCGAGTCCCATGCTGCGTGGCATCAGCGGGTCTCCGTCCCCGGCGGGACCGCCGGCTCGGGCCCCGCCGTGGAATCCGGCGGCGTCACCGGCCCGCCCCCGGGGGAGTCCCCGGGGAGCACCAGGCGCCGCGGCCGGTCGGAGCCGGTGCTGTCGGGGCCGAGCAGGTACCGCTTGATCGTGCGCACCACGTAGGGGGCCACGTCGCTGCCGTGGCGGCCGAACTCGAAGATGGCCCCGACCACGATCTCCGGGTTCTCGGCGGGCGCAAACCCGATGAACCAGCCGTGGTCGCGGTTCTTGTCGGCGTTCTGCGCCGTGCCGGTCTTGCCCGCCACCGCGATTTCCTTGAGCCGGCTGCGGGCCGCGGTCCCCTGCTCCACCACGGCGATCAGCGCCTTCCGCAGCCCGTCGAGCTGCGGCCGCGTGAGCCCGAGGTCGAACGACCGGGCGCTGTCGGGCCGGACCAGGTACGGCGTGGGCGACCGCCCGTCCCCGGCCAGCGCGGCGTAGAACCGCACCATGTTCACCAGCGTCTGGGTGTTCTCCCCCTGCCCGATCGCGAGGTTGAGCACCACGGAATTGCTCCAGCCCCGCGGGCCGTAGCGTCGGTCGTAGTACTCGGTGGTGCCGGGCCAGATCGGGCCCGCCTCATTGACCAGGTCGATGTGGGTCCGGTCCTGGAACCCCATCGACACGCCGTCGGAGAGGATGTTGGCGAGCTGGACGCGGAGCCCCAGCTGGTAGAAGTAGACGTCACAGCTCTGGGCCACCGCGCCCAGCAGGTCCAGCGAGCCGTGCCCCCGCTTGTTCCAGCACTTGAAGTAGCGGTTGCCGAACTGCATCCCGCCGCCGCAGCTCTGCGGCATGTGGGTGTGCAGGTCCACCAGGCCGCGCTTGAGTGCCATGGCCGCGGTGGCCAGCTTGAACGGGGAGCCCGGCGGGTAGCGCACCTGCAGCGCCCGGTCGAGGAGCGGCAGGGTCGGGTCGGTGGTGAGCCGGCGCAGCTCCGCCCGCGAGATGCCGCCGATGAAGGAATTCGGGTCGTACGCCGGCGTGGAGTAGAGCGCCCGGATCTCGCCCGAGGGCGTCATCGCGATGAGCGCGCCCGCCTGTCCCGGGGGCCAGATGCTGTCCACGTACAGCTGCAGGTCGAGGTCGATGGTGGTCCGCAGCGTATGGCCGGGCACCGAGGGCAGCGGCGGTGCCGCGCCCTGTTCCCGCACCAGGCGGCCCCGGGCGTCGACCTCGATGTAGCGCATCCCGGGCACGCCGCGGAGCGAGTCGTCGTATTCCTGTTCCAGCCCCGCCCGTCCCACCACCGACCCGAGCCGTGCGCCGCTGTAGCGGCCGGCGTCGAGCTCGCCCTGCGACACCTCGTTGACGTAGCCGATCAGGTGCGCCACCGCCTTGCCGCGGGGATACACGCGCCGCGGTTCCGACTGGATGACGAGCCCCGGCAGCACCGCCCGATGCTCCTCCAGCGCCGCCACCTGCTCCCGGGTGGCGTTGCCGAGCACCGTGGCCGGCTGGTAGCGGGCGGCGAGGTAGCGGTCCACCACCTCCTCGGTGGCGCCGGAATCGAGCGGAACCACCTGGCGGAACCGCCCGAGGACCCGGCGCAGCGAGTCGGTGGACGAGGCGAGCAGCGCCACGGAGAAGCCGGGGACCGTCTCCGCGATGACCCGCCCATTGCGGTCGAAGACCGTGCCCCGGGCTGGCGGCAGCGGCACCGGCCGCAGGCGGTTGTTCTCCGCCCGCAGGCGGTAGCGGTCGAACTGGAGGATCTGGGTCCGGAAGAAGGCGCCCACCAGCACCAGGAAGGCGATGGCCAGCACCCAGCGCGCCCGGTCGGCGCGCTCCCGCAGCCGGGTGGGATGGAACTCGTTCATGCCTCGAGCCGGATGTCGAGCCAGCGCTGGAACACCACCAGCACCAGGGCGGCCATGAGTGCGGTGGTCAGCGCCTGCAGGGGCGCGTACACCAGCAGGCCCAGGCGAAGGCCGCCCGGGGCCGGGCCGCTCGCCAGCAGCTGCACCGCGTTCCGGACCCACACGCCGAGCGCGATGACCAGCCCATTGACGAAGAGGTTGTCCGGGAAGAAGACCGCGCGCCCCCACGCCGCCAGGTAGCCCACCAGGGTGTGGGCCAGCGCGCCCGCGCCGACCCGGGCCGGCGTCACGGCGTCCCCCACGAGCCCCACCAGGAAGCCCGCCACGGCCGCCGCCCCCGGCCGGCTGCGGATGGCGTAGAGCATCAGGGCCAGCAGCAGGAAGTCGGGGGCGATGGCCGGATACCCCAGCCGGGGCCGCACCGCGAAGTGGAGCAGCACCAGCAGCCCCAGCACGGTCCACAGCCGGCTCCGGTCCGCGCGGATGGCGATCACGGCAGGCTGTCCGGGCCGAAGGCGCCCTCGGGCACCCGTTCCGCCGGGGCGCGCAGGATGAGCACCTGCGAGGCCTCCTCGGGGCTGGCCGCGGGCCGCAGCACGTAGACCCGCTCCCAGCCGGTCTCTTCCTGCCCGGGCCCGATCACGGTGCCGATCGGGATGCCCTGGGGGTAGACCCCACCGAGCCCGGAGGTCACCACCAGGGTCCCGTTGGGCACGGAATCGCGGATCGCGACGCCGCGCAGCTGCAGCAGGAGCTCCGATCCGGTGATCTGCAGCGCGGGCCCGACCACGCCGAAGACGCCCCCGGGCACGGTGTAGGCGCTGGCGCGGAACTCCGGGTGGGTCCAGGTCCAGGCGATCGCCCGCTCCGCCTCGACGACGCGCACCACGCCCACCAGCCCCTCCGCCCCGACCACCGGGTCGAACGGCTGCACTCCCGCCCGGGCCCCGGCGGAGAGCAGCAGGGTCCGCCCGTCCGTCGGGGTCGACTGGTGCAGCACCTCGGCGGCCACGTAGGGTACGCGGACGCGCGCCCCCAGGCCCAGCAGGGCGCGCAGCCGCTGGTTTTCGGCCCGGAGGGACGGCAGGAACTGGGCGGCGTAGGCGGCGGAGTCGCGCTCGCCGCGGAGGCGGTCAAAGGAGGCGCGGCTGGTGCGGCCGGCCTCGGACCATTCCTGGATCTGCAGGAAGGGCCGGAGCACCGTGGCGCGGATGGCGCCGGTCACCCGCTCCCCCAGCTCGGGGCGGAGCAGCATGGCGGCGGACAGGATCACGCACAGGGAGAAGAGGACATTGTCCCGGCGGAGCAGCGCGCGATCCGACTGCGGAGGCATCTAGCGGTAGAGAACGCTTTGGTACTTCTCGTAATCGTCGAGGATGCGGCCGGCGCCCCGCACCACGCAGGTGAGCGGGTCCTCGTCGATGTGGATCGGCAGGCCGGTCTCCTGCGCGAGCAGGATGTCGAGGCCGCGGATCAGCGCCCCGCCCCCGGTCATCACGATGCCGCGGTCCACGATGTCGCTGGCGAGCTCGGGGGGGGTGATCTCGAGGGCGCGGCGCACCGCGTCGACGATCTGCTGGATCGGCTCCTGCACCGCCTCGCGGATCTCGCTCGAGTGCACCCGCACCGTCTTGGGGATGCCGGAGACCAGGTCGCGCCCCTTCACTTCCATCTCGCGCTCGTCGCCGGTGGGCGCGGCGGAGCCGATCTTGATCTTGATCGCCTCGGCGGTGGGCTCGCCGACGAGGAGGTTGTAGTTCTTGCGCATGAACTGGACGATCGCCTGGTCCAGCTCGTCACCCGCCACCCGGATCGAGGTGTCGGAGACGATCCCCGAGAGCGCGATGACCGCGATCTCGGTGGTGCCGCCGCCGATGTCGATCACCATGTTGCCGGTGGGCGTCTCCACCGGCAGCCCGACGCCGATGGCCGCGGCCATCGGCTCCGCCACCATGTCCACCTGCTTGGCGCCGGCGGTCTCGGCGGAGTCGCGCACCGCGCGCCGCTCCACCTCGGTGATGCCCGAGGGCACGCACACGATCACCTTGGGGCGGACGCGGAAGACGTGCTTGTCGATGATCTGCTTGAGGAAGTAGCGCAGCATCTTCTCGGTGACGTCGAAGTCGGCGATCACGCCGTCCTTCAGCGGCCGCACCGCGATGATGTTGTCAGGCGTGCGCCCCAGCATGCGCTTGGCCTCGAGCCCGTAGCCCTTCGGCCGGCCGCTCGACTTCTCGATGGCCACGACCGACGGCTCGTTCAGCACGATGCCCTCACCCTTCACGTAGATGAGGGTGTTGGCCGTGCCGAGATCGACCGCGATCTCGTTGGCGGGAAGAAACGACCCGAGTTTTAGGGATGGAAACTTCATTACCGGGCCACAGGAGGTCGAATTGGGGCCAAAGGTAACGGAGGCTCTAAACCGCCACAAGACGGCAACTTAGGCTGCTCCGGGCCGCCGGAACCGGTGACCGGGGTCACCGAGCCCCCCTACCCCCCGAGGCGCCCCGTCCCGGTGCTCCCGAAGCCCCCCTCCCCCCGGTCGGTCGGCGGCAGGCTGGCCACCTCCCGGAACACCGCCGCCTCCACCCGGGCGAAGACCAGCTGCCCCACCCGCATCCCCCGGGTCACCTCGAACGGCTCCCCCCCGAGGTTCACCAGGGCAATCATCAGCTCCCCCCGGTAGTCGCTGTCGATCGTGGCCGGCGTGTTGGGCAGCGTGATCCCGTGCTTGAGGGCCAGCCCCGACCGGGGCCGGATCTGGCACTCGAACCCGTGGGGGATCGCGATCGCGAACCCCGTCCGGAACAGCCGCCGCTCCCCGGGGCCCAGGGTCCCCTGGTCCGCGCTGGCGATGTCGAGCCCGGCGGCCCCTGGCGTGGCCTGGGCGGGCACCGGCAGGCCCTCGCCGTGGGGCAGCAGGCGGGTGAACTGGATGTCGAGCATGGGCCGGTGGGGTAGAGGTGGGCGCGGGTGGGGCCGGGGGCGGGCCCCCCCGGGCCGGCACCGGGGCGGCGGGGCGCAGGGGCCGCCCCGCCCTCCCGGCCGGCAGCAGCTAGAGGACCTTCCCGACTTCGACCAGCGGCAGCCCGAAGGCCTCCGCCACGCCGGGGTAGACCACCTTGCCCTCGACCACGTTCAGCCCGAGCCGCAGGGCCGCGTCGTCCTTGCAGGCCTTCTGCCAGCCGTCCCGCGCCAGCCGCAGGCCGTAGGACAGGGTGGCATTGGTCAGCGCCAGGGTGGAGGTCCGGGGCACCCCGCCGGGCATGTTGGCCACGGCGTAGTGCAGGATGCCGTCCACGAAGTAGGTGGGGTTCTCGTGGGTGGTCGGCTTGATGGTCTCCACGCAGCCCCCCTGGTCCACGGCCACGTCCACGATGACCGAGCCCGGCTTCATGAGCTTGAGGTCCTCGCGCTTGACCAGGTGCGGGGCCTTGGCGCCCGGCAGCAGCACCGCGCCGACCACCAGGTCGGCCCGGCGGATGGCGTCGAGGATGTTGTGCCGGTTGGAATAGAGGGTGGTGACGTTGGCCGGGAGCACGTCGTCGAGGTAGCGCAGCCGTTCCAGCGACACGTCGAGGATGGTCACCCGCGCGCCCATGCCGGCCGCCATCTTGGCGGCGTTGATGCCCACCACGCCACCGCCGATGATTGCCACCTCGGCGGGCGGCACGCCGGGCACGCCGCCCAGCAGCACGCCGCTGCCCCCGAAGACTTTCTCCAGGTACTTGGCCCCCTCCTGCACCGCCATCCGCCCTGCCACCTCGGACATGGGCGTGAGCAGCGGCAGCTCGCCGTGGGGCAGCTGCACCGTCTCGTACGCCACCGCGATGGCCTTGGAGGCGATGACCGCCCGGGTCAGCTCCTCGGCGGCGGCAAAGTGGAAGTAGGTGTAGATGACCTGGCCCGCACGCATCCGCGGCCACTCGACCGCGATGGGCTCCTTCACCTTCATGATCATCTCCGCCTTGGCCCAGACTTCGTCGGCGGTCGGGAGGATCTTCGCGCCGGCCGCCACGTACGCCTCGTCCGGGAAGCCGCTGCCGACGCCGGCGCCCTGCTCGACGTACACGGTGTGGCCGCGGGTGACGAACGCCTCGGCGCCCGCGGGCACCAGGGCGATCCGGTTCTCGTTGGTTTTGATTTCCTTGGGTACGCCGATGATCATCGGTAGCTCAGCGGTCACAGGGTTGCAGGCGGGAGCCGGGGGGCGCCGCGTCCCGGACTCACGGGTCCGGGGGCGCGGCGCACGGCGGATCGCCTAGGCGGGCCCCAGACGGACGACCGTCTGGCGGGCCGGGTCGAAATACTCGGCGGTCAGGCCGGCGATCTCCGCGCCGGTCACCGCGTCAATCTCCGCGAGGATCGCGTCCAGCGGACGATACGCCTCGTCGTGCAGGGCCAGCGTGGCCAGCCGGTTCATCCGGTTGACCGGGCTTTCCAGCGACAGCATCACCTGCCCCTTGAGCTGCTGCTTGCCCTGCGCCAGCTCCTCCGCGGGCAGCCCCTCCGACGCCAGGCGGGTGTACTCCCCCCGCACCGCCTCGGCCGCCTGGTCGGCGGTCGCGGGCTGGGTGCCAAGGTACACCCCAGCCACCCCGGACGCCTCGAAGAACTGCTGGTAGGCGTACACGCCGTATGCCAGCCCCAGCTCCTCGCGGATCCGTTGGAAGAGCCGGCTCGACATCCCGCCGCCGAAGGCATTGGTGATGATCGACAGGGCAAAGCGGCGGCGGTCGCGGTAGGGAAAGGTGTCGGACCCGACGACCAGGTGGGTCTGGGCCGAGTCGCGGGCCACCCGGTGCTCCTCGCCCCGTCGCGCGGGGACCGGCGTCACGGGGGCCCGCCGCGGGGTCGCCGTCTCCCCGTCGAACCACCCCTCGCGGCCCAGCAGCTCCAGGATGGCCTCGTGATCCACCCGGCCGGCGGCGGCCACCACGCAGTTGCCCGGGTGGTACCCGCTGCCATGCACCGCCCGCAGGTCGCCGGCGGAGAGCTCGCTCACCGAGGCCCGGGTGCCCAGGATGGAGTAGCCGTAGGGATGCTCGGGCCACAGCTGCTCGCTGAAGAGCTCGAACACCTGGTCGTCGGGGGTGTCCTCGACCGTCGCGATCTCCTCCAGCACCACGTTCCGCTCCAGCGCCAGGTCCTCCTCGCGGAGCAGCGGCCGGCGGACCAGGTCGGTCAGCACGTCGAGGGCCCGGGGGAGGTCCTCGTCGAGGACGTGGGCCTGGTAGTTGGTGTGGTCGCGGCTGGTGTAGGCGTCGAGCGCGCCGCCCCGGGCCTCGAGCTCGAGGGCGAGCTGTCGGGCGGAGCGGCGCGCGGTGCCCTTGAACACCATGTGCTCGAGCAGGTGGGACACGCCCATCTTGGCCCGGGGCTCGTGGGCGCTGGCGGTCCGGACCCAGACCCCGGCGGCGACGGAGCGCACGCCGGGGAGGAGTTCCGTCTGGACGACGAGACCGTTTGGTGCAACGGTCCGGAAGAGACCCTGGTCGAGGCGGGTTGTCTCCACGGTCCCGGGCCTCACTCCTTCGGGATGAGCGCCTTCCGGGACAGCTTCATGCGGCCCTTCTCGTCCACCTCGAGCAGCTTGACCTTGACCACGTCGCCCTTCTTGACGACGTCCTCGGTCTTCTCGGTGCGGCCGTGCTGCAGCTCGCTGATGTGGAGCAGCCCCTCGACGCCGGGGATGATCTCGACGAAGGCGCCGAAGGCGGTGGTGCTCTTCACCGGGCCCTCGTAGATCTTGCCAACTTCCGGCTCCATCACCATCGACTCGATCATCTGGCGGGCCTTCTCGCCCCCCTCGCCGCCCGGCGAGGAGATGGTGACCAGCCCGGAATCCTCGATCGAGATCGTGGCGCCGGTGGCCTCCTGGATGCCCCGGATGGTCTTGCCCTTGGGGCCGATGACGTCGCCGATCTTGTCCGGCTTGATCATGATGGTGATGATGCGCGGCGCGTACTTGGAGAGCTCCGGCCGCGGGGCGGCGAGCGCCTTGGCCATCTCCTTGAGGATGTGGAGCCGGCCCTTGCGGGCCTTCTCCAGCGCCTCCTCCATGATCTTGAGGTCCATGCCCTCGATCTTGATGTCCATCTGGATCGAGGTGATGCCGTTGGTGGTCCCGGCCACCTTGAAGTCCATGTCGCCGAGGTGGTCCTCGGAGCCCAGGATGTCGGTGAGCACCGCGACCTTCTTGCCTTCCTTGATCAGGCCCATCGCCACGCCGGCGCAGGCGGCCTTCATCGGCACGCCGGCGTCCATGAGGGCCAGCGACCCGCCGCACACCGACGCCATCGAGGAGGAGCCGTTGGACTCCAGGATCTCGGAGACGATGCGCACGGTGTAGGGGAACTTCTCGAAGTCGGGGAGCAGCGGGTGCAGCGCGCGCTCCGCCAGGGCCCCGTGCCCGATCTCGCGGCGGCTGGTGCCGCGCACCGGCTTGACCTCGCCGGTGGAGTAGGGCGGGAAGTTGTAGTGCAGCATGAACGACTTGCTCGACTCGCCCACCGTGTCGATGGTGTCGAGCCGCTGCTCGTCATCGGCGGTGCCCAGCGTGGCCGACACCAGCGCCTGGGTCTCGCCCCGCTGGAAGATGGCCGAGCCGTGCGCCCGCGGCAGGAAGGTGGTCTCGATGACGATCGGCCGGATGGTGTCACAGTCGCGCCCGTCCACCCGCTCGCCCTTCTCCAGCACCTGCGCCCGCATCACCTTGTACTCGATGTCCTCGAGCAGGGAGGAGATCTGCTTGCCGGCGTCGGGGAAGGACTCCGCCAGCGCCTCCTTGACCCTGGCCTTGAGCGCCTCGGCGCCCGCCGCCCGCGCGTGCTTGTCCTTGGCGTTGATGACCTTGGCCATCTCGTCCTCGGCCAGCGCCTTGACCTTCTTCACCAGCGCCGGGTCGATCTCCTCCTTGGTCCACGCCAGCTTGGGCTTCGCGGCCTTGGCGATGATCTTCTCCTGGATGCCGAGCAGCTCCTTGAGCCCCTTCTGGGCCACCTTGAGCGCCTCCAGCACCTCGGCCTCCGACACCTCGAGCGCGCCCCCCTCGACCATCACCACCGAGTCGGCGCTGCCGCTGACCGTGATGTCCACCGTCGAGAACTCGAGCTGCTGGAAGGTCGGGTTGAGGATCCAGTTCCCCTCCACCCGGCCCACCCGCACCGCCGCGATCGGGCCGTTCCACGGCACCGTCGAGACCGACAGCGCCAGCGACGCGGCCACCACGCTCAGCACGTCGGCGTCGTTCTCCTGGTCGGCGGAGACCACCGTGACGAAGACCTGGACCTCGTTCTTGAAGCCCTCGGGGAACAGCGGCCGGATGGACCGGTCCACCACCCGCGCGGCGAGGATCTCCTTGTCGCTGGGCCGGGTCTCCCGCTTGATGAACCCGCCGGGGAACTTGCCCGCGGCGTAGGTCCGCTCGCGGTACTCCACGGTCAGCGGGAAGAAGGGCAGCGTCGACTGGTTGGCCGACACCGTGACGGCGGCGAGGACCACCGTGTCCCCGAAGCGGATCACGGAAGCACCGGCAGCCTGCTTGGCCAGGCGGCCCGTCTCGATCACGAGCGGGCGGCCGGCGAACGTGGTTTCAATGCGTTGAGCGGTCACGACCTGTTCCTGTGCCTGAGGCCCCAATAGGTTGAAGGGCGTCCCTGCGAGCTTGGCAGGGACGCCCTGTGGCGAACGATCCAGTTAGTGCCGGAGCCCGAGCTGCTCGATCAGCGCCCGGTACGTCGGCAGGTCGTTCTGCCTGAGATAATTCAGCAGCCGGCGACGGGTGCCCACCATCTTGAGCAGGCCGCGGCGGCCGTGATGGTCCTTGGGGTGGGTACGGAAGTGGTCGGTGAGGGAGTTGATCCGCTCGGTGAGGAGCGAGATCTGCACCTTCGCGGAACCAGTGTCGGTCTCATGCGACCGCTGCTTGGCGATGACCGCCTGCTTGTCAAAACCCATGCTGCGTGTATCCTCTTGGCACTGACGGCGGGGCAACCGCCCCTGATCTCTCATAAACTCAGTTAGCACAACATTATAACTCCGCCCTCACCGATCGGGCAACCCCGTCATGTCCAGCGACCAGCCCGCTCCGGGCCTCCGCCTCGGCCCCTACACCCTCGACCAGCTCCTGGGTCAGGGGGGATTCGCGTGGGTGTACGCCGCCCACCGGGATGATGGTAAGTCCTTCGCCATCAAGATCTTGAAGCCTCGGTACGCCTCGGATCCCGCCTTCGAAAGCCGCTTCCGCCAGGAGGCGGCCTTCGCGGCCCAGCTGGAACACCCCAACATCATTCATATCCAGGACGTCGGGGCCCAGGCCGGGCTCGCCTACTTCGTGATGGACCTCTGCCCCGACACCCTGAGCGCTCGCCTGGGGCGGGAAGCGATCCTGCCCGAGGCCGAGGCGGTGGCCATCGCGGCGGGCGTGGCCGGGGCCCTGGCCTTTGCCCACCACCGGGAAGTGATCCACCGGGACATCAAGCCCGACAACATCCTGCTGGCCGCGGACGGGCGCGCGGTGCTCACCGACTTCGGGATCGCCCGCGCCGTGAGCGGCTACGTGCAGGCCACCGGCTTCATGATGACCATCGGGACGCCAGCGTACATCTCGCCCGAGCAGGCCCAGGGCCGGCCGCTCGATGGCCGGACCGACCTCTATTCCCTCGGCATCACGCTGTACCGGATGCTCACCGGCGACGTGCCCTTCCGGTCCAAGGACTGGTTCGAGCTGGCGCGCATGCACGTGGAGGACACCCCGGAGGCCCCGCGCGTCCGCCGGCCCGACCTCTCCAAGCGGTGCGAGCGGATCATCATGCGGCTCCTCGCCAAGCACCCCACCGACCGCTACGCCACCGCGGAGGCGCTGCTCGAGGACCTTCGGGACATCACCGACAAGGCCCGCAGCACCTCGGACATCCCGGTGCCCGAAGGCTACCTGCGCGACTCCCGCGCCGCCGCCGCGGAGGCCGACGCCGCGGCCAGGGAGAAGAAGAGCTGGTGGAAAATGTGGTGAGGGCGGCTCAGGGCCGGAGCGCGCGCTCCTCGGGCGCGATCTGGTCCGCCACCCGGCGCTCGATCCGGAACACCACCCCGTCGGCCTCACGCCGGACCCAGAAGGCCCCGCTCTCGGTCGAGTCCAGGGCGAGCGCCAGCAGCGGCTGCCCCGCCAGGCCGTGCACCGTGACGCCGCGCTCGGCCGCGGCAAAGTCCGGGGCCGGACCCTGCGCGTCGGGAAACCCCGCGGCACGCACGTCGCCGAACTGGGTCACCAGCCGGGCGGCCGCCACCGAGTCGGTGACGCCATCGGCCAGCCGCCACCCGCCCGCGGTCCGGCCCAGGGCCCAGGTTGCACGGCCGCGCCGTACCTCGATCCGCCCGATGCTGTCGGCCGGGAGCTGGGCCACCTGGCGGTCCCGCCACTGCTCCTCCGGCTGCATCATCCGCTCGGCAAAGGCGCCCTTGAGCAGGTACACCGGCGCCTCCCCGGCACGGCGGACGTAGAACCCCTCGAAGTCCGGGCCCCGCATCCCCACCCACAGGTCGAGCGCGGGCGGCCCCGCGGTCACCAGGGTGAGCCGCCGGCCATGCAGGGAGTCCACCCCGAGCCGCTCGTGGCTGATCGCGCTCTCGGAGACCAGCTCGCCGGGCGCGGCGCTGTCGTTGAGCGCGGCGACGAAGCCCGCCACCGCGGTCCCCGCCGCCGGGAGGCCGTTCACCCGCCAGCGCTCCCCCTCCCGCACCACCACCGCGGTGTCCGGTCCCTGCCGGATCTCGATGCGCGAGAGGTCCGGCAGCGACAGCCGGGGCAGTGCCAGCGCGCCGCTTGCATCGCGGGCGGGCCGGCGGAACAGCGCGAGCGCGCCCCACAGGATCACCAGCCCCGCCAGCACCAGGACGATCCGCAGCAGCATCCGCGCGCTCATCGGCCCTCCGACCCGCCGGCGAGCGGGGCCCAGGGCGTCAGCGACCGGCGCCGGCGGCCAGTCAACCGCACCAGTCCATAGAGGGCCAGGAGCAGGGGCAGCCCCACGAGGTTGGCGTACTTGACGCCCTGCTGCAGCGCCGGGCTCGAGAACAGCAGCCGCGGGGGCCGGCGGTCCCGGCTGCGGATCGAGATCAGCGACTCATCCTGGGAGAGCCAGTCGATCGCGTTGAGCGCGAACACCGCGTTCTCGGTGGCGCTGCTGGCATACCGGTCGGTGGCGAATTCCATGTTGCCCACCACGACCACCCGTCCGCGGGGCCCGGTGCCGCTGTCACTCGCCTGCACCGCCGCCGCCAGCATCCGCGGCTTGGGGTCGACGGGCGGGAATTCCCGCTGCGGGTTGAGGTCGATGTCGCCCTCGGCCACCGAGGCGAGCCGGCTGGTCATGAGCAACGGGAGGATGGTGGTGTGCGCGCCCGGCACCACCTGCACCGTGCTGGTCCAGGGCAGGAACACCTCGCCCACCCCGTCCGTGATCACGGTCTCCCCGCCGGCCTGGGCCCGGACCCAGAACGGATAGGGCATGTAGACGGGAGCGCCGTTGGGCCCCGGCACCGGCACGATCTGGTTGGACGAGAGGTCGTACACCAGGTCCGGTCGCACCTTCACCCCGAAGCGCGCCAGCAGCGGGTTCCACGCCGACTCGCGCCCCACCGCGCGGGGCGCCTGCCCGTCGAGGGGCGCCCCGGTGGTCATGATCAGCGCGCTGCCCCCGCGGTCGAAGAACGCGTCCAGCCGGCGGCGCGTGGCCGCGGAGAGGGAGTCCGGCTGGCCGGCGATGATGAGCGCCTGCAGGGAATCCGGCAGCGGGGTCGTGTCGCCGAGCGAGACCACCACCAGCGTGTAACTCTTGGAGAGCTGGTCCTGCACCATGTCGAGGCTGCGGCCCTCCACCCCCCAGTCGTCCATGGCGGCCACCAGCCCGACCATCGGCTTGCGGGGCCGGGTCAGCCCGCGGATGGCCACGGCCAGCCGGTACTCGAGGTCGTCGGTGCGGCGCACGACCGGGATCGGCTCACTGCCGTTGGCGTACTGCACCACCAGGCCGAGGTAGCCTTCCTTGACCTGGAGCTCGGACTTGCCCACCACGTTGAACTGCACCGCGGTGATGCCCAGCGCCTGGGCGTCCTTGCGCGCCTCGGCGTCGGTGGCGGGGTTGCGTTCCACGATCCGGATGCGGCCCTGCCCCGCCTCGCGGAAGTCGCGCAGCAGGTCGTCCAGGTCGCGCTTGATCAGCGCCACCTCGGCGGGCAGTTCGTCGGACGCGAAGAGCTTGATGGTGACGATGTCCGGCAGCTCGCGGACCAGCTGGCGCGTGGCCGAGGACAGCGTGTACGCCCGGCCGGGGGTGAGGTCGAGGCGGCCGCCGATGTAGCTGCCCAGCAGGTTCACCAGCACCAGCGCGCCGACCAGGAGCAGCACCCCGAGGCGGAGGCGGCGCACCGGCGCCTGGCCCACCGCCAGCCTGCGGGCCAGCAGCGAGCCGAAGGCGAGCGTCAGGAAGATCGCCGCGAGGGACACGAAGTAGGTCGCGTCGCGCAGGTCGATCACCCCGCGGCCGATGGTCCCGAAGTGGGTGAGGACGCCGAGCCGGTCGGCCACCAGGCCGAGCCGGGGCGAGAGCCCCACGATCAGCGGGTTGATGAGGCCCGGCAGCACCAGCACGAACATCACCGCCACGCCGGTGATGAACGCCGTGATCTGGCTCCGGGTGATGCACGAGGCCCAGACCCCGATCGCCGCGAACGCCGCGATGAGCAGCAGGGAGCCGACGTACTGGGCCACGATCGGCCCCCACGCCAGCTCGGCCCCGAGGGTGAGGCCCAGCGGGACCGGCAGCGTGAGCAGCAGGGCGATGGCCAGGAAGCAGACCACCCCGAGGTACTTCCCGAGCAGCAGCTGCAGTTCATTGATGGGCTGGGCCAGCAGCACCTCCAGCTGGCCGGTGCGGGCGTCCTCCGCCAGCGACCGCATGGCCACCGCCGGGGCAAAGAACAGCAGCAGCTTGGGCAGGATCTCCAGCATCGGCCGGAGCGAGGCGCTGCTGGTGAGGTAGGCGGCGCCGAAGAAGAAGAACGCGTTGGCCACCAGGAACACCGCGAGCAGCACGTAGCCGGCCGGGTTGTCGAACAGCGCCTTGACCTCGCGCCGGGCCAGGATGAGGATCGGCGTCACGCAGCCGCCCCCTTCCCGGTGAGGTCGCGGAAGAGGTCCTCCAGGCTGCCGGCTTCCAGGTGCAGCTCGTAGAGCGTCCAGCCCGCTTGCTGCGCGGTACGGAAGATGAGCGGACGGATGTCCTCCGCCGCGGCCGCGGCCAGCCGCACCCGCACCCGGTCCCCGTCCTCCGTGACCTCCGCCGCGTGGACCCCGGGCAGGGCGCGCAGCCGCTCCGCGACGCCGGCCCCGCTCGCCTCCACGCTCACGTGCACCTGCCCGCCGGCGCGGCTCACCAGCTCCTCCACCGGCCCGTCGGCAGCGAGCCGCCCGCGGTTGATGATGAGCAGCCGGCTGGCGACGTGCTGCGCCTCCGTCAGGATGTGCGTCGAAAGGAGCACCGTGCGATCCCGGCCCAGGTGGCTGATGAGCTGCCGGATCTCCACCCGCTGGTTGGGATCGAGGCCCTCGGTCGGCTCGTCGAGCACCAGGAGGTCCGGGCGGTGCAGGATCGCGGCGGCGAGCCCCACCCGCTGCCGGTAGCCCTTGGAGAGCTCCCCGATGGGGCGGTAGAACACCGCCTCGAGTCCGGTGGCGGCCACGGCGTCATCGGTGGCGCCGGCCAGCGCCCGCCCCGCCAGGTCGCGGAGCCTGCCATGGAAGGCCAGGTACTCGGACACCAGCATCTCGGTGTAGAGCGGGTTGTTCTCCGGCAGGTACCCCACCCGACGCTTGGCCTCGCGGCCGGCCTCGGCCAGCGGCACCCCATCAAAGAGGATCCGGCCGCCGTCGGGGTCGTGATACTGGGTGATCATGCGCATGGTGGTGGACTTGCCCGCCCCGTTGGGGCCGAGGAAGCCCACCACCTGGCCGCGATCCACCGCGAAGCTCACGTCGTCCACGGCGGTGACCTGGCCGTAGCGCTTGGTGACGTGCTCGAGGGTCAGCAGGGTCATAGGTCCAGGGGTCGCGAGGGTTGGTGCCAGGGGGTCGACCGCGGGGCCGGGCCGGCCCGGCCGTCCGCGGTCAGGGATGCCGGGCGGCGCGGCGGGGTCGCAGCCGCGCCGGGGCGGGCCCGGCTAGCCGCCGAACAGGCCGCGGAACCAGCCGAGGATGCCATCCCAGTTGCGCGCCAGGTCGTTCTTGAAGGCCAGGACCATGAGCATCACGATCATGACGAAGCCCACGATCGTCAGCCGCTCGCGGAGCTTGAGCGACAGCGGCCGGCGGCGGATGCCCTCCGCCAGCAGGAACAGGAACTGGCCGCCGTCGAGAATCGGGACCGGGAGCAGGTTGAGCACCGCCAGGTTCACCGAGACCAGCGCCATGAAGGCCATGAACTGCTCCGCCCCCATGCGCGCGCTCTGCGCCGCCATCTGGCCGATGAGGATCGGGCCGCCGACCTCCCGGCTGGAAATCCGCGCCGAGAGCAGGCCCTGCAGCGTCCGGAAGATCTGCGTCGAGGCCTGCCCCGTGGCGTGCAGCCCGGCGGCCAGCGCGCCGCCCAGCGTGTAGGGGCTGCTCTCGAACTGCACCGCCGCCCGGAAGGCCACCCCGACCTTGCCCACCGTCAGTGCCCCCTCCGCGGTGGGATCGGGCGTCACCGCCACGGTCACCCGTCCACTGTCCCGGCCCAGGGTCCACTGCATCGGGGTGCCGGCGGAGGCCCGGATCTGGCGGACCAGCCCGTCCCACTGCATCACCGGCTCCCCGTTGACCGCCACCACCGTGTCGCCCGGCTGCACGCCGGCGCGGGCGGCAGGGCGGCCCGCCTCGACCATGTCGGCCACCGGCTGGTGATACGGCGCCAGCGCCAGGGTGGCCCGGACCCGGTCGGTGAGCGCGGCGGGATGGATGTGGAGGACCACCATCCGGCCGTCCGCGAGCCCGATGGCCACCGAGTCGGCCCCCCCGCTGCTGATCCCCTGCTCCACGTCGTTCCACGAGGTCACCGTGTCGCCATCGATCGAGACGATGCGGTCTCCCGGGCGGAGGGTGGCCAGCCCCTCGGCGCCGGCCGGCAGGCTGTCGGTGACCACGCCGCCGACGGTGGTCACCGGGTCGATCTGCTCCCCGTTCCGGAAGGCGAGGCCGGTGAAGGTGAACCAGGCGAGCAGCGTGTTCATCGTGACCCCGGCAAGGATCACGATCATCCGCTTCCACACCGGCTTGGCCTCGAAGTACTCGTGCGGCTCCACCGGGGGGGCGCCCTCGGGGCGGCCGTCGGGATCGCTGCCTTCGAGCGCGCTGCTGCTGACCGCCTCCTCCTGGCTGGCCATCTTCACGTAGCCGCCCAGCGGCAGCCAGCAGAGCGCGTACTCGGTGTGCCCCTTCCGCACCCGCAGGCCGGGGATCGGGTTCCCCATGCCGATGGCGAAGCGATGCACCCGGATGCCGGCCCACTTGGCGGCGAGAAAGTGCCCCAGCTCGTGCACGAAGATGAGCACGCCGAGGGTGACCACCAGCGGCCAGATGTTGTGGATGAGCGTCACGCCAGCACTCCATGCGCGTGCGCGCGGGCCCACTGGTCCGCGGCACGGACAGTCTCGAGTTCGCGCACCGGTTCGATCCGGTGGGCCTGCAGCACCTGCTCGATCACCTCGGCGATGCGCCGGAAGGCGATCCGGCCGTCGAGGAAGGCGGCGACCGCCACCTCGTTGGCCGCGTTGAACACCGTCGGCGCCGTCCCGCCCGCCCGCCCCGCCGCCACCCCGGCCCCGTAGGCCCGGAACACCTCGGCCCGCACCGGTTCGAACGTCAGCGAGCCGATCGCCACGGGGTCGAACCGGCGCACCCCGGCATCCGGCAGGCGCTCCGGGTGCGTCAGGGCATACAGGATCGGCAGCTCCATCGACGGAAAGCCGAGCTGCCCGATCACGCTGCCGTCGCAGAACTCCACGAAGGCGTGGACGATGCTCTGCGGGTGCACCACCACCTCCAGCGCGTCGTACGGCAGCTGGAAGAGGTAGTGCGCCTCGATCACCTCCAGCGCCTTGTTGGCCAGGGTGGCGCTGTCGACGGTGATCTTGTTCCCCATCCGCCAGGTCGGGTGGTTGAGCGCCTCCGCCACCGTCGCCGCGGCGATCCGGTCGGCGGGCCACTCGCGGAACGGCCCGCCGCTCGCCGTCAGGATCAGGCGGGCCACCCCCTGGTCCCGCCCCGCCAGGCACTGCAGCACCGCGCTGTGCTCGGAATCGACCGGCACCAGTTCGCCGCGCCCGGCGGCGCACGCCTCGCGCACCAGGTCGCCGGCCATGACCAGCGTCTCCTTGTTGGCGAGCGCCACCCGCTTGCCGGCCCGGAGCGCGGCCAGGGTCGCGTCGAGGCCGGCGGCCCCCACCACGGCGTTGAGCACGATGTCGGCGTCGGGATGCGTGGCGGCTTCCACCAGGAGTTCCGCCCCCCGGTCCGCCACCAGCCCGGAGAGCCGTGGCGCCCACGCGCGGACCTGGCGCTCCAGCGCCTCCCGGTTGTCGCGCGCGGTGAGGGCCACCACCCGGAACCGGTCGCGCTGCCGGTCGAGCACCTGCAGGGCGCTCGTGCCGATCGACCCCGTGGAGCCGAGGATCGCCACCCCGAGCGGCGCGCGGGCGGACATCAGAGCTGGCCGAACAGGCGGTACAACGCGGCGGACACCGGCAGCACGAAGTACAGCGAGTCAAACCGGTCGAGCACCCCGCCGTGCCCGGGGATCAGGGCGGAGCTGTCCTTCACCCCGACCTCGCGCTTGTAGAGCGACTCGGCGAGGTCGCCCACCTGTCCCAGGATCCCGAGCGCGAGCGCGAAGGCGAGTCCCTGCCCCAGCGGCAGCGCCACGCCGAGGCGCTCGAGCACCAGGGCGTTCATCACCGGCACCGTGGCCAGCGCGCCGGCCACCCCCGCCAGTGAACCCGACCAGGTCTTGCCCGGGCTCACCGAGGGCCAGAGCTTGGGCCCGCCCATCGCCCGCCCGCCGAACATCGCGGCGGTGTCGCACACCCAGGTGATCACCAGCGGGAAGAACACCAGCCAGGCGCCGGCCCACGACATGGGGCCGAAGGCCCCGTGCCGGATCGGGATGAGGAACGCGGCGAGCCCCGCGGGATACAGCACCCCGAAGGCGGTGGCCGCCGACACGGCAAAGGGATGCTGGTCGGGCTGCCGGCGCACCAGGGTCAGGGTCAGCAGCGCCACCATCCAGAGGGCGGCAAGGAACCAGGCCCAGGCCGCAACCGCCGCCGAGCCGGAGACGCCGAGATAGGCGAGCACCGGCACCAGGGCAGCGGACCCGAGGCCGAACCGCGTGAGCGGCGCGACACCCTGACGGCGGGCAAAGTCGTACAACTCGCGGGCGCCGAGCACCGCGGCGGCCGACACCACAGCCACCAGCGGCCACCCCCCGAGGTAGACGACGCCGAGCGCCGCGGGGATCGCGACGACGGCAAAGGCGACGCGCTGCGTGAGGTTGGACGCCATCGAGGGGGGCTAGACCGAGACCTTACCGAACCGGCGGTCGCGGCGCTGGTACTCGAGGATGGCTTCCCAGAGGTGCTGGCGGGTGAAGTCGGGCCACAGCACCGGGGTGACGAAGAGCTCGGCGTAGGCCAGCTGCCACAGCATGAAGTTGGAGATCCGGAGCTCGCCGGAAGTGCGGATGAGGAGGTCGGGATCGGGCCAGGCAGAGGTGTAAAGCCGGCGTGAGATCGCGTCCTCGTCGACGTCGGCGGGGTCCATCCGGCCGGCCCGCACCTCCTCCGCCAGCAGCCGCGCCGCCCGCGCCAGCTCGGCACGGGAGCCGTACGAGATCAGGATGTTGAGCGAGAGCCGCCGGCCGCCCGAGGTGTGGGACATGAGCCGGTCCACTGCCGCGCGCTGGGAGACGGGGAGCCGGTCGAGGTCGCCGAGGAAGCGGACCACGACGCCCTGTTCCTTGAGGTCGGCCATCTCGCGCGCGATGTACTCCTCCAGCAGCCCCATCAGCGCGCCGATCTCCTCCGCGGGCCGCTGCCAGTTCTCCTGGCTGAACGCGAACAGGGAGAGCACCTCGACCCCCGCGGCGAGCGCCCCCTCGACCACCTCGCGCACCGCCTTCATCCCGGCCTTGTGGCCAAACGGCCGCGGGAGCGCGCGTCCTCGCGCCCAGCGGCCGTTGCCGTCCATGATGATGGCGACGTGCGCCGGCAGCGCGCCGTTCAGCTTCACCTGCCGGAGCAACTCGTCCGTCATGGACTCAGACTTCCAGGATCTCCGCCTCTTTGGCGGCGATCAGGGCATCGATCTGCTTGATGTGCTCGTCCGTGACCTTCTGCAGCTCCTTCTCGCCGCGGGTCTTGTCGTCCTCGGCGACCTTCTCGACCTTCTTGATCTTGGCGTGCGCCTCGCCGCGCGCATGCCGCACCGCGACCCGCCCCTCCTCGCCGAGCTTGTGCATCACGCGGACGAGGTCCCGGCGGCGCTCCTCGGTGAGCGCGGGGATCGGCACCCGGATCAGGCCGCCCTGGCTCGCCGGGTTGAGCCCCAGGTCGGAGTCGCGGATGGCCTTCTCAATGGCCTGGCTCAGCCCCTTGTCGAACGGCTGCACCGTCAGCATCCGGGGCTCGGGGGCCGCGACCATCGCCACCTGGTTGAGGGGCATGGTGTTGCCGTAGGCCTCGACCCGCACGATGTCGAGGAGCGAGGTGGTGGCCTTGCCGGTCCGGATGCCAGAGAACTCGCGGCGGGTGTTCTCCACCGCCTTGTGCATCAGGTCCCTGGCGTGCTTGATCAGCTCGGGAATGGTGGTCATTGGACGATGGTCCCGACCGCGGCGCCCTGCAGCACCCGGTCCAGGTTGCCGGCGAGGTTCATGTTGAAGACGACGATCGGCAGCTTGTTGGTCTGGCACAGCCCGAAGGCACTGCGGTCCATCACTTCGTACCCGTTCACCAGGGCGTCCTGGAAGGTCAGCTCGGGGATGAGCTCGGCGGTGGGGTCCTTCCGCGGGTCCGCGGTGTAGATCCCGTCCACGTTGGTCCCCTTGAGGATGACCTCGGCCTCCACCTCGAGCGCCCGCAGCACCGCGGCGGTGTCGGTGGAGAAATAGGGATTGCCGGTGCCCCCCGCAAAGATAACCAGCCGCCCCTTTTCCATGTGCCGCAGCGCGCGACGCCGGATGTAGGGCTCGGCGAGCGATTCCATGCGGATGGCGGTCATGACCCGGGTCTGGACGCCCTTGCGCTCCAGGATGTCCTGGACCGCCAGGGCGTTGATCACCGTGGCCAGCATCCCCATGTAGTCGGCGGAGACGCGGTCGAGCCCTTCCTTGCTGGCGGAGGTGCCGCGCAGGATGTTGCCGCCGCCCACCACCAGCGACAGCTGCACCCCGCGCGCGTGCACGCGCAGCAGCTCCTCGGCAAAGGCGTCCACCACCCGGTAGTCCAGGCCGTAGCCCTTGTCCCCGGCGAGCGCTTCCCCGGAGAGCTTGAGCAGCGCGCGGGTGTACGCGCGGCGCATCAGCCCTCCCCGACCTTGAACCGCGCAAAGCCCCGCACGGCAATGGCGCCGCCGGCGGCCTTGGTGGCGTCCTTCACCAGGTCCGCGATGGTCTTCTTGTCATCCTTCACGAAGGCCTGGCCCAGCAGGGTGCGGTCGCTGACGAACTTACGGACCTTGCCGTCGACGATCTTGGCCCGGATGTTCTCCGGCTTGCCCTCCTGGGCCACCTGCTCCTCCGCGATCCGCCGCTCGCGGGCCACCAGGGCGGCGTCGAGGTCCGCCTCCGCCACGCCCAGGGGCTGGGGATCCGCCGAGGCGATGTGGAACCCG
Source organism: Gemmatimonadota bacterium (assembly GCA_016713785.1). Classification (NCBI taxonomy): domain Bacteria; kingdom Pseudomonadati; phylum Gemmatimonadota; species Gemmatimonadota bacterium. Next base: position 514,222 of record JADJOM010000003.1, on the reverse strand, counting down.
AGCTCCTTGCCGAGGCCAGCGAGCGCCTCGCCGGCGGGGCCCTCGAGGTTGATCAGCACGCCGAGCATGTGGTTGAAGTGCAGGTAGGTCGCGACCTGGCCCCCGGCCTGGGCAAAGCGGGCCACCCGCTTGAGCGCCATCGCCTCGCCCGTCTTCCCCGAGACGCTCTTCACCGCCTCGCCGACGGTGGCGCCCCGGAAGGGCTGGCCCTCGATGGCGCTGCCCGGGTGCACGCCCTGCGGCGCGTGCGCGAGGGCATGCTTCGCCAGGTCACGGGCGAGCGCGATGAAGTCGTCGTTCTTGGCGACGAAGTCGGTCTCGCAGTTGAGCTCGATCATCCCGGCGTCCCGGCCGTCCGCCGCGGTCTCGATCACCACGAGGCCCTGCGAGGCGCTGCGGTCGCTGCGCTTCTCGGCCTTGGCGATGCCCTTCTTGCGCAGGATCTCGCCGGCCTTCTCGAGGTCCCCATTGGCCTCCTGGAGCGCGGCCTTGCAGTCCATCATCCCCGCGCCGGTCCGCGCCCGGAGCTCCGCCACCAACTTCGCCGAAATCGGCTCGCTCATTGCCCAATCCTTGTTCGTGATGCGTGAATGGCGCCCCGGGGGGACGCCCATGCCAGTTCGCCTATAGGAAGCCGCCGTCCGGGGCCCAGGGGGCCGGGGACGGCGGCAGCGCCTGCAACGGGGCCACGGGTGCCCGCGTTATGCGTCGGTGTCGCTCGCCGGGGCGTCCCCGCCCGCCTCACCGTTCTTGATCCGGGCGGCGATGGCCTCCGGCTTGGGCCGCCGCTTGCGCCGGGTCCGGCGCTTCTTGCGGTCCTCCGGGTCCCCTTCCGAGCCGCCGTCGGTGCTGTAGGTCTCGGCGTCGCTGTCCTCGACCGCCTCGCGCAGCGGGCTCTGGGCCCGCGCCTCACGGATCACCTCGGCCAGCGCCCCGGTGATCAGGGAGACCGACCGGATGGCGTCGTCGTTGCCGGGGATCGGCACCGTGATCACGTCCGGGTCCGCGTTGGTGTCGACGATCGCCACCACCGGGATGCCGAGCTTGTTGGCCTCCTGGACGGCGATCTTCTCCTTCTTGGCGTCGACCACGAACAGCGCCCCGGGGAGCCGGCCCATCTGCTTGATGCCCTCGAGGTTGCGCAGCAGCTTCTCGCGCTCCCGCTCGAACAGCAGCTTTTCCTTCTTGGTGTAGTTCTCGAACTCGCCCTCGGCCGAACCCTGCTCGAGGTCGCGCAGCCGGCGGATCTGCTTCTTGATGGTCTGGAAGTTCGTCAGCATGCCGCCGAGCCACCGCTCGGTGACCCACCACGACGCGCTGTTGGCCGCCTCGGACTGGACGATCCCCTTGAGCTGCTTCTTGGTGCAGACGAAGAGCACGCCCTCACCCTTGAGCACGACGCTCTTGAGCAGCTCCTGGGCCGCCAGGATCTGCTTGAGGGTCTTCTGGAGATCGATGATGTAGATCCCGGAGCGCTCGGCGAAAATGAACCGGCGCATCTTGGGATTCCACCGGCGCGTCTGGTGACCGAAATGCACGCCGGCTTCGAGGAGGTCCTGCAGCTGGGGCTGAGCCATCGGGGTGGTGCCGCCTTCGTCGGTGAGGGTTGATCGTCCGCCGCGTTCATCTCGCCGGCAAACCCCGTTGCCAGGGCACCCTGCCGGCGATCCCGCGACGTGCGTGGTGACGGGCGCGCACCGGGGCGCGCGCCCGGGTAGCGACTAGCGCTTCGAGAACTGGAACCGCTTCCGGGCGCCCGCGCGGCCCGGCTTCTTCCGCTCCACCGCCCGCGGGTCGCGGGTGAGGAGGCCGTTGGCCCGCAGCTTGGCGCGGTGCTGGCCATCGGCCTCGACCAGCGCCCGGGCGATGGCGTGCCGCATGGCGCCCGCCTGCCCCGCCTGCCCACCGCCGTTGACGTGCGCCTTCACGTCGAACGCGCCGAGGGTGTCGGTGGCCGAGAAGGACTGCTGAATGTGCTGCACCAGGGACGGCCGCGGGAAGTAGTCACCGAGCGTGCGCCCGTTGATGTCCCACTTGCCGGTGCCCGGGGTCAGGTACACCCGCGCCACGCTCGTCTTGCGGCGGCCGACGGCCTGCCAGCGAAATTCAGGCTTTCCGCTCATGGTTACTTGGCCTTCGGGGTCACGGAGTACGGCACGGGCTGCTGGGCGGCGTGGGGATGCGACTCCCCGGCGTAGACCTTGAGCTTCGTGCGGAGTTTCTGCTTGGTCAGCGAGTTCTTGGGCAGCATGCCGAACACGGCGTGCTCGATCACCCGCTCCGGGAACTTGCCCTGGAGGATGTTCTTGACCGGGGTGAAGCGCTCGTGGCCCATGTAGCCGGTGTGATGGAAGTGCCGCTTCTGCTCCAGCTTGCGGCCGGTGAGCCGGACCTTCTCGGCGTTCACCACCACCACGAAGTCCCCGCCGTCCATGTGGCGGGTGAACGTGGGCTTGTGCTTGCCCCGGATGAGCTGGGCGACCTGGCTCGCGAGCCGGCCAAGGGGAACGTCGGCCGCGTCCACGACATGCCATTCGTGGGTGATGTCGCTCGGCTTGGCGGAAAATGTGTTCATCGGACAGCGTGCCCCAATGTGAAGTCCTGAAAGCGCACAGACTTGAAAACTAGCCTAGGCAAAGGGGTTAGGTCAAGGCCCGGAGGGTGGGGAGAACTCCACGAGCACCTGTCCCTTGTCCACCGCCACCCCCGGAACCACCCGGATCTCCGCCACCACGCCAGCCGCCGCCGCCCGGAGCTCGTTCTCCATCTTCATGGCTTCCAGCACGATAAGCCCCTGCCCGGGGGCGACCGACTGCCCCGCCACCACCAGGACCCGCACCACCAGCCCGGGCATCGGCGCCTTGAGCTGGACCGCGGCGGCCGGCCCCCCCCCGCCCCCGGTCAGGCTCTGGATGTGCCGGGTTCGCTCGTCCACCACCCGGGCATCCACCCGGGTCCCATGGACCAGCACCCCCCACTCCCCGGGGGCACCGGCATCCGCGGCCAGGGTGAGCGAGGCGCCATCCAGGAGGAGGTGCCGCAGCGGGGTCCCGGGCACCACGGTCAGGTGGGCCACCGCCGGATGGCCATCCACCCGCACCCGCGCCCCGTCCACCTCGACCTCCACCTCCCGCCCCTGCACCGTGACGAAGTACTTCACTCAGCCCTCCAGGACCGCGACGGTCTCGACGTGGGCCGTCTGGGGAAACAGGTCGTAGGCCTGCACTGAGCGCAGCCGGAACCCCGGCGCGTCCTCGGTCGTGGCGCAGAGCACCGCGAGGTCCCGCGCGAGGGTCGCCGGATCGCAGCTGATGTACACCACCCGCCCGGGGTGGGCCGCCCGGATCGCGGCGAGCGCCTCCGGCGCCATCCCCGCCCGCGGCGGGTTGGTGATCACGACCCCGGGGGTCGGCAGGGTCCCGACGACGGCCTCCACCCTGCCCTGGTGCCGGGACACATTGCTTCCGACCGGGCCGCGCGCCGTGGCGTACTCCACAGCCTGCCGATCGAGCTCGACGCTGCTCACCTGCGCACGGCCCGCGAGCAGTGCCTCGGTGGTCTCACCGATCCCGGCATACAGGTCCCAGGCGTGCACCCCGCCGAGCGCACCCAGGGCGGCCACCGCCTCGGCCCGGATGCGGTCGGCCAGGCCGGGATGCACCTGCTCGAAGACCGTCGCCGGCAGGGCGCTCCGGTCGCCGGCCATCACCCGCAGCGCTCCCTGATCCGGCTGCCACCAGATGGTGGCCGCCACCCCGCGGGCGGCCAGCCGCTCCCGCAGGCGCGGCCCGGCGGTCCAGGCCTGGCCCCCCGTCGCCTTGACCACGACGTGCAGGCCCCCCGCGCGGTCTACCCGGAGCACCAGCTGCTGGCTGTCGGCGGGGAGCAGTGGCAGGGCACCGCGCACGGCATCCCAGAGCACCATCAGCTCGGGCCGGGCCAGGTGGCAGCGCTCCAGCGGAAAGACCCGGTCGGGGCGGTCGAGGGGGTGGTAGCCCGCGTGCCGTCGCCCCGGCGCCAGCGCGAGGGTGATCCGGCTGCGGTACTCCCACGCCGCTTCCGCCGGCACCAGCGGTGGCACGCTGACCTCGAGCCGCCCGATCCGGACCAGGGCGTCGGCCACGATCTGCCGCTTGGCCTCGAGCTGTGTGGGGGGGTCGAGGTGCTGCAGCTGGCACCCGCCACAGAGCTCGCGCTCGTAGTGCACGCATCGCGGCGACACGCGACCGGACCCGGGCTCCACCACCTGGGCCACCCTGGCGCGCGCAAAGCGCGCCCGGCCCTCGATGGCCGTCAGTTCCACCAGGTCGCCGGGCGCGGTCCGGGGCACGAAGACCGCGCGCCCGTCCTCCAGCCGCCCCACCCCATCGCCGCCGCCCGCGAGCCGGAGGATGCGGGTCAGCGTAGACCCTCCCGCAATCCCGCCGCCCGCCAGGCGGACTGGCCGGCGGCATCCCCGGCCACCGTGGGCCGCCGGCGCTGGCGCGCCTCCTCCTCGGCGAGCGCCGCCGCCACGGCGATGGCGAGCAGGCGCGCCTCGTCGCGGGGCGGCTCGAGCAGGTCGGGCCGCCGGTCGAGGAACTGGCTGTCGATGGCCGCGCGCCGGAAGTCGGGGTCGTCCAGCAGCCGGAGGTGAAAGGCCTGGTTGGTGGCGACGCCCGTGACCACCAGCTCCTCGAGCGCCCGGCGCATCCGGACCAGCGCCTCGGCGCGGTCCGGGGCCCAGACGATCACCTTCCCGAGCAGCGAGTCGTAATACAGGGTCACTTCATTCCCGGCCTCGAACCCTCCGTCCCAGCGCACGCCGGGCCCCGCCGGGATCCGCAGGTACTCGATCCGCCCGGTCGCCGGCAGGAAGCCGTTCGCGGGATCTTCGCTGGTGATGCGGCACTCGAGCGCCCAGCCCCGGGGGGCCAGCGACCCCGCCGGCAGCCGCATGGGCAGGCCCTGCGCAATCCGCAGCTGCTCCCGGACCAGGTCCACGCCGTAGACCAGCTCGGTCACCGGGTGCTCCACCTGGATGCGGGTGTTCATCTCCAGGAAGTAGAACGACCCATCGGCGGCGAGCAGGAATTCGCAGGTGCCGGCGCCGCGGTAGTCCACGGCGAGGGCGGCGGCCACCGCAGCCTGTCCCATGCGCTCCCGCAGCTCGGGACTCACGGCCGCCGAGGGGGCCTCCTCGACCAGCTTCTGGTGCCGGCGCTGGATGGAGCACTCCCGTTCGCCGAGGTGCACGGTGCGGGCGTGGTCGGAGAGGATCTGGATCTCGACGTGCCGCGGGCGCTCCACATACTTCTCGAGGTAGACGCCCGGATCGCCGAAGGCCTTCAATGCTTCCGAGGCGGCGGCCGTGAGGGCGGCTTCGAGCTCCTCGGCACGATGCACCACGCGCATGCCCTTCCCGCCCCCGCCCGCGGCGGCCTTCACCAGCACCGGGTAGCCGATCTCCAGGGCGGCGCCGATCGCGGCGGCCGGCTCGGTGATCGGCAGGGTGAGGCCGGGCACGATCGGCACCCCCGCCGCCTGCATCCGACGGCGGGCTTCGGTCTTGTCGCCCATGGCGGTGATGGCCGCCGCGGGGGGACCGATCCACACCAGGCCCGCGTCGGTCACCGCCTGGGCAAAGGGCGCCCGCTCGGCCAGGAAGCCGTAGCCCGGGTGCACCGCACCGGCCCCACCCTCCCGCGCCGCGGCCAGCAGGCGGTCGATGCGGAGGTAGCTCTCGCCCGGCGCCGGCGGACCGATGGCGATGGCGTGATCGGCGGCGCGCACGTGCGGGGAGAGGCGGTCGGCCTCGGAGTACACCGCGACCGCCTCGAGTCCCTCCTCGTGGCACGCCCGGATGATCCGGAGCGCGATCTCGCCCCGGTTGGCGACGAGCACGCGATGGAAGCGGGTCATGTGACGCGGGCCGCGCCGGACCGGGAACGGCCGGCGGCTGGCGGGCAACGGCGGGGCTGCATCAGGCGGTGCGGATCAGTCGCGGCAGGCCGAGCGGTGGTGGATACCGAGCGGGAGGAGCAGCGTGGTGCACAGGAGCGGGTTGGCGCGGGCCGCCGCCTGGTACAGCCCGAGGACCTCGCCCTCGACGGCGTTCGGCTGCGCCAGCTCCACCTCGAGGAGGTCCACGATGGACAGGGGCATGGGATCGACCGCCGCAGGCACGCCGGCCACCCGCACCAGCCGGAAGACGGCGGTGGGGACCGGGGGCGCCACCCCGGCGGGCACGCCGGGTGTCAGGCAGATGGGCCGGCGTTGGGCCGCCTCGGCGAGCGCCGAGTCCACCGGCAGCGCCGTCGTGGCGCCGAGGGTCACGAGCATCGCCGCGCGGTAGACGGAGTCGTCGGCGTATTGCTCCGGGAGGAGGAGCAGGAGGTCCGGGCGGGCGCCCTCGCCGAAGACCACCCCCCAGACCGCCGTGGCCTCGAGGTCGGTGCCGGTGACCAGCACGCCACCCACCGGGCAGGAGGCGAGGAGGTTGAGGCCGAGTTCCCGGACGTAGTCCGGCGCCGTGCCACCCTCGGGCGGGAACCCGGCGGCGCGTGCCTGGGCCCAGCCCCTGAGCTCCACGCCGAGCATCATCCGTTCCCGGTCGACGGTGGCGCGCAGCAGGAGCGCGGAATCGGTGGCGCCGCGCAGCGCCTGGTCGAGGGCGGCGCCGGCGAAGTCGAGGAAGAGCGCACCGGCGGGATCGCCAACGTGCCCGCGGTCATGCCACTGCCGGGCATCGAGCAGGTAGAACCAGCCGAGGGCGCGCCATGCGGCGCCGTCATCGGGGGCGGTGGCCAGATAGCGGCCGAGCATCTCGGTGGCCTCGGTGCGGGCACCGGCGCGCGCGAGCTGCATGGCGCGGGGCGCAACCGACGGATCGACCGCGGCCTGACCGAGGAGGTCAGTGGCCACGGAGCAGGCACAGAGTGCCGCAGCGAGGATGCGGGTGGAGGGACAGGCCATCAGGGCGTAAGCTAGGGCGCGGTACGGGGATGCGCTAGGGCAGGAGGCACCGTGGAGCGGGTGGGGGCCCTGCCCCCACCCGCCCCGCGACCCCTAGAAGGCAGCGGCCAGCATCGCGGTGAGGAGCTGGTCCCCGTTGGCTGGCTGTGGATCGAACGCGTCTCCCGACCGGAAGGTGTAGTTCACCTGGAACTGGACGTTCTGGTGGAGGTGGTAGATGCCACCGACGGTGAGCGCCCGGTCCTGGTGGTTGCTCGCGGCGCCGGTATCGCCGTGGCGATACGCCAGCAGCACGCTGCCACGCTCGGGGAGGACGCCGAGTTCGCCGGAGATCGCGAAGGCCTTCCGGGCCCGGGGCCCGCCGTTGAAGACATTGGGATCTTCACCCGCGTCGCTGGCGGCCGAACTGGCGTAGCTGGCGAAGACCCCGAGCGGCATCTTCCCGAGCTGGCCCTGCGCCTGCGCATCCACGGCCCAGGCCTTGGTCGCGAGCGAGGTCACGGTGCCATTCCCGCTGCCATCATCGACCCGGGCCGTGCCGAACCACGCCTGCCCGCCGAAACCCACATCCCACTTCCCGACCTTGGGCAGGAACGCGAGCCGGGCGTAGTTGGCGCGCGGGAGCGGACTCGCGAGCCCGTCGACGGCCGCCAGGTGGATCGGCGACCAGACGCTCAGATTGGCGAAGAAGCGCTGATTGCCGACCACGAACGCCGCGCCCGAGGCCGCGGTGGCTGTCCCGACGTACTGCTGGGCGGAGAAGTCGTTGCGATGCTCCATGAAGCGGATGTTCCGCACCGCGCCGGTGTTCAGCAGCTCGAACCCATACGAGGCGCCGAGCGCATCGGTGGTGTAGGGAATCACCGACGCCTGCACCCGGCCGACTTCATAGCTGAAGGGCATCTTGAAGCTGGCCAGGACCGCGGCGCCCCCCGTGGGCAGCTGCCCCTCCAGGATGAACCCGATGTTCTCGCTGACCCGCCCGGCCAACAGCAGGGCAAACTCATCGGGAAACTGCAGCTCGCCGGAGTTGGTACTGCGCGCGTTGGCCGCGTCATCGCCGTTGGTCTTCTGCAGCCGGAGCTTGAGGAACAGACTGGCGTTGAGTCCTGCGGGCAGCGACAGGCGGGTGCCTTCCACCTTGGCGGAGTTCCCGATCAAGGTGAAGCCGTCCAGCTTGAAGTGGCGGCCGAATTCGTTCAGTGAGGGGAAGTGCTGGCTGTGGCATTGGGAGCAGGCAAAGCCGGTCTGCCTGGCGTAGGCGGGGACCGCTCCGAGCGGCGCAGCCGACAGGAGCACCCCGGCAACGGCCACCAACGGGGACAAACGCATGGACGATTCTCCTGCAATGGGGGGTGAGGTGGAGTCCGACCCCCGGCCTGTCGCGAGGCTGACCGGCACTGCTCATGAATGACGACGGCTGGGGAGGAGGCCGCGAGACGTGATGGAGATCACGGCGGCACGCACAGGATATGGCGCGGATTCATGACTCGTCAATGCCGAGCGGAACGCTCTCCATAGTCAGGCATTCATGAATGACGGGTCAAGCAGATGCGGCGGCCTACAGCGGGAGGTTGCCGTGCTTGCGGGCGGGGTTGCGGTCGCGCTTGGTGGCGAGGGTGCGGAGCGCATCGATCAGGCGGGGCCGGGTGTCGCGCGGATCGATCACGTCGTCGAGGAAGCCGCGGGAGGCGGCGAGGTACGGATTGGCAAAGGTCTCGGTGTACTCGCGGATCCGCCGCGCGGTCTCGCCCTCGCGGTCGGCGGCCTGCTCGATCTCCTTCTTGAACAGGATCTCCACCGCGCCCTTGGGTCCCATCACCGCGATCTCGGCGCTGGGCCAGGCCAGGTTCAGGTCCCCCCGGATGTGCTTGCTGCTCATGACGTCATAGGCCCCGCCATACGCCTTGCGGGTGATGACGGTGAGCTTGGGGACCGTGGCCTCGCAATAGGCGTACAGCAGCTTGGCACCGTGCTTGATGATGCCGCCGTGCTCCTGGGCCACCCCCGGCAGGAAGCCCGGCACGTCCACGAAGGTCACCACCGGGAGATTGAAGCAGTCGCAGAACCGGATGAACCGCGCCGCCTTGAGCGAAGCGGCGATGTCGAGCACGCCGGCCAGCACCGCCGGCTGGTTGGCGACGATCCCGACCGGTCGTCCCCCCAGCCGGGCAAAGCTGGTGATGATGTTCCCGGCGTAGTCCGGCTGGACCTCGAGCAGCGAGTCGCGGTCGGCCACGAGGCGCAGGACCTCGTGCATGTCGTAGGGCTTCGCCGGCGTGTCGGGGATGAGATCGAGCAGCCGCTCCTCGCGCCGGTCCTCCGGGTCGTTCCCGGCGAGGCCGCGCCCGGGCGGCTCCTCGAGGTTGTTCGACGGCAGGTAGGCCAGCAGCGCCCGCACCGCCGCGAGGCAGGCCGGCTCGCTGTCGTGCACGAAGTGCGCGACCCCGCTGGTGCCGCCGTGGACGTCGGCGCCGCCCAGCTGGTCGAAGCTCACGTCCTCGTGGGTGACCGTCTTCACCACGTTGGGCCCGGTCACGAACATGTAGCTCACGCCGCGGACCATGAAGATGAAGTCGGTGATCGCGGGGCTGTACACCGCGCCACCCGCGCAGGGCCCGAGGATCACCGAGAGCTGCGGCACCACGCCGGAGGCCAGGGTGTTGCGGAGGAAGATGTCGGCGTATCCGCCGAGCGAGGCGACCCCCTCCTGGATGCGGGCGCCGCCGGAGTCGTTGAGCCCCACCACGGGCGCCCCGTTCCGCAGGGCCAGGTCCATCACCTTGCAGATCTTCTCGGCGAAGGTCTCGGAGAGGGATCCGCCGAAGACCGTGAAGTCCTGGGAAAACACGTACACCAGCCGGCCGTCCACCCGGCCGTAGCCCGTCACCACGCCATCGCCCGGGACCTGCTGCGCCGCCAGCCCGAAGTCGGTGCAGCGGTGGGTGACGAAGCGATCGAGTTCCACGAAGCTGCCGGGATCGAGCAGCAGGTCGAGTCGCTCACGAGCCGAGAGCTTGCCCTTCTTGTGCTGCTGGGCGAGCCGCTCCGGCCCCCCGCCCTGTTCGGCCTGGGCCTGACGGTGGTGTAGCTGGTCGAGGAGTTCGCGCGGGGTGGGCATGGCGGGGAAGCTACGGCGCGCGGGGAAGGCGGTAAAGGCGGTACGGCGGTACGGCGGTAGGGCGGTAGGGCGGCCCGGCGGCAGCGAGGGAGGTGTGGAGGGGAGGCGCCCCAGGGAAACGAGCGCGGCGGCCGGGGAGGATCCCCGGCCGCCGCGTGCGGGTCCTGCGGGCGATCAGACGGGCGGGCGCGCGATCGGCTCGTAGGGCGTCTTGATCCAGGTGACTTCCGGCGTGTGCTGCAGCCGGATCACGGTCTTGCCCGCCTGGTTCACGTACCAGAAGGCGAACTCGGCCGGCTTGCCCGATTCCTCGTACGTGACCGTGAACAGCGTGGAGTCGGTGACCGCGCGGTACCGCACGTCGGTGATCTTGTGCCAGGTGTAGTCCGGCGACTCGGAGCTGGTGCGGAAGGCGATGCTGCGCTCCCCCAGCTCGAACATGCGGCCGGCGTACTTGCCCGTCCCCGCCTCCCACACCCCGTAGGCGCTCACCAGGTTGGGGGCCTCTTCCGCGCCCCCCAGGGTCCCCATGAGCGGCCGCACCACGAAGACGCCGATCGCGAGCAGGAAGGCCGCCGCGACGACGCCCTTGGGCAGCTGGATGTCCGGCAGCTTGATGCCGGTCCGCTTCTCGATCGCCTCGACCCGCTTCCGCATCTTGGGCGGCAGGCGCATCACCGTGTTCAGCGAGCCGAAGTACTCCCCGAGGCTCCAGGGGGTCGCCAGCTCGCCGTCGGCGATGGAGCGATAGCCGGGAGCGAGCGTGGCCGGCGGCGGCCCCGCAGGCGTCCCGGTGGTGGCCGGGGGGACCTTGGAGGCCGGCGGCGCCGGGGAAGCCACCGGTGATTCGGCGGCGCGAGGTTCAGTAGCGGTCGACATGCGTTCTCCGAGACGGCTCAGTACTTGGATCCGGAACCCAGGAAGCCACCATCATTGGCGCGCACCACGTCATCGAGGCTCGTGCCGGCGTTGAGCGAGACCGCGCTGACGCCGTCGCGGCCCACGCTGTAGAGGTCGTAAGTGGTGTTGATCTGCACCCCGAAGCGGTCGACGCGGGGCGCGCCGCTCGGGAACTTGACGTAGACGTAGACGTTGCCCCACGGATCCATGATGTTCTGCCCCACGCCCGCCAGGTTGTCCGGGAGGGAATCGCGCGAATCGAGCGTGGTCTGGATCGCCTGCAGGTCACCGATCGCCTGCGCCACCCGCGCGGCCTCGGTGACCGCGTGGTACTTGGGGATGGCGACGCTGGCCAGGGAGCTGGCGATCGCGAGCGCGGCCAGCAGCTCGATGATCGTCATGCCCGCTTCGGCGGACCGGCGCGCGCGGCGGCGCGGCGGAAGGGGAGCGTTGTCGGCGTTCAGCATCGGTCGGCACCGTCGAAAGGGACAGCCGATGCTAGAGCAAGGGTCGTGCACATTCGAGAAGTCATTGCCGGACAACCACTTGCACCGGCGCATCGGCGGAACGCCAGACCGATCCTGCCGCACCCTGCACGGCACGGGGCCCCGAAACGGACGCGGGGTCACCTCCTGGAGGTGACCCCGCTGGCCGTCCCGGACCCGCCGCCCCGGCTCAGTCGTCGGCCGGGGACTCGTCGATGATGACCTTCTTGGGCGGGATGATCGGCTCATCGGGGTAGTTCACCACGGCGAGCACGATGCGGTGATGGATCGGATCGACCTCGAGCACCTTGAGGTCGACCGCCTGGCCTTCCTTCACGGCGTCGGCCAGGTTCTCGACATTGGCGATCCCGAGCTGCGACACCGGGACAAAGCCCTCGATGTCGTTGCCCAGGTCAACGACGACGCCCTTGTCCATCAGCCGGGCCACGCGACCGCGGAGCTCGGTGCCGATGGGATAGGTCTCGCCGATGTGGAGCCAGGGATCCTCCTCGGCCTGCTTGAGGCCGAGGGAGATGCGCTTGTTGTCGCCGTCGATGTTGAGGATGACGACGTTGACCGCGTCCCCCTTCTTCACGACCTCCGACGGGTGCTGGACCCGCTTGGTCCAGGACATGTCGGAGATGTGGATCAGGCCGTCGATGCCCGGCTCGATCTCGACGAAGGCCCCGAAGCTGGTCAGGTTGCGGACCTTGCCCTGGATGCGGGTGCCGACCGGGTAGCGGAGCGGCAGCACCGTCCACGGATCCTGCTCGGTCTGCTTCATGCCGAGGGAGATCTTCTCCTCCGACTCGTCGACCTTGAGGACCACGGCCTCGATGGTCTCGCCGATGGAGACGATCTTCGAGGGGTGCCGGACGTTGCGGGTCCAGGACATCTCGGAGATGTGCACCAGGCCCTCGATGCCCGGCTCCAGCTCCACGAAGGCGCCGTAGTTGGTGATCGAGACGACCTTGCCCTGCACCCGGGTGCCGATCGGGTACCGCTCGGCCACCTTCTGCCAGGGGTACGGCTGCAGCTGCTTCATGCCGAGGCTGATGCGCTCGCGCTGCCAGTCGATGTCGAGGATCTTGACCTCGACCTCGCGGCCGATGCCGACCATCTCGGTCGGGTGCGAGACCCGGCCGTAGGACATGTCGGTGATGTGCAGCAGGCCGTCGACGCCGCCCAGGTCGATGAACGCCCCGAAGTCGGTGATGTTCTTGACCACGCCCTTCCGCACCTGGCCCACGGCCAGCTCCTTCATCAGGTGCTCGCGCTTGTGCGCCCGCTCGTTCTCGAGGATCACGCGGCGGCTGACCACGATGTTCCGCCGGCGCTTGTTGAGCTTGATGATCTTGAACTCGTAGCTCTGGCCCAGCAGCTCGTCGATGTTCGGCACCCGGCGGAGCGCGATCTGGCTGCCCGGCAGGAAGGCGTCGACGCCCATCAGGTTCACGACCACGCCGCCCTTGATCTTCTTGACCAGGGTGCCCTGCACCGGCTGGTCGGTCTCGTGGGCCTGCTTGATCTTCTCCCACACCCGCATGAAGTCGGCCTTCTTCTTGGAGAGCACGACCGCGCCCTCCTGGTCCTCGAGGTGCTCGAGGAAGACCTCGACTTCATCGCCCGGGCTGGGGAGTTCCTTGAATTCGTCCAGGGGCACGGAGCCCTCGGACTTGAAGCCGACATCCAGGATGACGGCGCTCTCGGTGATGCGGAGGACCTTCGACTTGACGATCTCGCCCTCGACGATCTGGGACATCGTCCCTTCATACATCGAGAGCATCGCCTCGTACTCGCTCTCGCTGTAATCCTCGTCGTACAGGTCGGCCCGGACCTTGAGGCCGGTGGCGGTGGCGTGCAGGGCGGAGGGGGAAATGGTGGAGGTGTGGGTGCTCACAGCGGGACCTTTACGTGGCCGCGCCGGCCGGGCCGCGGGCAGATGGTGGAGCCCCTCCGGCGGGATCGCCGGGCTGGGGAGCCGGGAAAAATAGCGCGGCGATGGGGGTGGGGACAAGGCTGGGGAAGCGGGAAGCGGGAAGCGGGAAGCGGGAAGCGGGAAGCGGGAAGCGGGAAGCGGGAAGCGGGAAGCGGGAAGCGGGAAGCGGGAAGCGGGAAGCGGGAAGCGGGAAGCGGGAAGCGGGAAGCGGGAGGCCGAGCCGCCGAGCCGCCCTATCGCCCTCCCGCCAGCCGCTCCCGAGCCAGCCGCACGATTTCCGCCACCTGCCCCGCAAAGCTCAGGTCCGTGCCGTCCAAGGGGATGGCATCCGCGGCCATCCGGAGGGGGGCGACGCTGCGGCTGGAATCGGCGGCATCCCGGGCGGTGAGGATCGCGGTCTCCCGGTCCAGGTCGGCGGGGGCCACGGGCTGGCCCCGCTGCCGGAGGCGCCGCTCGGCCCGGGTGCGGGGGGAGGCCGTGAGATACACCTTGAGGTCGGCGTCGGGAAACACGACGGTGCCGATGTCGCGGCCATCGACCACCACCGCCTGCCCCGCCCGGGGCAGCGCCCGGAGCCGCTCGTTCACCCAGGTCCGGATCCCGGGCATCGCCGAGACGGCCGAGACCAGGGCGGTCACTTCCGGGGTGCGGATCGCCTCGTCGGCGGGTTCCCCGTTGAGGTAGACGGCGTAGCCGTGCCCATCATAGTGAAGGGCCAGCCCCCGCCGCTCGGCTTCGCGCAGGATGGCGTCCGCGTCGAGGGGCCCGCCTGGGCGAGCCCCGCACTCGCGGATGGCCACCAGGGTGGCCCCGCGGTAGAGCGCCCCGGAGTCGAGATGGGCAAAGCCCAGCGCCTCCGCCACGGCGTCGGCGGTGCTGGACTTGCCGGAGGCCGCGGGGCCGTCGATGGCGATGATGCCGGCGATGCGGCCGCCCGTCGGCTGGGCGCCCCGGGTCATCCGCGGATGGCCCGGAGCATGGCGGGGAACTCGGGGTAGCTGACGGCGGCGCAGGCCATGTCATCGACCCGGATCTTCGCGCCCGGCACCGTCCCGAGAACGGCGAACGCCATCGCGATGCGATGGTCTCCCTCGGTGACCACCTTGCCGACTGGCGGCCGGTCGCCGCCGGTGACGTGCAGGTCGTCGCCATGGATCTCGGCGGTCCCGCCCACCGCGCGGATGTTGCCGGCGATCAGCGCCAGGCGGTCGCTCTCCTTGACCCGGAGCTCGCCCACCTCGCGGAAGATGGTGGTCCCGCTGGCCCGCGTGGCGAGGCAGGCCAGCATGGGGACCTCGTCGATGAGGCCGGGGATCTCGCCGGGGAGGACCTCGGTGGCGCGCAAGGCGGCGGGCCGGGCGACGAGGTCCCCGACCGGTTCATCGAAGGCCGGCTCCACCCCCTCCTGGTCCACCCGCGCGCCCATCCGTTCCAGCACGCTGAGAAAGCCGATCCGGGTGGGGTTCACGCAGACCCCGCCCAGGCGGAGCTCGCCGCCCTCGGCAAGGATGGCGGCGGCGACCGGAAAGGCCGCCGAGGAGGGGTCGCCCGGCACCTGCATGTCGAAGGGCACCACCTGGCCGGTCGGCCGGAAGTGAACCCATTCCTGCGCCTCGTCCACCTGGTAGCCGAAGGCGCGGAGCAGCCGCTCGGTGTGATCGCGGGAGCGGCCGTGCGGCTCCCGCACCGAGACCGGCACGCCCCCGACGACGCCGGCGAGGAGCAGGCAGCCCTTGATCTGGGCGCTGGAGACCGGCATCTCGTGGCGCAGCGCGGCGAGGACGCCCCCCTTGATGGCGAGCGGCAGGGTGCCCGTGTCGTTCTGCTCGTAGATCGTCGCACCCATCTGGGCGAGTGGGGCGGTGACCCGCCGCATGGGCCGGCGGCGCAGGGAGGCGTCGCCGGTGAGGGAGGCACGGAACGAGTGGCCGGCGAGGAGGCCAAGCATCAGGCGGGTGGTGGTGCCGGAGTTGCCGCAGTTGAGCACCGCCGCGGGCCGGCGCAGCCGGCCGCGGCCGGTGACGGTCACCATGCGGCCCGCACCGAGGGGGGAGATCTCGGCGCCGAGCTGGCGCAGCACCCGCGCGGAGGAGCGGGCATCGAGGCTGGTGAGGAGGCCGCCGATGTGGCTGGTGCCCCGGGCCATGGCGGCGAACAGCAGGGCGCGATGGGAGAGGCTCTTGTCGCCCGGAACCCGGATGGTGCCGCGGACCCGCATGCGTTCCTCGTCGGTGGAAGGGCCCCTCAAGCGGCCGGACGCGACGGCCGATACTGCGGACGACCGGGAGCGTGCCGCGCCCGGGGGCAACGGAGCCACCAACAGTACCGGCTCCCGGGGCCTTCCTCAACCTGGCTTCCCGAGCGAACGAAACGGCGCCGATGCCCGCTCCTGCTGATCCGTCCCGCCCGGGCCTCGATGCCTCGGTCCAGGAGTTCCTGGCCTCGACGGCGGCGAGTCCCGCCCCCGCTCCGCCGAAGCCGGCGGCCTCCCGGCCACCGGCGGCACCCCGCCGGCCGACCGGCCAGCAGGCCCAGGCGCCGGACCGGGGCCTCGAGAACGCCTATGACGAGGTGCTCAAACACGAGGCCGCCAAGCGGCAGTACCGGGACGCCAGCCTGCCGTTGTGGCGGCGCGCGCTGCCGCTCTTGCTCGCCATGGCGCTGCTCGGCACGGCGGCGTGGATCCTGGTGGGGAAGCCGACCTGGCTCTACCCGCCGCCCCCGGCCCTGACCAGTCCCACCCGGGCACCGATGGCGCGCGCCTACATCAAGTCCGCCGCGAACCTGGTCGAGGAGTACCGGGAGCGCACCGGAAAGCTCCCGGCCACGCTGGACGAATTGCAGGTGCCGCTGCCGCAGATGGAATACACCCGGCGCGCAGACGGGAGCTACCTGATCACCACCGCCCTTGGCAATCATGTGTTCGAACTGGAGGGCTCGGTGGAGGGCGTGGCGGAGCTCCGGGAGCGTGCCCGGTGACGCGCAACCGCCGCGGCTTCTCGTTCCTCGAGCTGATCACCGTCGTTGCGGTGCTCGGCATCCTGGTGGGCATTTCGATTCCGCAGTACCAGCAGGTCCGCCGCCGCGCCGACGCCGCGAAGGTGGTGGGGGCGGTGCACGTGGTGCGCCATGCCGCCTACAGCTACAACGAATCCACCCAGGAGTGGCCACCGGCCGCGGCGTTCGGGAGCACGCCGCCGGGCCTCGCCAGTTACCTGCCCAGCGGCTTCTCCCTCACCCAGCCCACGTTCTCGCTGGCGTGGATGTCGCTCGACGTGGTGCAGGACGGGCTTACCCAGACCACCCACACGATCGGCATCTCGGTCCCCGACGGCCTGACCTGCCAGGAGGTGGAGTCGATGCTGGGCGGATCGTCCAACGCCGACGTGACCGCGCTCTGCTGGGCGGGCGGCGGACAGGTGCAGGTGAAGGTGGATCGGTAGGGCGTGGCCGCGAGGTCAGCCGAGGGGGCGGCGGAAGGTGGCGGCGGCGGCGAGGAAGGCCGTCAGTCCGGCGCGGTCATTCGCGGCGACGAGCCGCCGCAGTTCGGCGAGGGCCGCTTCCATCCCCGCGAGCGGGACCTCCATCGCCACGCGATTCTGCAGCAGGATCTCCACCCACATCTCGACCGGGCTCGCCGCCAGGCGGGTGGTGTCCCTGAGGCCGGTGCCGAAGGCGGCCCCGGCGAGCGACGGCTCGCCGCCCAGCGCATGGGCGAGGGCACTGGCCACCGCCTGTGGCAGGTGGCTGGTCCAGGCCAGTCGCGCGTCGTGGGCCACGGCGTCGATCAGCACGGGGTGGGCCCGGAGCACCGTGGCCCAGAAATCCATGACCTCACGCGCGGCGGCATCCCCTTCGGGGCCGGTGGCACAGACGTAGACGACGGCATCGACGAAAAGGTCGGCCCGGGCACCGTCCCAGCCCTGGCGGTGGGTGCCGGCGAAGGGGTGTCCCCCGGCGAAGCGGGCGGCGAGCCCCGCCTGCCGGGCCCGGTCGAGGATGGGCGCCTTGATGCTGGCCACGTCGGTGACGAGGGCGCCGGGGGCCAGGTGGGGGCCGAGGCTGTCGAGGAGACCCAGGATGGCCTCCGGCGGGGCGGCCAGGACCACGAGCTCGGCCCCCTGCACGGCACGCGCCGGGGAGTCGGCCAGGTCGTGCACGGCCTGGGCCTTGAGGGCGCGGACCGCGCTGGCCCGGTCGGGAGTGTAGCCGATCACCCGGGGAATCCCGGCCAGCCGTGACTGCCACGCCACCGAGCCGCCGATGGCGCCCAGGCCCAGCACAGCCAACGAGTTGGGGCGCATACAGTTTCCCGTGGGGACGGCCGATAGTGGGGACGTGGGACAGGGGCGTACTGTGCCGGTGGCCCAATTGTAGTCCGCGGCGACCCGCTCCTCAACCGAACCCGGATGGAACCGGCGCCGATTCCGGCGCGGCGAATGGGGACCGATGATCGAGCACGCGACGCGCGAGCGCACGGCCGATGCCTGGCTGCTGCAGACCCTGGTGGACTCGGGGCTGGTCTCACCGACCCAGCTCGTCGGCGTCCATCCGGGCAGCAGCGTGTGGCAGGCGGTGGTGGACCACGGCCTGGTCACCGACGAGGCGCTGGCCGCCGCCGTGGCCCGGCAGTTCCGGCTCAAGGTGGCCGACCTGGCCGGCGCCGATCCGCGCGCGGCGCGGCTGGTCCCGGAATCGGTGGCCCGCAAGCACCTGGTGCTGCCTCTCTCGGCCACGGAGCGTCACATCGTCCTGGCCGCCGCCGATCCCCGCGACTTCAACGCCGAGCAGGCGATCCGGTTCGTCACCGGCCGGGAGGTCGAGTTCCGGGTGACCGCCCCCGCCGCGCTGCTCGAGAAGATCGACGCCACGTACCGCCCCGAGCGCAGCATCGAGCGGATGCTCGACCGGCTGGAGCCGGCGGAGGTCGAGGCAGCGGTGGAGGAAGGGCTCGAGCCGGACCGGGACCCGGTGCTCGACGCGCCGGTGGCCAAGCTGGTCGACGCGATGATCTGCGAGGCGGTGCGGCAGGGGGCGAGCGACATCCACGCCGAGCCCGAGGATCACGCCACCGTGGTGCGCTACCGGGTGGATGGCGTGCTGCGCGAGGTCATGCGGCTGCCGGGCTCCGCCGGGGCCTCGCTGGTGCGGCGGGCCAAGATCTTCGCCAAGCTCGACGTGACCGACCCGCTCCACCCGCACGACGGCCGCGCGGCCATCCGGGTGGATGGCCAGCACGTGGACCTGCGGGTCTCGACGGTGCCGATCGCGCGGCGGGGCGAGAAGGTGGTCATCCGGATCCTGGACAAGACCAACCTCAAGCAGACCACCGACACCCTGGGGCTGAGCCAGCAGGAGCTCGCGCTGCTCACCGCACTGCTGGGCCACCGCGAAGGCATGATGCTGGTGACCGGGCCCACCGGGAGCGGCAAGACCACCACGCTCTACGCGGCGCTCAACCAGCTCAAGACCGGGCGGGTCAACATCGTGACGGTCGAGGACCCGGTGGAGTACGACCTGGCCGGGATCTCGCAGATCCAGGTCAACGAGGCCCAGGGGCTCACCTTCGCGAGCGCGCTGCGCTCGGTGCTGCGCCAGGACCCCGACATCGTGCTGCTGGGCGAGATCCGCGACCAGGAGACCGCCAAGACCGCCATCCAGGCGGGGCTCTCGGGCCACTTCGTGCTTTCCACCCTGCACACCAATGACGCGCCCGGCGCCATCACCCGCCTGCGCGACATGGGCATCGACAGCTTCAAGGTGGCCTCGGTGCTCAAGGGCGTGCTGGCCCAGCGGCTGGTGCGCCGGGTCTGCGCGCACTGCGCGGTGGAGGTGCCGCTGGCGGATCTCCCCGCCGACGCGCGGCCACCGGAGGACTGGCGGGCCCATCCGCGCGTGGTGCGGGCGGTGGGGTGCAAGCAGTGTGGCGGCACCGGCTACCGGGGCCGGCTCTCGGTGGTGGAGATCATGCCCATCGACAGCGAGGTGGCGCGGCTGATCCACGAGGAGGCCAATCCCGACCAGGTCGCGGCCGCCGCGCGGCGGCTGGGCATGCGGAGCCTGTGGGAGAGCGGCCTGCACCGGATGTGGCAGGGCTTCACCACGCTGGAGGAACTGGTCCGGGTGCTGGGCGAGCGGGTGCAGGACGACGGTTCCACCCTGGCCAACCGCCCCAGCGTGATGCTGGTGCCGGAGCAGGTCCGCGCGGCGATCGCCGCGGCCACGCCCACGCCGGCCCCGCCCGTCGCCACCGGCGCCCCGGCCCCCCCGGCGCAGACCCAGGTGCTGGTGGCCGATGACGACCCGCAGATGCGGCGGCTGGTGCGGGCGGTGCTGGAGCGCGAGGGCATGGCCGTCTCCGAGGCCAACGACGGGCTCGACGCGATCGACCTGGTGGCCCAGCGGCGCTTCGACCTGATCGTGCTCGACATGGACATGCCCCGGCTCGACGGGCTCGGGGTGCTGGAGGAGCTTGGCCATGGCGTGCAGACCAGCCAGATTCCGGTCATCGTGCTCACCGCGCGGTCCGACGAGACCGAGACGCGGGCGCTCGACCTTGGAGCGCAGGACTACCTGATCAAGCCGGTGCGCCCCACGGCGCTGACGGCCCGGGTCCGCGCGGTGCTCCGCCGCATGCAGGCCTGAGCCGCACCGACCGCTACCCCGGGAGCCATGGATGGCGACCATCCTGATCGTCGAGGACAGCCCCGACAACATGAAGCTGTTCCGCACCCTGCTCACGCTGCGCCAGCACGCGGTGACCGGACTGGCGAGCGGCGAGGGGTTGCTGTCGGCCATCGAGCAGGCGCAGCCCGCGCTGGTGCTGATGGACATCCAGCTGCCCGGCAAGGACGGCTTCGCGCTGCTGGAGGAGATCCGCGCCTCGCCGCACCGGGCGCTCCGGGTGGTGGCGTTGACCGCGCACGCCATGGCCGGCGACCGGGAGCGGGCGCTGGCCGCGGGGTTCGATGGCTACATCACCAAGCCCATCGACATCCGGCTCTTTCCCGAGCAGGTGGCGCGGGCGCTGGGCGGCGAGGTGGTGACGACGTAGGCCCGGCGCTCACGGTCCCGGCGGCCGACCGCCGGTCTCGCACCAGGGGCAGAGCCGGATCTGGCTGACCAGCGCGGGCGCCACCACCTTGCCCGCATTCCCCCACTGGCTGTACACGTAGGTGAGCACGTCGGCGACGTTGTCGTCGGTGAGGCGCAGCGCCGGCATGACGGCGTTGTAGGTGCGCCCGTTCACCACCACGGGTCCCTGCAGCCCGTTGAGGACAATGCCCACCGCGCGGCGCAGGTCGGCGTTGAGGAAGTCGGAGCCGGCGAGCGGCGGGAAGGAGCCGGGAATACCGCGGCCGTCGGACTGGTGGCACGCCTGACAGGTCTGGGAGAAGATCCGGCGGCCGGCCTCCACCTGCTCGGCCACGGTCTTGGGGCCGCGCGCGGTATCCCGCACGGCCGGCAGGACCTGCGCGGTGGCCCCCTCGAGCAGGTAGACCTCGTCGCCGGTCCGGCCGGCGTAGAGCGCGGGGGCGGGCGGCCCGTCCACCCGGAGGGTGCCAAGGGCTCCCTTGTTGAAGGCGCGGAAGAGGGCATGGTCGGCGATCGGGTAGGTGCCGGGCACGTCCACGGTGAACTCGACGATGGCGGCGCTCCCGGGGGGCAGCGGGACCGTCTCCACGTTGGTCAGCGGCTGGCTGCTGCCGCCCAGGTACACCCGGTCGAAGGTCTCGCCGCTGATGTGGAACGAGGCGGTGAGGTTGGGGCCGCCATTGCCCACGTAGAGCCGGACGGTCTCCCCCACCGACGCCACGAGCGCCCGCTCCCCGGTGAGCGACCCGACCGCCCCATTGAACACCACGTAGTCAGGCGTCTCGGCGAGCGCCTTCTCCCAGCTGAAGGCGCGGGCGCCCGGCTCCCCGAAGGCGCCGTCGGTGTAGAACTCACCCAGCATCAGGTAGTACTCGCGCCGCGCCGGCGCGAGGCCTCCCGCCGGCTCCACGAGCATCAGGCCGTACATCCCGTTGGCCACGTGCATCCCGACCGGGACGGCGGCGCAGTGGTAGACGAAGAGCCCGGGGTTCCGCGCCTGGAACTCGAAGCTCGTGCTGTGGCCCGGCGCCGTGAACGACACCGCCGCCCCGCCGCCGGGCCCGGTCACCGCGTTGAGGTCGATATTGTGCGGCATCCGGCTGTCGGGGTGGTTGTCGAGGTGGAACTCGACCCGGTCGCCCTCCCGGACGCGGATGAACTGTCCCGGCACCTGGCCGCCGAAGGTCCAGGCGGTGTAGTCCACCCCGTCGGCCAGCTGGTGTTTCACCTCCCGGGTCTCGAGTCGCACGACAACGCGCCCGGGGGGCCGGCGTGCCAGCGCGGGCGGCACCGCCGGGGCATGAGCGAGCACGGCACGGCTCCCACCACCCTGGGCCGCGAGGCCGGCGCCGCCAGGGAGCAACAGCGCCATGAGGGGCCACCAGGCCCGGCCGATGGGGCAAGCAAGCATCCGTCGATCCTCCACGAGGGGAACTGCAGGCCGATCAGAATCGCCGCAGCGCGCGAAAGGTCACGCGCCGCGTCAGGTTGGTGACCACGAACTCCCGCCGGTGCGCCTCGGCGGCGAGGCTGAGCTCCAGCTGGCCCACGGTGGCATCGGCGCCGAGCCGCCCGGAGAGGAACCGCTGGTCCTCGAGCCCGCTCTGGCGCCAGTCGTAGGCTTCGAGCCCCGCCTGCACCCGCAGCCAGTGGACCGGCGAGGCCGACACCGAGACCAGCCCGGACACGGCCCGCACCGTCGTGGGGCCCGCGCGGAGCCGGTTCCAGGTGGCCGAGACGGCGAGGTGCGCGCCGCCGAGCGGGGGCGGCGCGTAGCCGGCCGTCACGCTGTGCTCGGTGGAACGGAGGCCGAAGCGGTCGGTGTCGCGGCGGGATCCCTCGACGTCGACCCGACCTGCCGGGGTCGCGGTCCGGAGGGCCAGCGCGGTGGTGCGGTCGTCGAAGGCGGAGCCGGCGGGCAGGAGCCCGCTGGCCACCGCACCGTGCTCGAGGGTACGCAGCGACCGTCGGTGCCGGAGCGAGAGACCGCGCAGCTGGAAGGTGCCCTCGTACTCCACCCGCCAGGCGTCGCCGCGGGCGCCGGTGGCCGGCGGGAAGTACCGGTAGGTCACCCGCAGGGCGTCCCCCACCTGGATCCGGCCGCTGGGCGGCAGGTCGAGGGTGGTGAAGCGGCCCGCGGTGCTGAGGGTGTAGTCCGTTCCCTCGACGAACACCGTGAGGCCCGCGCCATCGCGCAGCACCAGGCTGCCGGGCACCAGGTCGAGTTCGTCCAGCGTGATGCGACGCGCCACCGGCACCCTGTGCGGCTCGTCCACCACGGGGACGCCCTGCGGCAGCGGCCCCTCGCGGCGCCGGACCTCGCGCCCCACGGCGCCAGAGGCGGTGACGCGCGCCCGGGCCGGCAGCGCGAGCGTGACGCCCGCCCGCGGGGTGAGCGTGGTGTAGGTCTCGCGCGTCGGCCCGGAGGTCCCGGTATGGCGGGCGGCATCCAGCCCGAGCGAGGCCCAGCGGGCCACGCGCAGCTCCGCGCCCCCACCCCACCCCTGCCCCACGGAGCGGCTGCCACCCACGGTGGCGACGCCGTGGCGGTAGAACCAGGTCGTCCCGATCCGGCGGGTGTGCTGCAGCCGCAGCTGCTCGCTCCAGCTGCTGCGCCGGCTGTCCACCAGCCCCTCCTCCTGCTGCCGCTCGACGCTGGAATGGAGCGAGCTGCCCTTGCCCCATCGCAGGGTGTGGCGGCCGGCCAGGGCCAGCGCGTCGAGGGTCCGGCCGGTGATCCGGTCCTCGAAGCGAAAGCGATGGGCCTCGAGGGCGAGCTTGGTGTTGGCGGCCGAGGCCCGCACGGAGGAGACCCGCTGGTCGGTGCGGAAGGCTGAAGCCGTCGGGCCGTTCCGCCATTCGTCAGCGGCATCGCGGCGGAACGCGGCGACATGCAGCGGCAGGTACGGATTCCGCCAGGCGAGGTCGCCACCCAGCTGGGTGGCCGTGCCCTCGCGGCGGGTCCCCAACCCGCCGCTGGCCACCGCGGTGGCCCGGGAGAGGGTGCCGGTGAGGTGCAGCGGGCGGTCCGCGAACAGGCGGCCGACCAGCGCGAGATTGAGCTGGCGGGCCGACAGGGGCCGGGCAAATCCGGACTGGACCCGCTGCTGCAGCGTCGGCTGGAGGGTGGCCGCCCAGGTGAAGAGGCGTTGGTCGACCAGGGTCCCCTGGAAGGGCAGCAGGATCCACTCGCGGAAGTCGCCGGAGGACGCCGCCGGGGTCCCGGCGACGCCGGTGCTGAACCCCTCGGCCGATACGCCGACCTGGCCCTGGCCCGGCGTGAGGCCGACCAGGCCCTGCCCGGCCAGTGGCGCCGGCCCGAGCAGGACCAGCGCCAGCAGGGCCACGGCGGGCCCGCGCGGCCTCCGGGCGGTCCTCACTCCGTCCCGGTGGGGGCCGGGGCGGCGGGCGGCGGCACGTGGCAGCGCTGGCAGGTGCCGATGGTCGCGGCGAAGGCGTCGCGGCCGTTGTGGCACTGGCCGCAGGCCTGCCCCTCCTTGATCATGCGCATGGTCACGGTGTTGGCGCCGGCGCGCGGCTCGAAGAGCTGCATGTGGCACGCCTTGCACCGGAACCGGATGCGGTGGACCCAGTGCGGGAAGCTGGCGGGCGCGAGCGAATCGGTTTGGACCTGGCGGGCGTTGCCGGTGGAATCGCCGGCGCGATGCAGCTGCACCGTCCCCAGGAACTCGGGCTCGGCCCGGTTGGGCGGCATCATGAGCCGGGTGTGGCAGCGCTCGCAGCCGGTGGCCACGGGGAACGAGACCTTGCCGTGGCACTCGGCGCAGAACTTCCCCATGAAGATGTCGCCCATGGTGACCGGGGTGTTCCGATAGGGGAAGATCCGCGGGTGGCACTGCTGGCAGTCGAGCCACTCGGTATGGGTGCTGTGGGGAAAGCGGGCGTCGAAGGTGGTGTCGGGCCCCTGGTAGGTGAAGTCGAACTTGAACTGGAAGCCGGGTTCGGCGGGCGCCGGACGGCCGGGGAGCACCGGCCGCGGGCGGATGACGCCCTCCCGGAGCGCGGCGGCCCAGTCGATGTTGCCCGCCGCGTCACGCGGGAGCATCCCACGCACCGAGTCGGCGTGGAGGCTCAGCTCCGGCGCGGGCCGCACGGAGTCGGCCCCCGCGCCCGCCCGGGCCCCGGCGCGGGCGGCCGGCGCCGCCTGGGCCGGCCGCGGCGGGGGGACATCGAGGACGGTCCCGAGGGCGCTGCGGCAGGCCGCCCCCACGAGGAGGGTGGCGAGGAAGGCGAGGCGCCTCACTTGATGTGACAGGTGGTGCACAGGGCGCTGCTGGTATTCGCCTTCCGCAGGAAGGGCGGGAAGGTCGTGTTGTGCGGATTATGGCAGCTGCCGCACTCCACCCGGCCGCTGTACAACGGGAGCTCGCCGTTGATCCGGTTGCTTGCGTCGGGGGCGTGGAAGGCGGGGTCCGCGGTGGTGGAGTAGGTCACCGAGACCGGGTGGTCGTTGCGCAGGTCGGTGCCGAGGTTGGCGAAGAACTGCCCGCCGTTGGCCGGCATGGTGCCGTTCTTGGGCGCGAGGGTGGTATCGGCATTGGGCCGGTTCACGATCACGTCGAGTCCGATGGTCCCGTCATGGCAGGAAAGACACGCCAGGGAGACGCCCTGCGGGCTGGCGGCCACCTGCATGTCGATCGTCGAGCTCCAGGCGTTGTTGTACATCTGGTAGGCCCCGGTGGCCGGGCCGAAGTTCCGGTTCCACAGTGGCGCGTTGGTGGAGTTGGAGCCACCGTGCGGCGTGTGGCAGTAGACGCACACCTCGCCGTAGTTGGTGAGCTGCGTCGGGTTCGCGGCCGCGCGGGCGCTCATGTTGTGCTTGGAGTTGACCACGTTGTCGGTCTGCGCGGCCAGGCCGGCGGGGAGCAGGGCCAGCACGCAGCACAGCAGGGTGCGGAACGGCATCAGGGGTCTCCTTGGGACGGTGGCCGCCGGGGGCCGGCGGCCGGTTCAGTTCTCGTGGACCGGATCCGGCGGCACCGACACGTGACACGCCAGGCACAGCGCGTTGCCGGTGTTGCTCTGGCGCAGGAAGTAGCGGAACTGCTGGGAGTGGGGCTCGTGGCAGGTCGGGCACTCCACCTTGCCGCCGAACAGCGGCAGCCCGCCCACGGTGTTGCCGATGGCCGGAAGGAACTCCCCGGGGCGCCGGCTGGGGTCGTACAGCACGGAGAAGGGATGCTGCTTGCGCATGTCATCGCGGAACCAGACGCCCTCCCAGTCGATGCCCCCGGCGGGATTGCCCCCCGAGTGGCACCCCTCGCATTCGTCGATCATGTGGTCGGCGGGCGGGGGCCCGGTGTAGCTGTTGGGCAGGTTGACGATGGCGTCGAGTCCCACCGTGCCGCCGTGGCAGGAGAAGCAGGTGCGCGACCGGTCAGCCGGCGAGGGATCCTGGAGCATCTGCTGGCCGCTGTGCTGCGGCATCCGGTAGGCGGCGTTGGGTCGTGGCCGGTTCCACAGCGGCTTGCCGGGCCCGACCGTCCAGTCCGGCCCGCCATGCGGCGTGTGGCAGTAGACGCAGACCTCGCCGTAGTCGCGGATGCGTCCCTGCATCTCCGGCGCCGTGCTGGCGGCCGGCCGGGTGAGGTTGTGGGGCGTCTGGTCCACCGAGGTGCCGAGGGGCCATTGCCCGGCCGCGGCCCGGGGCGCGAGCGCCGTCACCAGGCACAGCAGCACCCCCGCGATGGCGCGCGTCACTCAGCGCCCGCCCGGCGCCGCAGCCTCGGGCTCGGTCGACGCGAGGTACTGGTAGATCTGCACCCGGTTGTTGTACCGGTCGGCCACCAGGATGCGGTCCCGGGCGTCGATGGCAATCCCGATGGGCAGCCAATGCTCGCCCTCGCCGTTCCCGAGCCGCCCGAAGGCCAGCAGGAGCCGCCCCTGGGTGTCGAACACCTGCACGTTGCTGAAGGAGCCATCCACGACGTAGAGGTGACCCTCGCTGTCGACCGCGACCCCCTTGGGCCGCGTGAAGCTGCCGGGCTGGTCTCCGAGCCGCCCCACCTGGCGCAGGAACCGCCCGTCGGGGTCGAAGGCCTGGACCCGGAAGTTGAGCTGGTCGGACACGTACATCGTGCCATCAGGGGCCAGCGCCACCGCCACCGGGTAGCGGAACTCCCCCGGCTCCTTCCCGCGGTTCTGCCAGACGTCACTCAGGTCATCGGGGGTGAAGCCGGCGGGTGCGCCCCCCTCGTGGCCCGGTCGCTCCGCGGCCCGGGCGCCACGACGGGTGTCGCGGCCGGCCAGGGTCCCCTCCGCCTTGCCCACGCGGCCCACCACCTCCCCCGCGCCGTCGAACGCCACCACCTGGTGCAGGTAGCTGTCCACCACCCACGCCCGGTCGCCGGCCACGGCCACGTCCACGGGGTTGAGCAGGTGGGCGGCGCCGCCAAAGGCCCGCACGTAGTGCCCGGACGAATCGAACACGACGACGCGGCGCCGGCCGGCATCGGCCACGTACACGGAGCCGTCCGGGCCCAGACCCAGGCCCATCGGCTTCCCCAGGCCACCGGGCACGTCCTCCCCCAGGAACCGGGCCTTGCGGGCTCCCGGGTCGAACACGATCACCCGCGGCACGGACCCGTTGGTGAGGTAGTAGCGCTCGCCCGGGCCGACCACCACGTCGAAGGGCCGCTGCAGGGCGTAGAGCGCCGTGCCCCGACCGCCCGAGAGCCAGCGCCCCAGCCGCTTGAGGAACGACTCCCTTCGGTTGATGTCCGCCTCCGAGCGGAGCGAGCCGACGTAGCGGATCCGCGCCGTCTCGGGGGCGGCCGGCCATACGATCGCCTGGGACGCCGGCCGCTGGGCCGCCACCGGGGCGGCGAGGCCGAGGACGAGCAGCGGGGCGAGGGTACCGAGGGGGCGCACGGCTACGGCTGCACCGTCAGGGTGCCCTTCATGCCCAGCGCCTCGTGCGGGGTGCACGCGAACTGGTAGGCCCCAGCCGGGAAGCGCCCGTCGATCACCAGGTCGTAGGTCTGCCCGGCCTTGGTCAGGAACGGTCCGGTCTTCGCGACCCCGAGGGTGGCGGCGGGCGGAGCGGCCTTGAAGTCCACATTGTGCGGCATGACGCCGGTCTGGGTGAAGCGCACGGTATCGCCGGCGGTCACCGTGACGCTCGCCGGCTCATAGCGATACTCGGTGGCCGACACGTCCGTCATCTTCACCACGATGACCCTTCCGGCGGGCGGATCGCCGGGGGTGGTCCCGGCGGCCAGGGTCAGGGCACTACCGACCAGCAGGGCGAGCTTGGCAGACATGGGAGCGTCTCCGTCAGGGGGAAGGCGAGGCTGTTGGCCCAGGCAGGTTCGTCTCGTGCCGGCGGCGCCTGGATCGGGAGCACTGCGACAGCGACCGCGCCGGATGTCGGGCTGAGCATTCCGATCGCGACGGCCGACAATGCGACTCGGTTCATGAAGGAGGGATGAACCCGGCAAGAAAATACCTGACGCATCAACTGTATCGCTGCGCAACAGGCCATGTTGCGCAAGAGCGCGCGGCGAACTCACTGGCTGCGTGATGAAGGTCCGACGGCGGGCCAGGCCGGGAGCCGGTGGCGCGGGCATCCTCCAGGGACGGCGAGGCGACGGGCGCCCATGCGGAAGCCCCTGCGCCCGGGAAAGCCGCGCCGGGCTTCCCTCCCGGCCGGGGGCTCCGTCTGGCGCGAAGTCGCCCAAGGCTATATTTCACGTACCCATGGCAGACACCCCGCGGCCCTCAGGCCCTCGCCGCCCCACCGGGTCCACGCCGGCCCCGCCGAGCGCCGACCCGAACGACCGGCAGGCCCTGCTCAAGGCCTATCAGGACGTGGTCCAGGAGCAGAAGGACAAGCACGGCGGACCGAGCGCTCTCCCCGCCGCGCCGCCGTCGAAAGCCCCCTTCTGGATCTTCATGCTCACGCTGGCCGCGGGCCTCACCGCGATTCTGGTCCTGCAGCCCGAGTGGCTCTTTCCGAAGGTGCCCCCCGAGCCGCCCGCCCTGCGGGAAGCCAGCCTCCGGGTGCGGATGTACGTGGAGATCGACCATATCGAGTCGTTCAAGGCCGCGGAGGGTCGCCTGCCGGCCACGCTGCTCGAAGCCAAGGGAGACACCACCGGCCTCACCTACGCCCCCGGCGAAGGGGGCTATTCCCTCACGGGGCGCAACGGCGCCATCAGCCTGACCTACGCCTCGAGCCAGGCGCCCCGGGAGTTCCTCGGCGACAGCTACACCCTGATCAGCCAGCGGAGCGGCAAGTGAGCCACCGGCGCGGCTGGACGATGATCGAGCTGCTGATCGTGATCGTGGTGCTCGGCCTGCTCTCCTCGCTGGCGGCACTCAAGTACATCGACCTCTCCCGCACCGCCTACGCGGCCAAGATCGTGGGAGAGTTCACCACGGTCCGCCTGGCGGCCTACAATTACGAGGCCGACCACAACAACCTGTGGCCCGGCGACCAGGGCCCCGGCATCCCGCCGCCGGAGCTCGACACCTACCTGCCCGATGGCTTCAGCTTCGTGACCCCGACCTATCAGCTCGACTGGGACAACCGCAGCCCGTCGGTGGATCCCTACCAGGTCGCCATCTCGGTGACGACCACCGACGCGCGGCTGATGAACGCGCTGGTGCAGAACCTCGGGAGCAAGGCGCCCTACATGGTCCTGGGCAACCGGCTCACCTATGTGCTGATCGACGCGAACGGGAACTGGTAGGGCGGGATGGCGGCGGGGTGGCAGCGCGCGGGCCGGCCGGGTGGCCGGCCCGTTTCTCGTTGCGCTACTCCTCGATCGTGCGGCGGGCGGTGGTCTCCCGCTCCCACTCGCGCGCGAT
Source organism: Gemmatimonadota bacterium (assembly GCA_016713785.1). Classification (NCBI taxonomy): domain Bacteria; kingdom Pseudomonadati; phylum Gemmatimonadota; species Gemmatimonadota bacterium. Next base: position 484,896 of record JADJOM010000003.1, on the reverse strand, counting down.
CTTCATGACCTCCGGATCCACCCGGGGGAAGGCCGGCGCCATCCGCTCCAGGGTGCTGCTCACCACCTGGGCCACCAGCAGGTCGCGGGTCTTCTTCCGGTCGGCCGGCACCAGGTACCAGGGGGCCCACGCGGTGGATGTCTTCTCGAGCACGTCCTCATAGGCCTCGGTGTAGTCATCCCACCGCTTCCGCTCGTCGAGGTCGCCGACCTCGAACTTCCAGTTCTTGAGCGGGTCGTGCAGCCGCTCCAGCAGCCGGTCCTTCTGCTCCTCCCGGGAGATGTGCAGAAAGAACTTGACGATGGTCACCCCGTTCTCCGACAACATCCGTTCGAAATCGTTGATCTGGTCATAGCGCTTCGACCAGACGGCCTTGGGCACCAGCTCGTGGACCCGGACCACGAGGACGTCTTCATAGTGTGAGCGGTTGAAGATGCCGATCGTCCCCTTGGGCGGCACCACCTGATGGACCCGCCAGAGGTAGTCCCGGGCCAGCTCGTAGACCGTGGGCCGCTTGAAGGTGTTGACGACGCAGCCCTGCGAGTTGACCGGCCCGAAGACCTTGCGGGTGAGGCCGTCCTTGCCCGCGGCGTCGCGGCCCTGGAAGACGACCAGCAGGGCCTGCTTCGACTCGGCATACAGCGCCACCTGCTGTTCAACGATCTTCGCGACGATCGGCGCCACCAGCTGCTCGGCCTCCTCACCCTTCGGCTCCCGGTCGTCGATCGCGTTGTCGTCGGTGAGTTGGACCTTGCTGCCAGGCTTGACGGGCTTGAGTGGCATCGGGGAACTCCAGGCGTGGACGGTTGGGCGGCTCAGCGGCTCGGCGGCTCGGCGGCTCGGCGGCTCGGCGGCTCGGCGGCTCGGCGGCTCGGCGGCTCGGCGGCTCGGCGGCTCGCAGAATGGTACCGGACAACCTAACCCACAACCAATGAGGTGAACATGAAGCGGGGGATCACGTCGGCGGTGCTCGCCACCCTGGCCCTGGCCTGCCAGCCAGCCGCCCGTCCGGTGGACCTGACCGCCGCCCGGGCCAGCCTGCTCGCGGTCGACGCGGCCTACGACTCCAGCACCGCCGCGTCCGGGACGGCGGGCTGGGTGGCCTACTACACCGACTCGAGCCGGATGATCGACGCTGCAGGCAACTTCCTCGTGGGGCCTGCGGCGATCGAGAGCTACATGGACCCCATTCTCGGCGACACCACCCGGGCGCTGCGATGGACCCCGGACCACGCCGAGGTCTCCGGCGACGGGACGCTCGGCTACACCTGGGGCCGCTGGACGATGTCGACCCGCGACTCCGCCGGCACGCGGCAGGAGGGTCAGGGCCGGTACATCACCGTCTGGCGCCGGCAGGCCGATGGCCGCTGGAGGGTGGAGGCCGACCTGGGCACGGACACGCAGTAACGCAGCCGCCCGGCGATGGGCGACCCACCCATCAGCGGCCCGGGGCGGCCGTGATCGGGGGCTCGGGGTCCGCGCGGCGGCGGCGGGCGGGCCAGGGGATGTGCCGCGCGTTGTGCCAGGCGGCACGGGCGGCGGGGTCCCGGCGAAACGCGGAGCGCATCACGGCGTCCAGCAGGTGGATGATGTCGAGGAGCTCCGCCGCCCGCGCGGCGAGGCCGGCGGTGGCCTCCACCCGTCGCTGAACGGCGGTCCTCGCCTGACGGCCGAGGCGCTCCCACTCCGCCAGGCCTGCCCGGAGCCGCGCCACATCGTCCGGGAGGAGGCCGACCAGGCGCACGAAGGCCGCGGCGCGGTCGGCCTCGTTGGCCGCGAGGGTGCAGGCGCTCCGGAAGTCCTGTTCATTGGCCCGGAAGGGGGGCATCGGGTACGGGGTGACGTGACCGGGCGCGCGTCGGGCGGCGGCCCGCAACAGGTCGATCACCACGCGGAGTTCGTGCGCCTGCAAGTCGCGCCGGGAGCGATTCCGGGCCCCGGTGGCGGCCAGCCCGGCGCGGCGCCAGTGCAGCAACTCGTGCGCGCAGCGCTCCGCCTCCGCCAGGCAGGCGGCCAGCCGCTCCAGCTGGCGGGGCGCGGCCGCGCAGGCCGCCGGGTGCTGTTCGCAGAAGCCGGACACGCGCCAGCCCACTTCAAGCTTGAACCGGATCCAGCGATGCATGGCCGACGGTCTCCTCTGCCGACGGGTCGGGACGCCGTGCGCCTACGAGGGATGGGAAAGCGAGGACCGTGCCAACCGCGCCGAGCGGGTGGGCCGGACCCGCGCGTGGGCCTGCAGCGGCAGGCGCACGTGGATAAGTCGTGGGCGGGCGACGATAGGTCGCGGCGGGAGCTGTTGTCATGGGACCGGGTGCGCGGGCAGAGCTGCCGAGGGCGCCGGCCGGCCGATCGTGTGTCGCTGCAGGGCCGCCGGCCCCGGCGGACGGCAGCGCCGGCCTCGCGGGAGCGCCTTCCGCCCCGTGGGCAGTTCCAGGGGAGCGATGGTAAGTCATTGGCAATGCGTGGGAAGGCCATTCCGACCGGGCGGCAGTGGCCCCAAGTGCGCCGGCAGCGGCTGCATCCCCGGCGGCGGGGCGGTCTACCGGTCCGGACGGCCCGGGCACTCGAGCGTAAGCACCGGGGGCGCCGACGAAAGCCCGTGCAGCCGCGACAGCCGCACTCCCGGGCGCGTGGGCCGTGCCGGCAGGCGGGTGGGCAAGCACCGCAGCTCGCCCCGCCGCCGGCGCGGGGGCGCCGGCGGCCTGACTGACCCGGTCGTCAGGAGGTGCGGGGGCAGGTGTCCGGCTGGCAGGACGGTCGTGTCCGCGCTCCCGGACACCGCGCAGCGCCCGGCACCCGTCGGCGGGGCCCCCCTCCCCGGGCACCACGGCGCCGCGTGCGCATGGGGCACGCGGCGCCGCGCCGGGCTAGTTCCCGGCCCGGAGGAAGTTCACGTCGCGGAGCCTCTGGATTGCCACCGCGTGGTCGCGGGGATCGCCGCCACCCCGGTGCTGGAGGTTCACGAACAGGGTCTTGTTGGAGAGGCTGAGATAGACCCCGGTCGGCTCGGCGTCGCAGTCGGTGATGGTGAAGAACCGCTCGGCCGGCAGCGCCACGGCGGCGCTGTTCCGGTTGTACGGGGCGAACCAGACGTCGTCGCCCAGGGTCTTGCCGGTGGCGGCGCTCCCGCCCGGATCCTCGGTGATGTAGAGGTTCCCGGCCTTGTCGAGGGCGAGATTGTCCGGGGCAGTGAAGTCGACGGGAGCGTTGACGCCGTTGCGGACGTAGTCGCTCACGAACACCTGACCCTGCGGGCCCGGCTTGAGGTTGATGGCGATCACGCGATTCTCGCCGGTCAGCGCCACGTACAGGATGTTGTTGCCCCGCTGGTCGCTGCCGGTGCTGGTGCCGATCTCGACATCCTCCGGCCGGGAGTAGCCCGTGGCGCCCTTGGCGGCGGCCTCGGCAAGGGAGTTGATCTCGGAGGCGGCGCTGTCGAGCAGCACCCACTGGGCCCAGCCGGTCCGGTCGCCCAGGTCGGTCACGATCTGCAGGGCGTAGAGCTTGCCGCTGGAGAGATCGTTCCGGCGATTGGGCACGAAGCGGTAGATGTAGCCCGGGCCGGTCTCGGAGATGCCGTAGAGGTTGCCCTTGTTGTCGAACCGCAGCCCCTCGTGGGCGCGGGCCCCGACGGCCTGCCGCACCCACGAGGCCCCGGTGGCCGGATCGATCTCATAGACGTGCCCGCCCTCGGCGAGCGGCTGGGTCGGATCCTTGAGGGCCGAGGCGGTGACCTCCTCCGCCGCGATGAGGGTACCCCACGGGGTCCAGGCGATGCCGTCGAAGCGCTCCCAGTCGGCGCGCTCGGCCACGATCGAGGTGAGGCCGGACACCAGGTCGGTCACCGAGACGCCGGCATTGGCGCCGATCTCGTGGGCCCGGTAGAGGAACTGGCCACGGTTCCGGCCGGTCTCGTTCACCGTGTTCATGTCGGGGAGATCGGGGAACCCGGTGCCCTCGAAGGCCACGATGCTGCTGGTGTACCCGGCGGGCAGCACGATCTGCTGGCTGGTGCCGCCAGCGACGCAGGCGGCCGACGTCGGGATCGGGAGGAAGGGCAGGGTCTGGCCGGCGGGGACCTGCGAGAGCACCGGGCCATTCTCAGCGAACGCCGGCGCTCCGGCGCCGGGACCAGGGAGGGTGTCGGGGGAGCAGGCGACGAGGGTCGCCGCCGAGGCGAGGAACGCCCCGACCAGCGAAAGGCGCCGAGGAGTGTGCATGGTGCGGTCTCCATCAGTAAGGGAGGAAGTCGGGAGAGAGACCATGCAGAGTCGGCGACCCGCGTAACGGGGGCGTGGCGGGTCGGATGGTGATCGGGTATCGGTTGAGTCTCTTCGGCCTGGGTGGGGGCCAGGTGCGAGATATCCGAGGGCATTCTCCACTGCCGGGGTGCCTGGGGCGGGTTCCCGGCAGGAGACCGCGGGTGCCGGCGAGCACGCGGCGAGTCTCCGCGTGACCATGGGAGGTGGGCGTGTGCCCGCCCGGAGCACCGGGCGCTTCCTGTGCCCATCGCGCCGCGTCGCTACCTTTTCTGCTCGTCCACTGACCCAGGCTTCCGAGGACCGCATGGCCCGCCCCTCCCCCGCCCCGCACCGTTCCCTCTGGCTCGAGGAGGTGGCCGGTGACGCGCCCGATGCGCCGGCGCTCAGCGGCGCCGCCCGCGCCGACGTGGCGATCGTGGGCGGCGGCTACGTGGGACTGTGGACCGCCCTCCGGATCAAGGCGCTGGAGCCGGCCTGCGACGTGGCGGTGCTGGAGCAGGACATCTGCGGGGGCGGGGCCTCGGGCCGCAACGGCGGCTTCGTGCTGGCCTGGTGGCCCAAGCTCTCCACCCTGGCGGCCCTGCTCGGCGATGCCGAGGCCATCCGCCTGTGCCAGGCGTCGGAAGACGCGATCGACGAGATCGACCAGTTCTGCCGCGCCCACGGCATCGACGCGGACTTCCGCCACGGCGGCTGGCTGTGGACCGCCACCAGCCAGGCCCAGCTGGGCGCCTGGGACGCGGTGCTGCGGATCTGCGCCCGCGCCGGGGTGAGCCCGTACACCGCGCTCGACCCGCGCGAGGTGGCGGCCCGGAGCGGCTCGCCGGTGCACCTGGCCGGGGTGCTGGAGGCCAAGGCCGCGATCGTGCAGCCGGCGGCGCTGGCGCGCGGGCTGCGCCGGGTGGCACTCGCGCGCGGCGTTCGCATCTACGAACACACCCAGGTGCACCGCCTGGGACGCGGGCGACCGGTGCAGCTCGCGACCGCGCGGGGCACCCTCACCGCCGACCGGCTGGTGATCGCCACCAACGCGTGGGCCGCGAGCCTGCGGGAGCTGTGGATGTCCCTTGCGGTCATTTCCAGCGACCTGGTGGCCACCGCGCCGGTGCCCGAGGAACTCGACCGCCTGGGCTGGAACCGCGACCTCTCCATCACCGATTCGCAGACGATGGTGGACTACTACCGGCTGTCCCGCGACGGGCGGGTGGTGTTCGGGAAGGGCGGCTGGACCATCGCCTTTGGAGGGGTGATCCGCGCGGCCTTCGACCGGAGCGCCGCGCGCGCCGCCGAGGTGACCGCCGACCTGCACCGCTACTACCCGAGCCTCCGGGACGTGCCGATCACCCACGACTGGTCGGGGCCGATCGACCGCTCGCCGATGGGCTTCCCGCTCTTCGGCCACCTGGGGGGGCGGGAGCACATCGTCTACGGCGTGGGGTGGAGCGGGAACGGCGTGGGGCCCAGCGTGATCGGCGGGAAGATCCTGGCCAGCCTGGCCCTCGGCCGCCGGGACGAATGGAGCGCGTCGCGGCTGGTGGACTGCCACCAGGGCTACTTCCCCCCCGAGCCGGTGCGCTTCCTCGGCGCCCACCTGGTGCGGGCCGCGGTGGCGCGGCGGGAGCGGGCGGACAACGCCGACCGGACCGCGCACTGGCTGGTGCGGCGGATCGCGGCGCTGGCGCCCGCGGGGCTGGAGGACAAGGAGTAGGCGGCGCGGCGAATGTCACGCCCCAGGCCGCACCGTGGGGGTCACTCCGGCTCGGGCGCGCACTCCCCTTCCCACTCATCACCGTACTCGTCGGTCAGGTGCTCCAGACTCTGTTCCGCTTCGAGCCGGAAGAGCCGGCTGGCGCGCGGGGTGAAGTACCTCGTCCACCGTCCGATGGCCCACTCCTCGCGCAGCGCCGCGTCCGGTTCACCCGCCCCGATCAGCTCCGCCCTGGCGCCCAGCGCATCCGCGGACATCGGGTCCAGCCCGAGTTCCCCGGCCACCGCATTGAGTGCGGCGAGCGGATCGGCCCGCGCCACCTCATACCGCAGCATCGTCGGCGTGGGGCCCTCGATGCGGCCATCCTCGATGGCGCCCAGCGTTCCGAAGTAGGCGCTCACCGCCTCATCCCACAGGTGGGCGCCGTAGCGGACCCAGTCGTAGTCGGCCAGCAGGAGGCCGGGCCGGCCTTCGAGCACCTCGGCGGGATCGGCCCGGAAGCATCGATACAGCTCGGGCATGCGGCTGCCCTCGCCCGGCGTGGCAAGGAAGCGGCGCAGGGCCAGTCCCTCCGCACGGAGTTGCCGGATGGTCCACGCCACGAGGACGTCCCGGCCGTCCCGCAGCACCTGGAACTCCGGCGCCCGGGCGGTACCGGTGCCCGCAACGACGATGCGCCCCAGGTGCGTGGCCCCCGGTTTGCCGCCTGCCGCGCCGTGTGTGGCGGGGGGGGCCGCCGGCTCCAGGGGAGGAGTGGTGCCTGGCGCACGACCGAGCGGCCCCAGGCGATCGGGAGGGTCGGCCACCGTGATGGCCGGATGGAGCGAGACCAGGCGGCCGAGCCAGTCCATCCCACTGCACGGGAAGCCCGCGATCGAGAAGGAAGCCGTCATGGCCTGATCGTACCACCTGGGCGGTGGAACGCCAGCCCCTCGGGCTATGGTCGCGCCGCCATCCGCTCCCCGGGGCTGGCGTGACCGGCTTGGATCGACTGCGGCTGTATGACCTGAGACATTCGAGCGCAACGTTGGGCTTGGACGCGGGCGAGGACCTGAAGACGGTCTCGGAGCGCTTGGGCCACAGCACCATCAAGCTCACCGCCGACACCTACGCCCATGTGCAGGAGAGCATGAAGCGCCGCTCGGCCGATGCGCGCGAGGCGCTGCTGTTCGGCGCCCCGGGCACCGCTGCGGCCCGGTAACACTACCGCCCCGGGGCAGCCTCGCCCGGGGCGGTTGCACGAGAGCGCTGCACACCTACGCAGCTATGGGTCCCGGCTCACTCACCCGGGCCGCAGACGGTCCCTTCGTTGGCCTTGGTCTGCACGACCGTTCCGTTGTACGAGAGTTGGACGGTGCCCGTGGCAGAAGTTGTGAAATAGGTGTCCTTGAAGCTCTGGCCGGCGGCGGGGACGGCCACAGCGAAGGTCTTGCTTTCTGCAGCGCCCACGACCGCATAGGTGACCTTCACCCGAATGTCGCCGGAGTTGCGAATCCGAAACCGATTGCCGCATCGGTAGGACATCGTCAATGCATTCGGAAGCAATGGGGTTGCTGCTGGCTTCCGATAGTAGAGTTGAGCTCGAATGAACCGGGCGGCAGCCTGCACAACTGGCGCAGACGATGCTGACGCCAATTGGGCAAGGGTGGTGCCAATTTCATCGGCCGCGTTGGCGGCAAGCGGCGATGTAGTGAGCGTCGCCTTGAAGCTCGGTTCGCCGGAGAGCTGCCCGGCGCCACCTGAAATAGCCAAGTCAAGCTGCCCGGGTACCGCTACATATGAAGAATCCAAGTAGGTCACCAATACCTGGAGAGCCGCGAGGCGCAGGCGCAAGACGTAGGAGTTACTTGCGGCGATTGGGCGCACCGCAGCAAGTACCCGGCTGTCGCGCAGGTACCTGCTTGCCTCTACAAGTGCGTTCAGCGTGGTATCGTCCGCCGCAAACCCCGCCCATGCCCCGGCCACAATCGATGGGCCAGTGACGCCACACGCCTTCAGACCCGAGATGCCAGAGCGCAGCGTCACAGGCAGGGCAGCTCTCTGGGCGGCAGCCAGACATGCTGCGTGGAGTGAGGAATCGGTGGCTTCCCGCACCTGGGCGGCGGCACCGTGGCTCCAGAAGAACACCCCAACCAGTCCAGCGCAGAAGCGCAATGTGTGCGTCATTGTGACCGGAGGCCTAGTAGTTGTAGATGAAATTGCAGGACGATGATCCGTCATCTGGGACGCGAAACGCATTTCGGATAGGATCGTTGTCGAATGCCGCCGATTGCTGAAGCGCAAGGGCGCCAATCATCGAGGCAGCGTCAAAAGGGTCGCGCACACCATTCTGCAACAATAGTCCTTCGGTTAGTCTTGCGCCGATGGAGTCGACCGACGCCCTGAAGATGGCGACGTGAGAGTCCAGGTTCGTGGGCGGAAAGCCCTCATGCAACTTGATGTCAGGGATGATCGAAATGACGCGCGCCTGACTGCAATGACCAGTGGTTAGCTGGTGTTGCCAGAACTCTGACCCCACGCTAAGAGCAATGCCGTCATATGCAACATCAGCGGCCGTAAGAATAGGAATATCATCGTAGACGGCCAAGCCGTCGTTCGGGCCCCCAACGACAAAGAAGGGATTGCCACCCTGCAGCCTGGACCCCAGCCAGCTCCGACCTAGCAACGTGTCAGAAATAGGGTGCCCAGTCAGTCGATTCTCCGCAGTAACATCTCTCGCAGCCTGATGTTGGGCGAGCTTCGCACTCCAGTCTCGCGGTTGCACGACAATGGCGACCGAGGCTACCTCGGGTGTACCAGCAACAGTCCCGGCTACCGAGACAGTACCACTTACCACTACGGGCCCGCTCCACTGCGTCGAACTAGCCGTGGCCGCGGGCCGAACTACGGGATTGGTCAGCGAGTCACTCGTAAAGGTCCACCCGCTAACTGCTGGAGCCGATCCATCAGTATTCGAGGCAGTACAGGTTACGGACGCCTCGCGGATCGGGGCAATCACATCACACGACAGCTGAAACAAGCCGTCTGGGCTCTGACCTACCCCGCCGCCCGGAGGCGGGCACTGCGGGGATGGGATATCCGGGTTGCAGATGACGGCCCCTGTGTGGCCCGGGCCGGGCCGCTCCTCGGTCGTCGGAGTACAGGCGATCAACGCAGCCGAGGCAAGCAGCAAACTGACCCTGGCCACGTTGGCCAGCACTGATACGCGAGGCGTCATCACGATTCACTCTGATCAAGGAAGAGAGACCGAGTATGGCAAGCCACAGTTGATGAATCGTTGACCCGAGGACACTGCACAGCTTGTAGCGGCGGTGGATAGCCGAAAGGTAGCACCAGCCGCGCCACGCCACCGGCGACTCGGGTCACGGGCTCCCATGGCCCTGCCGGGTCCGCTCAGCCGCCACGGCGGCTACCCCCCAAACCCGGGCCCAACCCGGGCCCAACCAGGCCATCAATGCCAGCGGGCCGCCCCGATCCATCGAGCGGCCCGCCGCGCCTAACCGGATCCGTCCAACGACTTCCAGAATGCTCGGGGAGGGTCTCGAACTCTCACGGGGATTGCTCCCCTAGGGATTTTAAGTCCCTTGCGTCTGCCAGTTTCGCCACCCGAGCGACGACCCAGAAGCTAGTCCGCCGCGCGCGGGGCGAAAGGGGAACGGGCCACGGGGACTGAGCACGCGATGGCAGCAGCCATCGGGCGCCGAACACCCCGTCCCTACCGCGACCCCACGCGCCGCGCCACCGCGGTGGTCGAGTCGACCTGGTCGCGGACGTCGATCCGCACCACCTGGCCATCGCGCCGGATGAACTCGAACAGGAGTGTCGGGTCCACGTCGTAGACGTCGGGGCCCTCGCTCGGGTAGTGCCAGCGCGGGATGAACCAGTCGGGCCGGATGCGCACCATCACGAACGGCATGGTGTCTCCCACCACCCACTGGCCGTACATCGCGCCGTCGTGATGCGTCACCAGGAACGGCTCCGGGGTGGCCGTGTCGCCCGGCGTCACCTCCCGGTACTCGTACCGCCCGAGGTATGGGGCCGCGTCCGCCGCGGAGAGGTCGATCCGGTACCGTGATTCCACCGTGATGCGCACGGCCACCCGGGTGGTGCCCCACTGCATGGCCAGCGTGCCGCCCTGCGGCCGGAGCTCGGGCCACCACCACAGCAGGGCATCGGCGTACGGCGCCTCCACCGTCCGGACCGGGAAGCGATACTGTCCCGCGATCGAGTCGGGCCGGTCCTCGTGGAAGCGGCGGTGCCGCGGGTCGAGGATGAGGGTCCACTCCCCCGACGGGCGCACCACCAGCCACACCGAGTAGCGTCCCTTGCTGACCGGATGGCCGTCCAGGGTGAAGTCCCGCCCGGCATCGAGCGTGGTGGCCCAGTCGGCACCCGGGGTCCACACCTCGCCCCACTTCACCACTCTGCCGAACAGGCCCTCGCGCCCACGCGAGCGGGGCCGCGAGTACTCGAGGGCGAACCGGGCGCCGTCGATGACCTGGGTGACGGTGCCCGGCTCGCTGGCGCGGGACTGGCCGGGGAGGGCGGCGGGGAGGGCGAGGAGGGCGAGACACGCCGAGAGGGGGTGACGCATGCGCGTGAGTTCCGGAGAGGGTTGAAAGAAGGGGGGCGGACTACTTCTCGCTCCGCACGCCGGCCGCCGCCTTGGTGACCCAGGCCGCGGGGAGCCGCCCGAACGCCTCGCGATACTCCGCCTGCACGGCGGTGAGCATCCCGCGTTCGCTGGCCTCGGGAGCCAGCGCGATCACCGCCCCGCCCCAGCCGGCGCCGGTGAGCCGCGCGCCGTAGGCGCCGTGGCGCACCAGCGCGTCGACCAGCAGGTCGGCCTCGGGGCAGCTTGACTGGTAGTCGTCCCGCAGCGAGGCATGGCCCGCCACGAGCAGGGTGCCGGCAGTGACGAGATCCCGCCGGGCGAGCGCCGCGGCGGCGCGGCGGGTCCGGTCGGTCTCGGTGACCACGTGCCGCAGCCGCAGGCTGAACGGCGGGGGCAGCTCGCGCACGAGGGTGGCCAGGTCATCGTACGGGACATCGGCCAGGGTCCGCGGGGCGGGCCCGCGACGCGCCACCAGCTTGAGGGCTTCCTCGCACTCGCGGCGGCGGGTGTTGAGTTCGCCGCCCGTGAGGCGGTGCGCCACGCCGGTCTCGAACACCCACACGCGGCTGGGCAGCGGCACGTGCTCGAGCCGCGCGGTGGCGGTCTCGAACAGCAGCGCGTAGCCGCGCCTGGCGAGGGCGGAGATGGTCTGGTCCATCCGTCCGCACTTGACGCCCACCTCGTCGTGCTCGGCGTGGTAGGCCACCTCCGCCAGCGTCTCGGGAGGCACCCGGCGGCCGGCGAGCCCGGTGAGCGCGCGCGCCACCGACACGGTGAGCGCCGCCGAGCTGGAGAGCCCCGCCCCGATCGGCACCGTGCTGGCCACGGCGAGCTGCGCGCCCCGGGGCGCCAGGCCGGCGCGACCGAGCACGCGGATGACCCCGGCCACGTAGCCGGTCCAGTGGTCGCCCAGGGGCGCCTCCGGATCGAGGGCGTGCACCGTGCCATCCACCGCCGACACCACGCGCCATCCCTCGCCGTGCGCGGCCACGACTGCCGTGCGCCGCTCGATGGCAAGGGGCAGCACCGGGCCCCCGTTGTAGTCGAGGTGTTCGCCGATCAGGTTGACCCGGCCCGGGGCCGACACCAGGACGGTCGGGGCGCTTCCAAACCGCTCCCGAAAGAGCGATGTTGCCTGTCGCACGGGCGACGCCGGTCCGCGTTGCAGACTGTCCTCCCGGAGGTTTCTTGGTTCGGTCCCTGCGGCTGCTCGCCGCGGTCACCCTGCTGTGGCCCACCACCCTCGCCGCCCAGCTCGAACCGCTCGGGGCGCCCAAGGGCACCCTGCGGTTCGACCTCGGCGGCCTGTTCCAGAGCGCCGACCGCACCTTCCTCGACGGCCGGACCCAGGACTACCTCGCCGACTTCGGCGGCTCGGCGTTCGGCGCCAACCGCCTGCCCTTCCTGGCCCCGACCGACTCGGTGCTGCGCCAGGTGCTCGGGCAGTCGGGCTACCGCCTGCATCTCGGCCGCCAGCGGAGTCACGGCCAGCTCACCATCGGCAGCGGCATCATCGGCGGCGCGCTGGGGCTCACGTCGAAGCTGACGCTGTTCGCCCGGGTTCCCCTGGTCACCACCCGGGTGCAGGCCCGGCTGGCGCTCGATTCCACCAGCGCCGACGGCGGGCTCAATCCCGCCCATCCCGCGCTCGGCAACAGCCTGGACCAGGGCCGGGCCACCACGTTCTTCACCACCTTCGACGCCGCGCTCGCCGACCTCGGCGCACGCATCAGCGGGGGAAGCTACGCCGGGAATCCCTCCCTCGATAGCCTCGCGCGCGACATCCAGGCCCGCGCCGCCGTGCTGCGCGACCAGCTCGCCACGATCACCACCGACCCGCTCAGCGCCTCGTACTTCCTGCCCAGCACCACCAGCCCCACCGGCCTGGCGCTGACCAGCCTGATCCGCGGCCTCAGCGACACGCTGGTGACGACGCTCGGCGTGGGCACCGCCCTCACGGACCCGGTGCTGGCCAACAACCGGCTCACCGACGCCGAGTTCGGGGGGTTCCTGACCGACCTGGCCGGGCCCATCGCCGCCTTTCCGCTGGCGGAGTCCAAGATCCAGCGCGCCGGCGACATGGACGTGGGCGCGGTGTACACGCTGATCGACCGGTGGGACCGGCGGGGCGCGCGGCCGGGCGGCCTGCGGCTGGCGGTCACCGGCACCCTCCGGCTCCCGACCGGCCAGCGCGACAACCCCGCGGTGCTGACCGACGTGGGCACCGGGAACGGCCGCTACGAGGCCGGCGTCACCGGCACCGCCGACGTGGGCCGCGGGCGCTGGGGCGCGCGGTTCACCGGGGGCTACACGGTCCGCTTCGCCTCGCTCCGGGTCAAGCGGGTGGCGCTGCCGAGCCAGCCCTACGCGCTCGCGGGGCGGCTGGCCAACATCACCTACAACGCCGGCGACGTGCTGAGCGTCGGCGCCCAGCCCTTCTTCCGGCTGGCGCCGCTGTTCGCCCTCTCGGGCTCGGTGGATTACTGGCGCAGCGGCGCGGACGCGGCGAGCTACTACCGTGCCACGGACGCCATCCCCGGCGTCTCCGCCGGCGACCTCGCCGCCGACTCCCGCCGCAGCGCGCTGGCGCTGGGCATCGGGGTGAGCTACGTGGGCCGCGCCGCGCACGAGTGCGAGCCGCGCCGTCCCTGCGGCCTCCCGATCGATGCCACCTGGCGCTATACCAGCGTGTACGCCGCCACCGGCGGGCGGGTGGAGAAGTTCCGCACCACGCGGCTGGAGATCCGATGGTACCAGCGCCTCTGGCGGTAAGCGGATGAGCGGCCCCGGCGACCGGCCCAGCCTGGCCAACCGGATCCGCACCGCGGAGTTCCGCTCGGTGGCGGTGAGCGGCCTCTTCGTCCTGGCCGTGCTGTACACGCTGCACCTGGCCCGCGACCTCGTCCTGCCGATCGTCCTCGCGATCTTCCTCTCCCTGCTGCTCCTCCCGGTGGTCCGCCTGCTGCGCCGGCTGCGGGTGCCCGCGGCGGCCGCGCCGGCGCTGGTCCTGCTGCTGCTCGTGTCCGGCGGCGCCACGGCGCTCTACAATCTGTGGTCGCCGGCCACCGAATGGGTGGCCCGCGCGCCGCAGGACCTCAAGGTGCTGCAGGGCAAGGTGCGCCGGATCATCCGGTCGGTGGAACAGGTCACCCGCACCGCGGCGCAGGTGGACGAGATCACCGACGTGGCCGGCTCCGACGCGCCACAGGTGGCGCTCAAGCAGCCCAGCCTCTCGGAGACCATCTTCGGCGGGGCGTGGCACCTGCTGGCGGGGGGGCTGGTGGTGCTGGTGCTGGCGTACTTTTTCCTGGCCTCCGGCGACCACTTCCTGCGGAAGCTGCCCCGGGTGATGCCGCGCGAGGAAGCCGACCGCGTCATCGCGATCGTCCAGGAGACCGAGTCGCAGATCTCCCGCTACCTGCTGGCCGTGACGCTCATCAACCTCGGGCTCGGCGTGGTGAGCGGCGTGGTCTTCGCGCTCCTCGGCATGCCCACCCCGGTGCTGCTCGGCGTGCTCGCGGCCACCCTCAACTTCGTGCCCTACGTCGGGCCCATCACCATGGCGGTGCTGCTCGTGATGGTGGCGCTGGTGAGCTTCCCCGAGCCGGGCCAGGCGGTGGCCCCACCGCTGGCCTACCTCGCGCTGCACGCCCTCGAGGCGAACTTCCTCACCCCGCACCTGCTGGGCCGCCGGCTGCCGCTCTCGCCGGTGGTGATCTTCGTCGGCTTCCTGTTCTGGTGGTGGCTGTGGGGCGTGGCCGGCGCCATCCTCGCGGTGCCGATCATGGTGACGATCAAGATCGCCTGCGACCGGACGGAGGGGCTGGGGGAGGTCGGGGAGCTGCTGGGGAGGTAGGGGAACGGGAAACGGGAGGCGTGGAGCGGGAACGGCGGAACTCGGCCTGCCTCGTACTACCGCCACTCCCTCGGGCCCGGGTCGCGGCTGCGCCGCTCCCGAAGGGCCCTCGTCGCCGCCCTACCGCCTTACCGCATCCCCGAGCAGGGCCGCCGCGTGCTGGCGTGCGGTGGCGGCGTCGGCATCGCCGAGCATGCGGGCGATCTCGGTGACGCGGTCCTCGCCGTGGATCTGCTGCACGTCGCTGGTGGCCAGGCCGCGCCGGGCCACCTTGCTCACCACCAGGTGCCGTTCGGCCCGGGCGGCGATCTGCGGCAGGTGGGTGATGACCAGCACCTGCCGGCGCGCGGCCACCTCCGCCAGCGCGGCCCCCACCTCCGCCCCCACCTCGCCGCCGATCCCGGCGTCGATCTCGTCGAAGACCAGCGTCGGCACCTGGTCGTGCCGCGCCAGCACCACCTTGAGGGCGAGCATGATGCGCGAGAGTTCGCCCCCGGAGGCCGCGCGGGCGAGCGCCCGCGGCTCGAGCCCGGCGTTGAGCCGGACCATGAACGTCACGCCCTCCTGCCCCGACGATTCCACCCGCCCCAGCGGCGCCAGCTCCACGTCGAGCTTTCCGCCCGCGAGCCCCAGCTGCGGCAGCAGCCGGGACACTCCACGCGCCAGCCGGGCACCGGCCTCCTTCCGCTTGGCGCTCAGCGCGTCGGCGGCGGCCTGCGCCGCCCCCTCGGCCGCCACCCGGCGCGCCGCCAGCTGGCGCAGGTCGAGGTCGGCGGTGTCGAGCAGGTCGAGCTCGCGCGCGGCCTCGGCACGGGCGGCAAGGACGGCATCGAGGGTGGTGCCGTGCTTCTGCTTGAGCCGGTAGAGCACGTCGCGGCGCCGTTCCACCTCGGTCAGGCGGGCGGGGTCCTCCTCCAGGCCATCGGCGTAGGCCTGGGCCAGCCGGGCCAGCTCGGTGAGCCCGGCGTAGGCGCCGTCGAGCAGCTCGCGCCAGGGGGTGACCGTCGCGTCGATGCGCTCCAGCCCGCCGAGCAGCCGGTCGGCCTGGCCGAGGGCGGGGAGGGTGCCGCCCTCCTCGTCGTCCAGCAGGGCGGCAAGCCGTCGCGCCTGCTCGGCCAGGGTGCCGGCGTGGCCCAGGCGGCGGGCCTCGAGGTCGAGGGCCTCGTCCTCGCCGGCGGCGAGCTTCGCGTCGTCGATCTCCTGCACCACGTGCCGCAGGTAGTCGGCGCGGCGGCGCACCTCGTCGCGCTTCTCGCCGAGGGCGTGCTCTTCCGCGCGGAGCTGGCTCACGCTGCGCCAGGCGTCCTCGAGGGCGGCGCGCTCGGGGAGCGCGCCCGCGAAGGCGTCGAGGATGTCGCGCTGGGCGTCGGGGTGGAGCAGCGACTGGGTCTCGTGCTGGCCGTGGAGGTCCACCACCAGGCTGCCCAGGCGGGCCAGGGTGCCGATGGTGGCCGGGCTGCCGTTCACCCAGGCGCGGGAGCGGCCGTCGGCGCCGATCTCCCGCCGGACCACCAGGCGGCCGTCCTCGGGCTCGAGGCCCAGCTCCTCCAGCCGGCGACGCAGCGTGGCGTCGGCCACCTCGAGGGCGCCCTCGACGGCGGCGCGCTGGGCGCCGGGGCGCACCTGGGTGCTGTCGGCGCGGGCGCCGAGGAGGAGGGCCACCGCGTCCACCAGCATGGACTTGCCGGCCCCGGTCTCGCCGGTGAGGGCGTTGAGGCCGGGGCCGAGCCTGAGGGTGACGTCCGCGATGGTGACGAGGTCCCGGACACGGAGTTCGGTGATCACCGGATCACCTCGCGCTCGGAGAGGTCGCCCCAGTTGAGCTTCTGGCGCATGCGGGTGAAGTACCCGTCGCCGCCGAGCCGGACCAGCAGCACGCAGGTGGTGGCGCGGCGGACGTACACCCGGTCGCCCACGGCCAGGGTGGTGCCCAGCTGGCCGTCGTAGGAGACCAGCAGGTCGTCGGCACCGGGGGAGAGCGGCTCGGTGCAGATGGTGGCGTCGGGCGGCACCACCACCGGGCGCACCGCCAGGGTGTGGGCGCAGACCGGGGTGATGATCATCGCCTCGACGCCGGGGGCCACGATGGGGCCGCCGGCCGAGAGGGAATAGGCGGTGGACCCGGTGGGGCTGGCGATGACCACGCCATCGGCGCTGTAGGGGCCGAGTTCCTCGCCGTCGACGCTCAGCCGGATGCGGACCACGCGGGCCACGCCCGACTTGTGGACGGTCACGTCGTTGAGCGCCAGCTGCTCGGCGCGGACCCCGCCCTCATCGCTGAGGATGGTGGCGTGGAGCGTCAGGCGGCGCTCGAGGACGTAGCGCCCGGTGAGGAGCGCCTCGAAGGCCTCGCGGATCTGTTCGCGGGTGGCGGTGGTGAGGAAACCCACCCGGCCCAGGTTGACGCCGAGGATGGGGACCTCGCGGCCGCGCAGCAGGCGGGCGCCGCGGAGCAAGGTGCCGTCGCCCCCGAAGGTGATGAGGGCGTCGGGAACTTCCTGGTCGAGCAGCGGGCGGACCTCGTCCCACAGGGGGACCAGGCTCGGTTCCGTGAGCAAACGCACGCCGCGAGCCGGGGCGAGGGCCGCCAGCTCGCGGAGCACCGCCTTGAGGTCGGCGTAGCGAGGATTCCCGACGACCCCGAGGTTCATCGCGCCTCGACGCTCTCCTCGCTGTGGAGCGCCCGGAGCCGCCGGGCGATCCCGCCGGCCGAGAGCCCGAACGCCTCGAGCTGCTCGGTGCGCGGCGCCTGCTCCACCAGCTTGTCGGGGATGCCGAGCGCCACCACCCGGACCTCGGGGTTGGTGGTCTGCAGCGTCTCCGCCAGGTAGGCGCCGAAGCCGTTGACGATGGTGCCCTCCTCGACCGTCACGAAGGTGCGGTGCTGCGCCGCGAGCACCTGCAGCATCCCGCTGTCGAGCGGCTTGAGGAAGCGGCAGTTGACCACGGCGGCGTCGATGCCCTCCGCCGCCAGCTGGGTGGCGGCCTGCAGGCTCGGCTCCACCATCGTGCCGACCGCGAGGATGGCCACGTCCTTCCCCTCCCGCAGCAGCTGCCAGGTGCCGTAGGGCACCGCGGCGATCTCGGCGGCGGGGCGCGGCTCGGCGGGCACCTTGTCGCGCGGGTAGCGGAGCGAAAAGGGGCCGTCGGCGTGGGCCAGCGCGGTGCGCAGCAGCCCGATCATCTCGTCGCCATCGCGGGGCGCGGCCACCGTCATCCCGGGCACCGCCAGCATGTAGGCGATGTCGTAGAGCCCCATGTGGGTCTGGCCGTCCTCGCCCACCAGGCCCGCGCGGTCCATGCAGAACGTCACGGGCAGGTGCTGCACCGCGATGTCGTGGATGATGTTGTCGTAGGCCCGCTGCATGAAGGTGCTGTAGATGGCCACCATGGGACGGATCCCCTCGGCGGCCAGCCCGCCCGCGAAGGTGACCGCGTGCCCCTCGGCGATCCCGACGTCGAAGAAGCGCTCCGGCCACTTCTTCTGGAAGATGCTGGTGCCGGTGCCACTCGGCATCGCGGCCGTCACGGCCACCAGCTCGGGGTGCTCGGCCGCGAGCTGGGTGATCGCGTCGCCGAACACCTGGGTCCAGGTGGGCGGGCCGCTGGCCTTCTTCTTGGGCTCGCCGGTCTCGGGATCGTAGGCCGCGAGGCCGTGCCACTTTTCCTTGTTGGCCTCCGCCAGCGCGAAGCCCTTCCCCTTCTCGGTGATGATGTGGATCACCCGGGGGCCGGTCATCGGCTTCACGAAGTGGAAGGTATCGATCAGCTTCTTGAGGTCGTGGCCGTCGATGGGGCCGAAGTACCGGAAGCCGAGCTCCTCGAAGAACATCCCGTCGGAGAAGAGGTTCTTGGCGCTCTCCTCGAGGTTCTTGGCGAACTCCACCACCTCGGGCCCGAAGACCTTGCCCAGCCGGAAGGTCCAGTGCTTGATGTGCTCGCGCAGCCGGTTGGTGGCCGGGCTCGCCGCGATGGTGCCCAGGGTCTTGCTGATGGCGCCCACGTTCGGGGAGATGGACATCCCGTTGTCGTTGACGATCAGGATGACGTCCCGGTCGGAGTGCCCGGCGTTGTTCATCCCCTCGTAGGACAGCCCGCAGGTCAGCGCGCCGTCGCCCACGATGGCCACCACCTTGTTGCTGCCACCCCGGAGGTCCCGGGCGGTGGCCATGCCGAGCGCCGCGGAGACGGCCGTGGCGGCGTGGCCGGCGCCGAAGGCGTCGTGCGCGCTCTCGGAGCGCTTGAGGAAGCCCGAGATGCCGCCGGTCTGGCGCAGGGTCGGGAAGCGGTCGTTGCGGCCGGTGAGCAGCTTCCAGGCGTAGGCCTGGTGCCCCACGTCCCACAGGATCTTGTCGGTGGGGGAATCGAACTCGTACAGCAGCGCGATGGCCAGTTCGACCACGCCCAGGCTCGCCCCGATGTGCCCGCCGGTCTCGGCGCAGCAGTCGATGAGGCGTTCGCGCACCTCCCGCGCCAGCTCGGGGAGCTGGTCCCGGGGGATCTGCTTGAGGTCGGCGGGTGAGGCGATGCCAGCGAGCAGGCTCATACGACGGCTTCCGTGTTCAGGGTTCCGGGCCCGGCGGGCGGCGCCCCTTCAGGATTCCCTTGCCACAATATACTGCGCGAGGGCGGCGAGGGGTCCCGGCGGGATCCCGGCCCCCTCGAGGTGCCGCACCGCCTGGCTGGCCAGGGCCCCGGCCTCGTCGCGGGCCCGCTCCACCCCCAGCAGGCTCACGTACGTGGACTTCTCCAGGGCGACGTCCCGGCCCGCGGTCTTGCCAAGCTGGTCGCTGGTGCCCGTGACGTCCAGTACGTCGTCGGCGATCTGGAAGGCGAGGCCCACCTCCTGGCCGTACGCCGCCAGCGCCTCGACCGCGGCGGGCGGTGCCTCGGCCGCCATGCCGCCCAGCACGCACGCCGCCCGGATCAGCGCGCCGGTCTTGCCCCGGTGCACCGCGATCAGTCCCTCGAGGTCCAGCTGCTTCCGCTCCGCCTCCAGATCCAGCCACTGTCCCCCGACCATCCCCCGGATGCCGCCCGACTCGAACAGCTCCTCCGCCATCCGCCCGAGGGTCGCGGGCGGCAGCAGGAGGTCGCGGGCCGCCTGGGCCAGCACCAGCCCCGCCACCGGGACCAGCAGGAACCCGACCCGGGTGGCGGTGGGCACGTCATAGGCGCGGTGGGTGGTGGGGCGGCCGCGGCGGAGGTCGTCGTCGTCCATGCAGGGCAGGTCGTCGTGCACCAGGGAGTAGGCGTGCACGGTCTCGACGGCGGCCGCCACCGCCGCGATGGCGGGCGAGACCCCGCCCACGGCCCGGTAGGCGTTGATCACCAGGGCGGCGCGGACCCGCTTGCCGGGGGTATTCAGGGCGTAGGCCAGCGCCTCGCCGGTGCGGCCGGGGACGATGGTCTGGATCCGCTCGCTCCAGGCGCCGAGCAGCGCGTCCACCCGCTCGCGCGCCTCGGCCAGGGCCTGGCGCGCCTCGAAGGCGGCCGGCGGCGGCGCGACCGGCTCACTCCCCGGCATCGAGTGCCTCGGTGCGCAGGGAACCCGCGGCGTCCTCCAGCACCTTCTGCACCCGCGCCTCCGCCTGCTGCAGCCGTTCGCGGGCGTTGCGCAGCCGGCCCACCCCCTCCTCGAACAGCGCGAGGGCGCGGTCGAGGTCGCCATCCTCCCGTTCCAGCTGGCGGACGATCTCCTCCAGCCGGCGCAGTTCGTCGGTGAGCGAAGGCGGGACCTCAGGCGTCGGGCTGGTCATGGAGTCGGTTCCACGCGGGCGGCGACCGTACCATCGCTCACCCGCAGGCCGAAGGAAAGCCCGGGCGTGAAATCGGCCCGGCGGCGCAGCACCCGGCCATCGGCGGCCTGCGCCACGCCGTAGCCGCGGTCGAGCACCCGCAGCGGCGAGAGGGCATCGAGCTGGGCCCCGAGGCGTTCGAGGTCGCGGCGGGGACGCTCCAGCCGCCGGGTGAGCGCCGCCTCCAGCCGGTCACCAGTGCGCGCCAGCCGCTCCCCCGCGAGCCGGGTGCCGCGCCCGAGGGCCTGGGCCAGCCGGGTGCCCAGCGCGGCGGCCTGCCGCACCAGGTCGGCGCGGTCCGGCACCGCGAGTTCGGCCGCGGCGGAGGGGGTAGCGGCCCGCACGTCGGCCACCAGGTCGGTCAGCGAGAGGTCGGTCTCGTGCCCGATGGCGGAGATCGTGGGCACATCCACCGCCGCGAGCGCGCGGCACACGGCCTCGCTGTTGAAGACGGCGAGGTCTTCCTTGCCTCCCCCACCCCGCGCCAGGATGCAGAGATCCACCGACTCCAGCCGGTTGACCACGCCCAGCGCCCGCACCACCTCGGCCTCGGCCTCCGCGCCCTGCACCTTGGTGCCGACCACCAGCAGCTGCATGGCGGGCCACCGCTTGCGGGTGACGATGATGATGTCGCGCAGCGCCGCGCCGTCGAGGCTGGTGACCACCGCGATGCGCGCGGGGAGCGGCGGCAGCGGCCGCTTCCGCGCCGGGTCGAACAGCCCGTCCTTCTCGAGCGCGCGCCGCACCCGCTCCAGCGCCAGCTGCGCCTGCCCCACCTGGTCGGTGACGAGCAGCTCGGTCACCGTCAGGCGGAACTCGCCCCGCTCCTCCCACACCGTGGGGGTGCCCCGGAGGAAGACCTGGGTGCCGGGCGCGGGCGGCGTCTTGAGGCGGGACGCGTAGGTCCGCCACATCACGCAGCGTACCTGGGCCTCGGCGTCGCGCAGGGTGAAGTACCAGTGCCCGCTCTGGTAGGCCTTGAGCTCCGAGACCTCCCCCCGGACCCAGAGCGTGCCGATGCTCCCCTCGAGCACCCGGCGCGCCGTGCGGGCGAGCAGCGTGGGCGTCCAGGGGGCGTCGGCGGCCGGGTCGGCGAAGAGATCGGGGGTCGTCATGGGGGAGTTCGGCGGCTCGGCGGCTCGAGGCAACGGCCGAGCCGCCGGGCCGGCTACATCGCCTGCTTCATGGCCTGCAGGGTGTTGGCCATGAGCATGGCGATCGTCATGGGGCCCACCCCCCCGGGCACGGGGGTGATGGCGCTGGCCTTCTCGGCCACCTGGGCGTAGGCCACGTCGCCCACCAGCTTGTAGCCCTTGGGGAGGGAGGGATCATCGACCCGGTTGATGCCCACGTCGATCACCACCGCGCCGGGGCGGACCATGTCGGCCGTGACGAACTCCGCCTTGCCGATGGCGGCCACCACGATGTCGGCGCTGCGCACCACGGCGGGGAGGTCGCGGGTGCGGGAGTGGCAGACGGTCACCGTGGCGTCGCCGCCGGGACCGGTCTGGATGAGCAGGTTGGCCATCGGCTTGCCCACGATGGTGCTGCGCCCGATGACCACCGCGTGCGCACCCCTGGTCTCGATCCCGTTGCGGAGCAGCATCTGGATCACCCCCCACGGGGTGCAGGGCTTGAGCGCGGTCGGGTCCCCGATCACCAGCTTGCCCACGTTCACCGGGTGGAAGCCGTCGACGTCCTTGGCGGGGTTGATCCGGAGCAGGACCTTCTCGGTGTTGATGTGCTTCGGCAGCGGCAGCTGCACCAGGATGCCGTGGATGGTCGGGTCGTTGTTGAGCTGCTCCACGATGGTCAGCAGCTCCTCCTCCGAGGCGGTCTCGGGCCGGGTGACCTTGACCGACACCATCCCGGCCTCGAGGCACGCCTTCTCCTTGCTGCCGACGTAGGCCTTGGAGGCGGGGTTCTCCCCCACGAGCACCACCGCCAGGCCGGGGGCGACGCCCCGCGCCTTGTAGCCGGCCACCTCGAGGGCGACCTCCTGGCGGATGGTCTTTCCCAGGGCCACCCCGTCAATGATGCGTGCACTCATCGGGCAATATCCACGGCTCGGGTTTCACGGATGACGACGACCCGGATCTGGCCCGGGTACTGGAGTTCGTTCTCGATGCGGCGGGCGATCTGGTCGGAGAGACTCACGGCGGCGCCGTCGTCCACCCGGTCGGGGGTGACGATGACCCGGATCTCGCGGCCCGCCTGGATCACGTTCGACTTCTCCACCCCGCTGAACGAGTTGGCGATCTCCTCCAGCTTGGTCAGCCGCTTCACGTAGCTCTCGAAGGCCTCGCGCCGGGCGCCGGGGCGCGCGCCGCTGATGGCGTCGGCGGCCTGCACCAGGACCGACTCCGCGGTCTCGTGGGGCACGTCGTCGTGGTGGGCCTGGATGCAGTTGATGACCAGCGGCTGCTCGCCGTACTTGCGGGCCACCTCCACGCCGAGCTCCACGTGGGTGCCCTCGTGCTCGTGGGTGAGCACCTTGCCCACGTCGTGCAGCAGCGCGCCCCGCTTGGCCAGCTGCACGTCGAGCTTGAGCTCGGCGGCCATCATGCCGGCCAGCCAGGCCACTTCCTTGGAGTGGTCGTAGATGTTCTGGCCGTAGGAGGTGCGGTAGCGCATCCGGCCGATCAGCTTGATCAGCTCCGGGTGCAGCCCATGCACCCCCGTCTCGAAGGCCGCCTTCTCGCCCAGCTCCACCAGTTCCGCCTGCAGCTCCCGGGCGCTCTTGGCCGCCAGCTCCTCGATCCGTCCCGGGTGGATCCGCCCGTCCACGATCAGCGCCTCGAGGGTGCGCCGGGCCACCTCGCGCCGCACCGGGTCGAAGCAGCTGATGATGACGGTGTCGGGGGTGTCGTCGATGATGACGTCCACCCCGGTGGCCTGCTCGAAGGCCCGGATGTTCCGGCCCTCGCGGCCGATGATCCGGCCCTTCATCTCGTCACTGGGCAGCGGCACCGCCGACACGGTGGTCTCGGCGGTGGCCTCCGCGGCCAGCCGCTGCACCGCCAGGGCCACGATCTTCCGGGCGTCCTTCTCCGCCGCGCGCTTGGCCTGCTCCCGGATGTCGCGGCCGATGGCCTGCGCCTGGCTCCGGGCCTCGTCCTCCGCCTTCTGCAGCACCTCGCGGCGGGCTTCCTCGCCGGTCAGCCCGGCCACCCGCTCCAGCTTCTGCCGCTCCTCGCCCAGCAGGCGCTCCAGCTCCCCCTCCCGCTGCTTGAGCTCCGCCTGCTTCTCCTGCTCCCGCTGGCGCAGCTCCCCCTCCTTGCGGCTCACCGCCTGCTCGCGGGCGGAGAAGCCGGATTCCTGCTTGCGGACCTCCTCGAGCTTGCGCTCCAGGGTCTGGTCGCGCTCCTCGGCCCGGCGCTCGAACCGCTCCCACTCCTCCCGGCGCCGCTGGGCCTCCTTGTCGAGGTCCTCGCGCAGCCGGAGGGTTTCCATCTTCCCCTCGAGCACGATCTGGTTGCGGGCCTCGAGGGCCTTGGTGCTGGCGTCGGCCACGAGGGCCTGGGCCTCGGCGCGGGCGGCGGCGAGGGTCCGGGTGGCGCTCTGGCGCTGGGTGCGGCTGTAGATGAGGAAGGCGACGGTGGCAACGACCACACCGGCGGCGAGCCCCTCGACCAGGGGCAGGAGGAATGGCGACATGCGATCTATCTCCACAAGCGCCGGCCCCGGGAGGCGGGCGCTGCATTGAGCCCTGCGCCCCGCGCGCACAGCCGTGCGCGCGGTGAGGATGGCCTACCCCGGAATGCCCTGCGGCCCCGTGGCGCGGCGTCCCCGCTTGGAGGGGGGCAGCAGCCGGGCCAGGTCGTCGGCCATCGCGTTGAGCCGGGCGGAATGCTCCCGGTCGCCGCGGCGGGCCTGGAACAACTCATCGGTGATGGCCAGCGCCGCCAGGATCGCCGCCTTGTGGGTCTCCACCTGCGGCAGCATGTCGCGGATGCGCTTGAGCGCCGCGTCCACGTAGGCGGCCACCTCGCGGGTGTATTCCGGCGGCAGTTCGGAGCGGACGGTGTAGTCCTCGCCCCCGATCGTCACCCGGACGGCGTGCTTCGGCGTGCTCATGCGGCGCCCTCATCGGCTTCCTGCTCGAGGAAGCTCAGGCGGGTGGCGAGGATGCGGAGCTTGTCCCGGGCCGCGTCGATCCGCTCGCGGAGGGCCTGGTTCTCCACCTCGAGGTCGATGACGCGCTGCCGCGCCTGCAGCAGCTCGGGGCCGGCCACCACCCCGCCCTTGCTCCGGGCCTCGGCCAGTTCGGCCTCGGCCTTGAGCGAGCGCCGTCGCCAGGCGGCCAGCTCTTCGCCCACGTGCTGGAGGAGGTCCCCCAGCTCATGGAGCGCGTGCGCGTCAGGACGTTCGTAGCTTTGCGTCAAGCTGTTTCTCCACCGCCTTGAGCACCCGGCCCACCAGCCCGTCGACGTCTTCGTCGCGGACGGTCCGGTCCGGCGCCCGCACGGTCAGGCGCACCTGCACCGCCCGGTGGTCCGGTCCCAGCTGCTCGCTGCGGAACTCACTCACGATGGTCACGTCTTCCAGCAGCGCCCCGCCCGCCTGCCGCACGATCCGCAGCACGTCGGCCACCGCGACCCCGGGGCCCAGCAGGAGGTTGAGGTCCCGCCACGCCGACGGGGTGGTCGGGAGCGCACGGTATCGCGCCGGCGGCGCCGGCACCGCGCTCAGCTCCACCTCCAGCCCGAACACCGGGGCCGCCCAGGCCGGCGGCTCCGCCGCCTGCCGCCGGGCCGAGCCCACCGTCCGGCCCTGGCCGTCGCGCGCGATCCAGCCGGTTGCATCAAGATGCACAGTGGCCGACGGGTTGGCCAGAGCAACCGCCCGTTCGAACAGGGACTTGAGGTCCCACAGATCGAAGTCCGGCACCACCCCGCCCTCCGTCCAGTGGCCCGGATGGCGGGCACCGGTCACCACGGCGGCCACCCGGGTGGTCTCCACCGGCCGTCCGCCGCCCGGCGCCGCCGCGAATCCCGCCCCCACCTCGAACAGCCGGACATCCCGCACCTGCCGGGACCAGTTGGTCTGCACCGCGCGGAGCATGCTCGGGAGCACCGACTCCCGCAGCCACGCCTCCTCGCTGGAGAGCGGGTTGAGCAGCCGGAGCGAGCCCGGGCCGGCGGCGGGGCCCAGCGAGAGGGTCTGGGCCTCGTAGAGGCCCCAGGCCACGAGCCCGTTCCGGACTCGGGTGATGGCCTGGTCGAGCGGCTGGTCGGCCAGGCGGCCCACCCGGTAGGGGCGCAGCTCGACCGGAAAGGTGTCGTACCCGTGCAGCCGCGCGATCTCCTCGATGAGGTCGATCTCGGTGGACAGGTCGGGCCGCCAGCCGGGAAGGTCCACCGCCAGCCGGTGGTCCTCCGGCTTGTTGAGCACGGTGCAGCCGACGGCCACCAGGTACTGCTCGATGGCCGCGACCGGCAGGTCCGCGCCCAGCACCTGGGCCACCCGCGCGGTGCGCAGGAAGACCCGCGGCGGGTTGGACGGCGTGGGCCAGACGTCGGCGGCCTCCTCCACCCGGCCCCCGGCGGTGGCCAGGATGACGGCGGCGCAGCGACGCTGGGCGTCGGGGAGGCCCCAGAGATCCACCCCGCGCTCGAACCGGTAGGAGGCGTCGGTGGAGAGGCCCAGCGCCCGCCGGGTGCGGCGCACCCGCGCCGGCTCGAAGCAGGCGCACTCCAGCAGCAGGTCGGTGGTGGCGGCCGAGACCTCGGTGTTCTCCGCCCCCATCACCCCGGCCACGCCGATGACCCGCTCGGCGTCGGCGATGACGGTCATGTCGGCCGTCAGGGTGCGGGTGACGCCGTCGAGGGTCACCACCGTCTCCCCCGCCCGGGCCCGCCGCGCCACCACCGTGGGCCCGCGCAGTTGCGCCAGGTCGTAGGCGTGCATGGGGTGGTTGAGCTCGAGCATCACGTAATTGGTGGCGTCCACCACGTTGTTGATGCTGCGCACCCCGGCCGCCTCGAGCCGCTCCGCCAGCCAGCGCGGCGAGGGACCCACCGTCACCCCGCGGATCACCACCGCGGTGAACCTCGGGCAGCCCTCGGTGTCGTAGGTGCCGACCGTGACGCCGGAGACCAGCGCCCGCTGGCCCTCGGCGCGCGGCAGGGTGCCCAGCCCCTCGGTCGGGGTCCCGGGCAGGTCCGGGAGCCGGAACGGCACCCCGTAGCTCCACGCCAGCTCGCGCGCGATCCCCTTGTGTCCCAGCAGGTCGGCGCGGTTGGGCGTGACGTCCACGACCAGCCGGTCATCGCCCACCGGCAGCACCTCGAGGAACGGGGTGCCGGGGGCGGCCTCGGTGTCGAGCTCGAGGATGCCATCGTGCTCCTGCCCCAGTCCCAGCTCGCGGGCGGAGCAGAGCATCCCCTCGGACACCTCGCCGCGGATCTTGCGGCGCTCCAGGGTGAGCCCGCCCGGGATGGTCACACCCACCCGGGCAAAGGGGTACTTCTTCCCGGCGGTCACGTTGGGGGCGCCGCACACCACGTGGCGCCGTTCGTCACCGCCGTCGTTCACCAGGCAGACCCGCAGGCGGTCGGCATTGGGATGCGGCGCCACCGACTCGACGTGGCCCACCACGATGGCCTCGAGGCCCGGGTGCAGCGGCTCCACGGCATCCACGGGCGCGCCCAGCGTGGCCAGGCGCCGGACCAGGTCGTCGGCCTCGAGCGGGCGGCGGAGGAACCCCTCCAGCCAGCGGCGGGAGACGTTCATCGGGTCGGCTCGGCGGCTCGGCGGCTCGGCGTGCCGCTGAACTGTTCCAGGAAGCGCATGTCGCTCTCGTACAGCAGGCGGATGTCGGTGATGCCGAAGCGGTTCATGGCGATCCGTCCGGGGCCCATGCCGAAGGCGAAGCCGGTGTACTTCTCCGGGTCGAGGCCGCAGTTGGCCAGCACGTTGGGATGCACCATGCCCGCGCCCAGGATCTCCATCCACCCCGTGCCCTTGCAGGCGGGGCAGCCCGTGCCGCCACACACGCCGCAGCTCACGTCCATCTCCGCCGAGGGCTCGGTGAAGGGGAAGAACGAGGGGCGGAAGCGCACCGCGGTCTTCGCGCCGAAGAACTCCCGGGCAAAGTGGCTCAGCGTGGCCTTGAGGTCCACGAACGAGATGCCCTCGTCCACCACCAGCCCCTCGACCTGCGCAAAGACCGGGGCGTGGGAGGCGTCGAAGGGGTCCTTGCGATACACCCAGCCTGGGATGACCACCCGCACCGGGGGCGGGTCCTGGAGCAGCACGCGGATCTGCACCGGACTGGTGTGCGTGCGGAGCAGCCAGCGGCCCTCGTCACGGGCGCGGCGGTCGGTGGCCTCGCGCCGCTCGCTCGTGTCCTCGATGCCCGAGGTCCGGTTGCGGCGGCGGTCGGTGCCGGCGCGGCGCTCGGGAATGTCGAGGTAGAGCGTGTCGTGCATGTCCATCGCCGGGTGGTCCGGCGGGAAGTTGAGCGCGCCGAAGTTGAACCACTCGGTCTCGATCTCGGGGCCGGTGGCGCGGGCAAAGCCGAGGCCACGGAAGATCGTGACGATCTCCTCGACCACCTGGGTCACCGGGTGCGGCGCGCCGGTCCAGCGGGGCCGACCCGGCATGCCGAGGTCGGTGCCGCGGGCGGCGCGGGTGGCGGCCGCGGCGGCCAGCTCGGCCCGGCGGGCCTCGAAGGCAGCCTCGAGCTCGGCCCGCAGCCGGTTGGCGCGGGCGCCCACGGTGCGCTTGGCCTCGGCGGGCAGGCCGGGGAGGACGGTCTTGAGGAACTCGGTGAGGCGGCCCTGCTTGCGGCCCAGGAGGGCGATGTACTCCGCCTCGAGGTCCGGCTCGGCGAGCGTGGCGACGGCGGGCAGGCGGGCCGCGATCGCGTCGAGTTCCTGGGCGTGGTCAGCGTGGTCGGCCATGGCATCCCGGGGGAGCGGAAGTCACGCGGGGTCACCCACCACTGGCGGGCGACCCCACGGGGTACGGCACGTGTCGGGCTGCCCTCAGACCGCGGCCTTCGCGACCTCGGCGATCTTGGCGAAGGCGTCCATGTCCCGGACGGCGAGATCGGCGAGGACCTTCCGGTTGATCTCCACGCCGGCCTTCTTGAGCGCCGCCATGAAGCCGCTGTAGCTGAAGCCGTGCATCCGGCACGCCGCGTTGATGCGGGTGATCCAGAGCGTGCGGAACTCGCCCTTCTTCTTGCGCCGGTCGCGGTAGGCGTACTGCATGGCCCGCTCGACCGTCTCCTTGGCGGGACGGTAGAGCTTGCTGCGGGCACCGCGCGCGCCCTTGGCGGCGCGCATGATCTTCTTCTTGCGGGCGTGGTGAGCGACGTTGCTCTTGACGCGAGGCATGGTGGCTCCCTTACGCCTGCAGGAGGCGGTTGACGCGCGGGAAGTCGGCCGACGCCACCAGGGCGCCCTTCTTGAGCCGGTTCTTCCGCTTGCGGGTCTTCTTGGTGAGGATGTGGCTGTGGTTGGCGTGCCAGCGCTTGAGCTTCCCGGTGCCGGTCCGGGTGAAGCGCTTCATCGCGGCGCGCTTGGTCTTCTGCTTGGGCATTGCGTTCTCCATCAGCGGGGGGCCACCGGCCCGCCCTGCGTTTCAGCGGCGCACACAGCCGTGCGCGCCTGTGTCGATCACTTGGGGGCCAGCACCATCACCATGTTGCGGCCCTCGAGCTTGGCGTCCTGCTCCACCTTGCCGATATCCGACAGCGTGCCGAAGAAGCGGTCGAGGACGGCCTTGCCGAGCTCGACGTGCGCCAGCTGCCGGCCGCGGTACATCATGGTGACCTTCACCTTGTTGCCTTCCAGCAGGAACTCGCGGGCGTGCCGGCTCTTGAACTCGAAGTCGTGCTCCTCGATGCCGGGACGGACCTTGATTTCCTTCAGGTGGATCACGTGCTGCTTCTTCTTGGCCGCGCGGGCGGCCTTCGCTTCCTCGAACTTGTACTTGCCGTAGTCCATGATCTTGACCACGGGCGGTCGCGCCATCGGCGCCACTTCCACCAGGTCGAGGCCGCGCTCCACCGCGGCGGCCAGCGCCTCCTCGACCGGCAGCACACCCAGCTGCTCGCCTCCGGGACCGATCACCCGGAGAGGACTGATCCGGATCTGCCGATTGATGCGGACCCGGCGCTCACGCTCGTTGGTGGACAGTCTGGCACCCCTCCCGAAAAAGAAAACGGACACCCCGTGAACCCCTGGGTGTCCGGTAACAGCGGGCACGAGCGCCTGGGCGCCCGGCCGAACAATCGCTGCGCACTGGACCCGGTCGCGCCGGCCGAGGCCGGGCTGGGGGTGGGGGGCCTCTCGCCCCCACTTCAAAAACCGGCGGTAAAGCTAGCCCCGGGCGGGGGTTTGGTCAACCGACCACCCCGCTAGGCCCGGACCACCTCCGCCAGCCCCACGCCCTTCCCCTCCTGCACCGCCCGGCCCATCGCCACGTGGGCATCATGCTCGAAAATGAACCACCAGCCCGCCGGCACCGCCTCCGCGAACAGGGCCCGCTTGGACTCCAGGGTCCGCAGCGGCTCCAGGTCGTAGCCCATGATCCAGGCCAGGGGGAGGTGGTGATGGGTGGGGATCACGTCGCCGAGGAAGACCGCGGTCTCCCCGCCGCTCCGCAGCACCAGGCTCTGGTGCCAGGGGATGTGCCCCGGGGTCATCCGGGCCGAGATCCCGGGGAGGATCTCGCCATCGCCCTCGAGCAGCCGCCACCGCCCCGCGGCCGCGACCGGCTCGTAGTTGGGCGGCAGGTAGCTGGCCCGGGTGCGCTCGTTGGTGTGCCGGGCGAACTCGAGCTCGTGGCGCTGCACGACGTACGTGGCGTTCGGGAAGGCCAGGCGGGGGGCCGGCGCGGCGTCCGCCGACCGGGGCGCGTCGAGGGTGGTATTGCCCCCGGCGTGGTCGAAGTGCAGGTGGGTGTTGATGACCCACCGGACCTCCTCCGCCCGATGCCCCGCGGCGCGGAGCGCGTCCTCCAGGCGGGTGGGTCCGGGGTCCCCGCGATTCTCCACCGCGTAGATGTCGAGGAACTTCTGCTCCTCCTTGTTCCCCAGGCCGGTGTCGACCAGCACCAGGCCGTCGGGATGCTCCACCAGCAGGCAGCGCATGGTGAGCGGGATCCGGTTCCGCTCATCCGGGGTGATGTTGCGGGTCCACAGGGGCCGCGCCACCACGCCGAACATCGCCCCGCCATCGAGCCGGACGTCCCCGGCGTCGAGGAGATGGCAGCGCAGGGCGCCGAGCTGGAAGGTGTGGCAGAGCGGCATGCGGTGGAAAGAAGATGGATGAGGGGGACGGGGGAAGGGGTGGCGCGACGTGGGACGGCTACGGCCCGGTGGCTGGCGCACGCTTCCCGCTGCGGGTCAGGCCCTCGAGATCGGCGAGGGTCCGCGCGCCCTGCTCCCGCGCCAGGTCGAGCAGGCGCTCCAGCACCACCGCGGTCACCAGGGCATCGCCGGCGGCGCGGTGGCGGGCCGGGTTCTCGAGCCCGAAATGCAGGCTCAGGCTGTCGAGGCTGCGGGATTCGAGGACGGGCAGGAGCTTGCGCGCCAGCCGCACCGTGCAGAGCGACGGCCCCGACAGGCCCAGCGCGCGGGCGCGGCGCACCTCGGCCGTGAGGAACCCCCAGTCGAAGCGCGCGTTGTGGGCCACGAAAACCCGGCCGGCGAGCGCCGCGATCACGTCATCGGCCACCTGGTCGAAGGTGGGCGCCGAGGCCACCATCCGGTCGGTGATGCCGGTGAGCCCCTGGATGCGGAGGGGAATCGGCACGCCCGGATTGACCAGCGACTCGAACACCAGCTCCCGCCGGGTGCCGTGCACCACCACCACGGCGATGTCGGTGATGCGGTCGGGCCCGCTGGCCCGCATGCCGGTGGTCTCCACGTCGACCACGGCGAAGGCGCACTCCTCCACCAGCGGCGAGCCCTGCACCTCCGCGATGAGCGCCCAGCGACCGTCGTCGAGCTGGCGCACCCGGGGGTCGGCGGAGAAGAGCGCCACCGCCAGCCGCTCCGCCACCGCGCGGGGCGCGCCCGGCATCCCCAGCACCTCCGCGGCGATCCGATCGGCGTCGAGCGGCCCCCCCAGCATCAGCAGCATGGCGCGCTCCACCAGGGTCCGCTCGGGGAAGCTCGCCAGCCCGATCACAGCGCGGCCCGCGCCAGTGGCAGGGTCATGCAGCGGGGGCCGCCCCCGCCCCGCGAGAGCTCGTCGCCGTCGATGGTCACCACCGTGCGGTGCTTGGTGTCGAGCCAGTCGTCGAAGGCCACGAAGTCCACGCTCGAGACCACCCGGAAGCCCGCCTGCTTGAGCGCCTCGATGGTCCCCTCGTTGCGGCGGTAGCTCACCACCACCCCCGGCTTGAGCGCCACGAAGTTGCAGCCGCTGGTCCACTGCTCGCGGTCCTGGGTGGCCCGCCGGCTGCCCCCGGTGAAGACCGGTTCGAGCGGCATCCCGACGTCCTTGAGGGCGGAGAAGAAGTTGGGCATCTCGCGCACCCCGTCCTCGCCCTTCTTCCGGTGCAGCACGGCCAGCCGCTCGGGGCCCAGGAAGTAGGGGGGATACACGGCGCAGAGCTCGCGGTCCA
This sequence comes from Gemmatimonadota bacterium, assembly GCA_016713785.1. NCBI lineage: Bacteria > Pseudomonadati > Gemmatimonadota > Gemmatimonadota bacterium. The sequence continues at coordinate 453,071 of JADJOM010000003.1, read as the reverse complement.
GCTGGGTGAACAGCATGTCCAGGTGGATGGCGGTCGGCTCCTTGGGCATCACCACCACCAGCACGTCGGTGATCCCGGTGCGGGCAAACAGCACCTCACACAGCTTGTCGATGGCCGCGGCGGAGGTGCGCTCGCTGAAGCCCACCAGCAGGAGGTCGGGGCGCAGCAGGTGCAGGTCGCCGCCTTCGAGGGTGTAGTCGCTGCGGCGCTCCTCGGAGCCGTCGTACAGCAGCCCCTCATTGCCCAGCGTGGGGTGATAGGCAAAGAGCGTCTTGATCAGCAGCTCCTCGGTCCAGCGCACCCCATGGCGCATCGAGCCCACCACCGCGTGCCGCCCGATCACCACGCCGATGTCCCGCGGGAAGAAGAGGTTCGGCAGCGGCGGCAGCATGTAGCCGATGGCGTTGAGGGCCCGCCCCACCGCGCCCCCCTCCGCCTCAACACCCTCGATGATGAGCCGGGCCAGCGCCCGCGGCTCCAGCTCGCTCAGCTGCCGGCCCAGGAACTCCGAGGGCACCACGTCGAGGGTGCTGCGGGTGAAGTACTCCCGCGCCTCGGGGCGCTCCAGCGCCTCGGCCAGCAGGTCGGCCACCTGGTACACCGTGGCGAACCGCTGCAGCACCGCCACGAACCGGCGGTGCTCCCGCTGCGCCGGCTCCACCTGGATGATGTCGTCGTAGAGGTAGTCGCCCTTGTTGCCCGGCGTGACGGCGCGCAGCTCCGCTCCCGGCGTGTGCACCAGGACCGACTGCAGCTGCCCGATCTCGGAGGTGATGTGGAGTGAGGCCATGGCCGCCGGGAAGGTAAGGTGGGCGGGGAATTACCGGAAAGGGGAACCAGGCAATGGACGGGCATCCGCGGCCCCGCACGGCACCCGTCGTGGCCAGCCGCCTATCGATTGGTCAGGGCGTAGCTCAGCGTCTCGAGCTCCAGGGCCAGGTTCACCGTCTTGACCACCACGTCGTCGGGGACGCTGAGCTGCACCGGGGCGAAGTTGAGCACCGCCTTCACGCCGACGCTCACGCACCGGTCGGCCACCGCCTGGGCGGCCTCGGCGGGGGTCACGATCACGGCGATGTCCACCGGCTGGCGACGGAACTCGGCCTCGAGCTCACGGATGTCGCGCACGGTCAGGCCATTCCATGCCTTCCCCACCTTGGACAGGTCGGTGTCGAAGATGGCCACGATCTCGAAGCCCCGCTGCAGGAAGCCGCGATACTGGACCAGGGCGCTGCCGATCTTCCCCGCCCCGATCATCGCCACCCGATAGGTGCGCCCCAGCCCGAGGATCTCGCGGAGCTTCTGCACCAGTTCGCCCACCGAATACCCGAGCCCCCGCTTGCCGAAGGACCCGAAGAAGGACAGGTCCTTCCGCACCTGGGCAGACGTCGTCCCGCCCCGGGCCGCGAGGGCCTCGGAGCTCACGGTCTCGGTCCCCTGCTCCTCGAACTCCTCGAGGAAGCGCAGGTAAAGCGAGAGCCGCCGGACGGTGGATTCGGCGATCTTGCGCATCGGCTATTGTGAAATCTTTCACAAATCTAGCCGGTGGGGGCCGGGGGGCGGTAGGGCGGCGGTTCGGCGAGGCGGCCAGGCAGGTCCCACGCACGCGAACAGCCTCGCGAACGTGGAGGGATCGAGTTCCTGCGGCCGCGTGGCGGGTGGAATGCCGGCATACGCCAGCCAGGTGGTGGCGTCCTCCCCCGTGCCGCCCGTCAGCTCCCGGAGGCCGCGCACCAGCTGCTTTCGGCGGAAGCCGAACAGCCCCACCACGAAGCGCCGGAACGCCGCGGTGTCCGCGGGGGGGATCAGCGGCTCGGCCAGGGGGGTGAGCCGCAGGAGGGCCGAGTCGACCTTGGGGGGCGGCCGGAACGCGCCGGCGGGCACGGTGAAGAGTCGCTCCACGTGCGCCACGGCCTGCAGACCGACGCTCAGGGCGCCATAGTCGCCCCCGCCGGGCGCGGCGGCCACCCGATCGGCCACCTCCTTCTGCACCAGGAACACCACCACCCGGGGCCGCGGCGGCGTGAGCGCCTGCTCCAGCAGCGGGGTGGTGATGTTGTAGGGGATGTTCCCGGTGATGCGCACCGGGCCGGGGCCCGCGAGCGCGTGCCAGTCCTCCTCGAGCGCGTCCGCCTCGATGATCGTGATGCCCGGGAACCGCGCGCGCAGGGCCGGGATCAGGTCCCGGTCCTTCTCGATGACCACCAGGCGCCCGGCGCGCCGCGCCAGCTCCGCGGTGAGCCCCCCGGGCCCCGGCCCGATCTCGAGCACGGTGTCGCCCGGCTCGATGCCGACCGCGTCGGCGATCCGGCCCAGGATCCGTGGGTCGTGCAGGAAATGCTGGCCGAAGCGCTTCTTGGCGGGTGGCATCTGGGAAGGGGGAAACGGGAAGCGGGAAACCGGAAACGGGGTCCGGCGCCGTGCGCCGGGCCGCACCTACATCCGCAGCACGAGCAGGGTGCGGTCGTCGGCGGGGTGTGGCGTGGCCTTGTCGGCCTCCTGGAAGATGGCCTTGACGATGGTATCGGGATTGGCCGTGCGGCGGTTGGCGAGCTCGGCCAGGAGGCGCTCCTCGCTGAAGCCTTCCCCGCCCCGCTGGTCCACCAGGCCGTCGGTATAGAGGCACAGGAGGTCGCTGCCCGGGACCCAGGGTACCTGGTGGCGGCGGATGCTGCCGGGCTCGGCCAGCCCGAGCGGCGGCGCGGTGGTGGGCAGGCGCTCGGGGGCGCCGGAGGCGGCCAGCCGGAAGGCGTGCTGGTGCCCCGCGCTGGCGTAGACCAGCCGCCGGTTGGCGGGATCGAGCACGCCGTAGAACACCGACAGGTACATCTCGGTGGAGGCCAGCTCCTCGCCGATGCTCTCGAGCATCGACACCAGCACCTCGTCCGGAGTGGAGCCGGCGTGGGCGTGGATGCCCGCGGCGGCCATCACCAGCGCCATGACCAGCGCCGCGGAGAAGCCGTGTGATGAGACGTCACCCAGCATCACGCCCACCCGGCCGTTGCCGAGGCGGGTGAAGGTGTAGAAGTCACCCCCGACGTTGTCGACCGGGCGGCAGATGGCGGCCACCAGGGCATCGTTCTGCAGCACGCCGGGCGAGGGCAGCAGCTTGAGCTGGAGGTCGTGGGCCAGCTCGAGTTCCCGCTGCAGCCGCTGGCGGCGCAGGTCGCGCTGGACCAGGCGGGCGTTCTCGATGGCGGCGCCGATCTGGTTGGCCACGGCGGAGACCAGCTTGGCATCCGAGGGGGTGAAGCTGTCGCCCAGCAGGCGGTCGGTCAGGTTGATCACCCCGACGCAACGCCCCCCCGCCCCATAGCAGATGGGGATGCTGAGGAAGGCCTGCCCCTTGTAGTTGCGCGGGTCGTGGGAGCCGGGGTTCTGGGCCAGCGGATCGGAGGGATCGAAGACGATGATGCGCTTCTCCCGGAACACCCGCGCCGCCACGGAGTCGCGGTCCTCGACGCCCACCGGCTCGAGGCCGTCGGCGGAGAAGCCCTGGGCGGCCACGTTCCGGAGCAGGCTCGCCTCCTCGTCGTGGACCATGATCGAGGCCCGCCGCGCGCCCACGACTTCGGCCACCTCGTGGACGATTGTCGGTGCGGCCTCCTCGAGCTTGACCGTATGGCCCAGGATCTCGCTGATGGCGTAGAGGAGGTCAATCTCCTTGTAAACGCCGGTGAGCTCCTCCACCACGCCGCCGGTCTCGCGCTCCGCGGTGAGGAACGCGCCGACGATCCCCACCAGCTGGGGCGCGAGTTCGCGCGCCCGGGCCTCGGGGAGGTCGGCGAGCTCCACCCAGAACTCGCGGCTGTCGGGGACGGGGGCCAGCCAGACGCTGCCGGTGGGGGTCGGCACCAGGCCCGCGGTGGCGGGCATCGGGGGGGAGAAGCCGGGGTCGGGTCCGGGACCGAACCGCCGCAGGGCCCGGCCGTCGAATCGCCACAGCCGCACCCGGGCGCCGACCAGCGCGCCGAGGGCGTCCGCGACGGCCTCGAGGCTCGTTAGTGGCGGCGCAGTGTCATGCAGATGGAATTCCCCTGCGCGTTGAACCGGACGTCGTCGACGAGGTTGCGGATCAGGAAGAGCCCGCGCCCGCTGGCCTGCTCCAGCTCCTCCGGCAGCAGGGGGGCGGATACGCTGGACGGATTGAAGCCGGGTCCCTGGTCGGTGATCTCCACCCGGACCAGCTCGGCCCCGAGCTCGGCCTCGACCTGGACGGTCTTGGAGCGGTCTTCCTGGTTGCCGGCGACGATGGCGTTGGCCAGCGCCTCGGCGATGGCCACGCGGAGATTGAAGCGCCGCTTACGGCAGAGCCAGCTGTCGCCGCAACAGTGCCGCACCAGCAGGTCCACCACCTCCTCGATGCAGGCCACGTCGCTCGGCACGGTGAGCGAGACCTGGATCGTGGCCCCCGACGGAGCGGGGACCCGGCGGCGGCGGAGGCAGAGCCGGAGCGACGCCGGCAACGGCGCCGTCACCCGGCGAAGCTCCCGACCGCCCGCTCGGCGGTGTCGCTGATGGCAAAAAGGGTGTCGAGCTTGGTGAGCTCGAACAGAGACCGGAGGTCCTCGTTGAGCCCGGCCAGCCGGAGTTCCCCGCCCTGTTCGCGCACCTTCTTGGAGATCGACACCAGGGCACCCAGCCCGGAGGAGTCGATGTAGCCGGTACGGGAGAAATCGATCACGAAGCGGCGCTCGCCGTGGTCCAGGGCCTCCTGGATCGCGGTCTTGAGCTCCTGCCGGTTGCCGACGATCAGCTGCCCCTCGACCCGGATCAGGTACACCCCACCCGGGTCCTTGCTTGCCGAGAATCCCATGTGATGCCTTCGGTTAGAGCGATCAGGCGTCCTGGCCCTGCAGGGCCACCATGGCGGCCACCTCCACAATATCCTCCGGGCTCGCCCCGCGCGAGAGGTCGCTCATGGGACGGGCCAGACCCTGCAGGAGGGGCCCCAGGGCGGCCGCCCCGGCCAGCCGCTGTACCAATTTGTACCCAATGTTGCCGCTGTCGAGCCCCGGGAACACCAGGATGTTCGCCGCCCCGGCCACCGGGGACCCCGGGGCCTTCCGGGCGGCCACCTCGGGAACGAGGGCGGCATCGGCCTGGAGCTCGCCGTCGGAGGGGATGTCCGGGGCCAGCTCGCGAAACCGGGCGGCGGCCTGGCGCACCCGGGTCACGGTGGCGCTCTCGGCGCTGCCGCGGGTGCTGAACGACAGGAACGCCACCCGGGGCTGGTCCCCGACCAGCCGGGGACGGTCGCGGGCGGCGGCGAGGGCGATCTGGGCCAGGACCTCGGGCTCGGGATCGGGCACCACGGCGCAGTCGGTGAAGGTGAGCACGCGCCCGTCGGGCAGCGCCATGTAGAAACTGGAGCTGACGGTACGGACCCCGGGCGCGGACCCGATCGCCCACAGGGCGGCCCGCAGCACCTCGGCGGTGCTGGCCACCGCCCCCGCGACGCAGGCGTCGGCCTCGCCCAGGGCCACGAGGGAGGCCCCGAACCGGATCGGGTCGGTGGCCAGGTCGAGGGCGTGCACGGCGTCGTGCACCCGGTCGGGACGGCGGTCGCGGAGGTGCTGGGCCACCCGGGCGTAGCGGGGGTCGCGCACCGGGTCGATGGCCCCCGGGCCGATCAGGATCGGGGTGGCGATGCCCTCGTTCGCGAGCCGCGCGGCGGCCGCCTGGACCCGGGGGTCGCCGGCTTCAGGGAGGACGATCCGCGGCCGCCGGGCGGCGGCGCGGCGGAGCAGGTCGGCGCGGAAGGTCACCGGCTGAAGCGGCGGCGGAGCGCCGCGTCGACCACCGGGTGCACCAGGGTGGAGACGTCCCCCCCGTAGCGGGCCACCTCGCGCACCAGGCTCGAGCTCAGGTAGGTGGCGTCCTCGGGGGGTACCAGGAAGACGGTCTCGAGGCCGGGCAGCAGGTGGCGGTTCATCATGGCCATCTGGAACTCGTACTCGAAGTCGCTCACGGCGCGGAGGCCGCGGATGATGAGCGTGGCCCCGGCGTCGCGGGCAAAGTCCACCAGCAGCCCCTCGAAGGTGGCGAAGCTCACCCGGGGCTCCTCGCCCACCACGGCGCGCAGCATGTCGAGCCGCTCCTCCACCGAGAAGAGCGGCTGCTTGGTGGAGTTGCGCGCGATGGCCACGATGACCTGGTCGGCGAGCGCGAGGCTGCGGGTGACCAGGTCGGTGTGGCCGCGCGTGGGCGGATCGAAGGAGCCGGGATAGACGGCGATTCGGGTCATGGCGCGTAGCAGAAGGTGATGGCCGTATCGCCGTAGCGACGGGTGTCGTCGCCCGGCACCGCCGTCTTCGCGGGATGCTCCACCGCCAGAATGCGCGCAAACGGCGTCCGGCGGAAGAGGGCAACCAGCTGCCCGGCGTCGTCCCGGGTGTAGGGCGGGTCGGCGAGGGCCAGGTCGTAGGCGCCCGGCGCCAGCCGGTCGGCGAAGCGCAGCGCGTCGCCACGGTGCACCGTCACCCGGCCCTCGACGCCCAGCGCCTCGATGTTGGCCCGGAGCGCGGCCAGCGACGGGGGATTCAGCTCCACGAAGTCCACCCGGCCGGCGCCGCGCGAGAGCGCCTCGAGCCCGAGCGCGCCGCTGCCGGCGTAGAGGTCGAGCACTCCCGCGCCGGGCAGCGCCTCCTGCAGGATGCTCATCCACGCCTCGCGCACCCGGTCGGCGGTGGGCCGCACCCGCGGGTCGGCGGGGACCGCGAGCCGGCGGCCGCGGAATTCACCCCCGACGATCCTCAAATCGACGGCTCGGCGGCTCGGCGGCCCGATGGCTCGGCCGCTCGGCGGCCCGGCGGCTCGGCCGGCGTGGCTGGCTGGGGGGCTCGCGCCGGGGTGAGCGCCACGATCCGGGCCTGGAGCGAGACGGTGCCCTGGTACTCGTTCTCCTCGAGGCGGAAGGCGCAGTCCACAGGCGCCGGCGGCTGCCCTGGCCCGGCCCAGGGGGCGCGTTCTGCCCAGCCGAAGCCGATCGCCGCCAGCCGCCCACCTCCGGCCGCCAGCGTCCCCTTGAGGTGGCTCCCCCCGACCTTGCGCACCCCCTCGAAGCGCACGCCGCGGGCCCCGAAGACGGGGGTGGGGTTGCCCATGCCGCAGGGCTCGAGGTAGCGGCAGAGCCGCTCCAGCTCCGGGGTCACCGCGCCGAGCTCGAGCACCAGGTCCACCCGCTGCTCGGGGCCGAGGTCGTCCGCGCCGAGGGTGGCGCGGGCCACGCCGGCAAAGCGCTCGCGGAAGGCATCGAGGTGCTGCCGGCGGATGGTGAGCCCGGCGGCCATGTGGTGCCCGCCGAAGCGCTCCAGCAGGTCGCCGCACTGGTGCAGCGCGGCATGCAGGTCGAAGCGCGAGATGCTGCGCCCGCTGCCCTTCCCGACGTCGCCGTCGAGGGCGATCAGGAACGCCGGCCGGCCGTAGCGCTCGACGACTCGCGACGCGACGATCCCGACCACGCCGGGGTGCCAGCCGTCCGCGGCGAGCACCAGGGCGGTGTCGCGGTCGGGATCGCGGTCCCGCTCCACCTGCTGGATGGCCTCCTCGAGGATCCGCTGGTCGAGCCCCTGGCGCTGCACGTTCATCGCCTCGAGCCGGGTGGCGAGCTGCAGCGCCTCGTCCGGATCGTCGGTGAGCAGGAGGCGGATGCCGTCGGCGGCGTCGCCCACCCGGCCGGCGGCGTTGAGGCGCGGCGCCAGCATGAAGCCGACCTGCCCCGCGCGGATGTCCTTGTCGGCCAGGCCGCTCACGCGGATGAGGGCCGCGAGCCCGGGCCACCGGGTCTGCCGGAGCAACCGGAGGCCGTGCCGCACCAGCACGCGGTTCTCGTCCACCAGCGGCACGATGTCGGCGATCGTGGCCAGCGCCACGAGGTCGAGGAAGTGCAGCGGCAGGTTGGCCGGGAGGCCGAGGACCGGGACCAGCGCCTGCACCAGCTTGAAGGCGATGCCGGTGCCGCAGAGCTGGGTGAGCCCCGAGCGGTCGGCCGGCTGCTGCGGGTCGACGATGGCCTCGGCCGCGGGGAGCTCGGCCCCGGGCAGGTGGTGATCGGTGATGACCACGCGGAGGCCGCGCGCGCGCGCCGCCGCCACCGCCGCCACCGCGGTGATGCCGCAGTCACAGGTGAGAATCAGGCCGGCGCCCGCGGCGACGGCGGCCTCGATCCCGGCCTCGCCGAGGTCGTAGCCGTCGCGCAGCCGATGGGGCACGAAGGGGGTGACCCGGGCCCCCGCGGCCCGGAGGGCGCGGGTGAGCACGGCGGTGGCGCACTGGCCGTCCACGTCGTAGTCGCCGTGTACCAGGATGCCGGTGCCGTCGTGCACGGCGCGGCGGATGACCTCCACCGCCGCGGCCATCCCGGCCAGGCTGAGCGGGTCGGCGAGCTGCACGAGCTCGGGCCGCAGGAACCGCCGGGCCTCCCCGGGATCGGTGAGACCGCGCCGGACCAGCAGCGCGGCCAGTGCGGGGCCCACGCCCAGCCCCTCGCCCAGGCTGGCCACCAGCGCCGGCTCCGGCGGCGCGTCCACCCGCCAGCGGAGCGGCGGGACCGGGAAGGCGCTATTCAACGGTTTCGTCGGCGTAGAGAATCACGCCGCAGCTCTCGCATGCGTCGATGAGGGTGCCGGCGCGGATCTGGCTGCGCCGGTTGAGTGGCACCTGGGTGAAGCAGGCGCCGCAGGAGGGCCCGCTGAGCGCGACCACCACGCGCACCGACTTGACCGTGCGGAGCCGCTCATACCGCCCCCGCAGCGCCTTGTTCACCTCGGCGGCCGCGGCCTCGCGGGCGGCCAGCGCCTCGCCCCGGCGCGCCTCGGCGTCGGCCCGGCGGAGGTCGATCTCGCCCCGCGCGACCTTCTGGGCGTCGCGCATCTCGGCCAGGCGGCTGCCCGCCTCGGTGCCCGCGGCCTCGAGCCCGGCGATGATCTCCGCCTGCTTGAGCCACTCCCCCTCTTCCTTGGCCAGGATGGAGCGGGCCAGGTCGAGCTCGGCCATCACGGCCTGGCTCTCCTTCTGGTTGCGGATCTGGTCGAGCCGCGCCTTGCCCCGCTCCTCGAGCTTCCGGTAGTTCTCCAGCTTGCCTTCCATCTCCACCCGCCGCCGGGTGGCATCGGCCACCGCCTTGGCATTCTGGGCCACGGCCTTCTCGCCGTCGGCCAGCTGCAGGTCAAGCGCCTCGACCTCGGCCAGGATGGCGTCGAGGGCCTGGTCGGCCTCGAGCAGGGTACGGTCCTTCGCCTGCAGTTCGAGCAGCTTCAACAGATCTGGGTGCATCGGACGGCCTCGGGGTTGAGCGGGTGATCGGTGATGGAATCTTGAGTCGGCGGCTCGGCGGCCCGGCCTAGCCGGGCGGAGCCGAGCGACGGACGTTGCGTCGCGCCAGCTGGAAGCCCTGGGTGCGGTATTCCTCGGGATAGCGTTCGCGCAGCTCGCGCGCCTGCCGGTCCTTCTCGGCCATGAGCGCGGGCCGCTCGGCATCGCTCGCGCCGCGGATGCGTTCGTTGAGCTGGCGCCAGACCCGGAAGGCGGGCCGGGCCTCGAGCCGGCGCGCCGCGCCGGCAAAGAGGTTGGCCTGCCCCGCCTGGTCGAGCGGCACGTCGGTGCCGGCCACCCGCTCCCACAGCTGGCGCAGCGCGTCGGGGAGCCCGTCGGGGGGCAGCGCCACCCCGGGCTCGCTCAGGCCGAGCAGCACGTCGAACAGCATCCGGTTGGCGGTCGACTCGAACCACTCCGGGTGCAGCTCCTCGTGGGCCCGGTGCCGCCACTCCTCGCTCTGGATCATCAGCCGCAGCAGCTGCACCTCGGTGCGGGCGCCGGAGCGCGGGCCCGCCGGCTCCGCGGTCCGTCGCGGCGGCGGCTCCGCGGCCCGGCGGCCCGGCGGCTCCGCGGGCGGCTTCGGGGCGGGTGGCGACTTCGTGCTCCAGCACCTTCTTGTCCACGCCGGACCGCTCCGAGACCAGCGAGAGGTACAACTCCCGCTGGATCGGGTCGCGGGTGGCGCGGATGGTGGGGAGCAGGCGGTCGAGCGCCTCCCGGCGATGCTCGATCCCGCTGAACCAGCCGCGCCGGTCGAGGATCTGGATCTTCCGCTCCATCACGTCGAGGGCGTCGCGCAGGATGGGCCCGAGCGCCTCCGCCCCGCCCCGCTGCACCAGGGTGTCCGGATCCTCGCCCTCGGGCATGGTGGCCACCCGGACCCGCACCTCATGGCGCAGCAGCTCGTCGGCGGCGCGGAAAGTGGCCTTGAGGCCGGCCATGTCGCTGTCGAGCAGCAGCACGGCCTGCGGGGCGAAGCGCTTGAGCAGCACCGCCTGCTCGGCGGTGAGCGCGGTCCCCAGCGGGGCCACCACGTGCTCGATGCCGGCCATGACCAGCCGCAGCACGTCGAAGTAGCCCTCGACCAGGATGACCGCGCCTTCCTTGCGGATGTGGTTCTTGGCGGCGTGCAGGTTGTACAGCGTGCCGCCCTTGTGGAACACCGGCGACTCGGGGCTGTTGAGGTACTTGGGTTCGCCCGGACCGAGCAGCCGGCCACCGAAGCCCACCACCCGGCCGCGGAGGTCGTGGATGGGGAAGAGCAGCCGGCCGCGGAACCGGGGGATGATCGTGCCGTCCTCGCGCTGGGCCAGGAGGCCAGCCTCGAGCAGCAGCCGGGGATCGAGGCCGAGCTGGGTCATGGCCTGCTGGAAAGCGGCGCCCCGGGGGGCGTAGCCCAGCTCGTAGGGCCCGGCCGCTTCGAGGTCGATGCCGCGGCCGGCGAGGTACTTCCGCGCGCCGGCGGCCTCGGGGTTCTCCGCCAGCTGGCGGACGAACCAGTCGTGCGCCACCGCCACCGCCTGGAACAGCGGTTCGCGCGGGTCGGGCCCCTGCCGGGGGCCGGACTCGGGAATCACCACGCCCACCTTCTTCGCCACCTCGCGCACCGCGGTGGGATAGTCCATGCCGTACTGCTTCATGTACCACGAGAAGATGTCGCCCGCCGCCTTGCAGACGAAGCAGTAGAAGCTCCCCTTCTTGGGGATCACCGCGAAGTTGCGATGCTGCCCACCGTGGAAGGGGCAGGCGCCGCGGTAGTCCGCCCCGGTGCGCTTGAGGTCGACCTTCTCGCCGATGATCGACACCAGGTCGGCGGCGTCGCGCACCTGCTCGATGATCTCGTCGGGGATCATGCTCATCCGGCGAACTCCACCACCGTCACGCCGGTGCCGCCCAGGTTGGCGGGGGCAAAGGCGTGGCTGCGCACCCGGCGGTCGCGGCGGAGCACCTGCTGGACCCGGTCGCGGACCACGCCGGTGCCCTTGCCGTGGATGATCCGCAGGTAGGGCTGCTCGGCGAGGACCGCCGCGTCGAGGGCCGCGAGCACGGTCTGTTCGGCCTCCTCGCCGGTGAGGCCGCGGAGATCGAGCTCGAAGCTCGCGGCGTCGGTGGGCTCGCGGCTCGGCGCCTCGACCCGCCGGCGGCCCGGCGCCTCCGCGAGCGGGGTCAGCGACGCCGGCTCCACCACCAGCTTGAGGGAGCCCACCCGGACCACGGCCTTGCCGTCGCCGCGGACCTCGAGCACGTGGCCGATGGTCCCGCTCTCCATGCGCACCCGGGTCCCGGGCACGAGGGAAGCCGCCGCCGGGCCACCGAGCCGCCGTTCCAGGTCATCCATGGCCCGCACGGCGCCGGCGGCCTCCGCCGCCGCCTGCTCCACGGCGCGCCGCGCCTCGCGGGCGCTCTCGTCCCGCGCCTCGCCCGCCTTGGCGATGGCGGCTTCCACCTTTTCGCGCGCATCGAGCAGGAAGGCGCGGGCCTGCTCGCGCGCCGACTTCTCGGCCTCGCGTTCGCGCTTGCGGAGGGCGGTGTCGCGGATCTCCTGCGCTTCGGCCTGGGCCGCGAGGGCGGCGGTCCGGTCCTCCGCCACCTCCAGCCGGACCCGCAGCTCCTCCTCGCGCAGCGCCAGGGCGCGGTCCCGCGCCTCCACCTGCGCCAGGAGCGCATCGAGCGTGCGCTCGGCGTCGGGCACCTGGGCTTCGGCCTCGGCCAGCACGTCGGCCCGTACCCCGAGCCGCCGCGCGATGGCCAGCCCGTAGGACCGGCCCGGCACCCCCTTGGCGAGCAGGTAGGTGGGCCGGAGCGTGGCGGCGTCGAACTGCAGCGAGGCGTTCACCACGCCCGGCGTGGAGGTGGCGATGCGCTTGAGCGCACCGAGGTGCGTGGTGGCGAGGGTCAGGGCCCCGCGGCGGGTGAGCGACACCAGCGCGGCGGCGGCGAGCGCGGCCCCCTCGGCGGGATCGGTCCCGCTCCCTACTTCGTCCAGCAGCACCAGGGAACCCTCGTCCGCGTCGTCGAGGATCTCGCGCAGCAGCGTGAGGTGGGCGCTGAAGGTGGAGAGGCTGGCGGCGATGGACTGCCGGTCGCCGATGTCGGAGAAGATGCGGCGGCAGACCGGGAGGGTGCTGCCGGGCCCCACCGGCGGGATGATCCCGCTCTGGGCCAGCGCCACGTGCAGCCCGACCGCCTTGAGCAGCACCGACTTTCCGCCGGTGTTGGGGCCGGAGAGGAGGATGGTCCGCTCCCCCTCCGCGATGGTCAGGTCGAAGGGCACCACCACCGGTGGCGCCGCCGAGCGGCCGCTGGCGGGCTCGGAGGCCAGCAGCAGGGGATGGCGGCCACGGACGATGCACAACTCCGCCGGTGCCGTGACCACCACCGGCGCATGGCCATCCACCTCGGCGGCCCACCGGGCCCGCGCCACGAGGTCGTCCACGGCCACGCACATCTGGTGCAGCGCGCGCAGCTCGGCCACGTGGGGACGGAGCCCCTCGCTCAGGTCGCGCAGGACCTTGAGCTCCTCCCGCGTGGCGCGGGCCTCGGCCTCGCGCAGCGCGTTGCCGAGCCCGATCACGGCGGCCGGCTCCAGGTAGAGCGTGGCGCCGCTGGCGGACTCGCCGTGGATGATGCCGTCGGGCCGGGTGCGGAGGTCCCGCGGCACGGGGATGACGTAGCGCCCGTCGCGCAGGGTGACCCCCCCCTCGCCCCCCACGGCGCGGAGGATCACCTCGAGCTTCTGCACCAGCCGCTCGCGCGCAGTCCGGATGTCACTGCGCGCCTCGGCGAGCGCCGGGCTCGCGGTGTCACGGACGCCGCCGTCATCGTCGAGCGCCTGCTCCAGCCGCTTCTCCAGCGGCTTGACCGGGAGCGGCGCCTCGAGCGGCGCCACCTGCGGCGCCTCGGCCGCCACCCGGCGGAGCTCACCCACCACGAGGCGCGCGGCGGTGAGCGTGCGGCGCAGCGCGAGCAGCTCCTGGCCGTCGAGCACGCTGCCGGGAATGCGCAGGCGGCCCAGGATGGCGGTCGCCTCGGGGACCGACTCCGCGACCACCCCCCGGCCGCCGCGGGCCAGCCGCGCCAGCTGGTCGACGCGGACGAGTTCCTCCCGCACCTGGGCGGTGTCGGTGGAGGGACGACGGGCGCGCACGCTGGCGGCGCCCAGCGGGCCGGCAGCGCGCGCGGCGACCTCGTCCAGGACGGCGGGGAACTCGAGGTCGGAGAGCGGGGCCTGCCAGAAATCGGGGCCGTCGGCGGGGCGGGAGGCGGAAAAGTGCCCCGGAAAGGCGGACGGGGTGCCAGCGTCCGTAGACACCAGCACCCCGTCCGGGGTATTCGTCTCGATCTGGTCGGCCATCAGGCCCGCGGTACTCCGCGAGGCGTACGACCGGTCTTCACCACAGCCATGCTGGACTAGACCCGAGGGGTACGCGGATAGGAGCGGCGGCTCTTGCGCTGCGCCGCGTTCTGCTTCCGCTTCCGCTTCTCAGACGGCTTCTCATAGTGGCGGTGCTTACGCAGGTCGGAAAGGATCCCGGCCTTCTCGCACTTTTTCTTGAACCGCTTGAGGGCCCGCTCGAAGCTCTCGTCATCGTGGATGATGACTTCGGACATTACTGGACTCACCCCTCTCCGGTCGCCATTGAAGGCGTATGGTATTGAGAAAGGCGAACTTAGGGGGTCGGAGGGCCAAAGGCAAGGGCGGCCCGAGGGTACCGCCCTCCCGCCCTACTCCAGCGTGAACCACTGCACCTCGACCCGGCGGTTCCCGTCGGCGTCGGGGCCGGCCGGCTCGTCCCATCCGCGCCCCACGATCTCCAGCCGCTTGGGGCTCACGTTGTACTTGGCGATGAGGAGCTTCTGGATCTCCCCGGCCCGGTCGCGGGAGAGCTCCACCGCCTTGAGCGCCATGCGGCGCACCAGGTCCTCGCCGCCGCGCTTGCGGAACTCGTCCACCATGGAGTTGTCCACGTGCCCCCGCAGCAGCACGGTGGAGCCGGGGCTCACCGTGAGCAGCTGCTTGATGGCCTCGAGGTTCCGCAGGTTCTCCGCCTGAGCCTGGTCCAGGCTGGCGGAGTTGGGCTGGAACAGGAAGCGGATGTCCTTGGAGAGCAGCGGGTCATTCTCGAGGCTGCCGCTCGGCCCACCGGCGATGGGCGCGATGGCGATGGTCTCGCCCTTGAACATCCCCGCCTTGTCGAGCGCCGCGAGCGCGGCGCCATCGGCGAAGCGCGAAGGGTCGGCGGGATCCTTGACCAGTTCGCTGCCGTAGGCGAAGACCGCCGACTGGTAGATCCCGCCGAAGCTGCCGGCGGCGTCGATGGCGCCGGAGAAGAAGGCCAGGTTCTCGGGCAGGTTGGAGAGGTGCACCTTCTGGAGCTCCGCCCGGGTCTGGTCGGCGGACCACTTGAACGCCTGCCCCACTACCGCCAGCTGGCTCTCGGGCGTCTGCCGCACCAGCTTGTTTCCCTCGAGGATGCCGCGCACCAGCCCCTCCACGATCTGGGGATGCTGCTGGGCGAAGCCCTCGTTGACCACCAGGACGTCGGCGATGATGAGCAGGTTCTTGTTGCTGGTGAGCAGCCGCGCCGCGCTGCCGCCCCGGGACAGCACCTCGGAGGTCTTGGGTTCCCAGGTGACGGCCCCGGCCAGCCGGTTGCCGCCGCCCTTGAGGTCGGCCAGGAAGAGGTCGCCGGCGGCGAAGCCGTCGTCGGTGTAGACCAGGTTCAGCGTCTCGGGGTTCGGGGCGGCCTCGAGGCCCCCGAGCATGGTGATGCCGAGCCCCGCCTCCTGGGCCAGGTAGCGGATGAAGAAGTCGGTCTCGGTGAACTGGGCCGCCGCGACGACCCTGCCCTTGAGGGCGTTGATCCGCCGGATGTCGCTGCGCACCACGATGCCGTCGGCACCGCGGGAGAAGCCGAGCTGCACCGGCACCTTCACCTTGAACTGCCGGCCATACACCGCCAGCACATCGGTGGTGGTCACGGAGGCGGCGAGCCGCCCGCTGTTGAGGGCGGACCAGCTCTCTTCCTCGCTGATGGCGAGCTTCACCCGGCAGCCGCAGTACTTGGTGAGGAGCGAGGCCGGGTTGGGGGCCAGCCCGCCATTGGCGGCGATGAGTCCGGCGTACCCCGCGTACTCGCTGATCTCGATCAGCACCGTGCTGTCGGCGGGGAGCTGGTAGGCCGCGGCCGGCGCCAGCACCGGCACGGTGGTCTGGACCTCGCTCACCTCGCTGGCGGGCGCGTCGGGGGTGACCCCAGGGATGGACGGGAGGGTCACCGGCTTCCCGCGCAGCATCTGGGCCCCGAACCAGACCAGCCCGCCGATCAGCGCGAGCGAGAGCAGCTTGCCCAGGAAGGTGACCCGCGGCTTCTCGTCAGCCATTGGACGGCCCCATCTCCTTCTGGGCCGATGGCCCCTGTGGCGTGGGGCCGGCCTGGATGCCCTGGCTGGCCAGGAACTCCGCCAGCGCGGCCTGTTCCAGCGCCTTGCTCTCGCCCTCCTTTTCCCGGACCTTGTCCATGTCCACCAGGTCCTTGGCCACGCGGGCCTTGCCGGCCGCCTGCTCGTAGCGCTTCTGCAGCGCCTCGTCCACGGTCTTCATGGTGTCGCCGAGGTCGCCCACCTTGAACGTGGCGTTGCTGAGGGCACCGGCCGCCTCGGCCTGCGCCTCCTTGATCTTCACCTGGTCGAGCTGCTTCTCGAGCCGCTTCACCTTGTCCTCGAACTCCTTCTGGACCACCTTGGCCTGCCGCAGGTTGGCGGTGTACGCCTCCTCGGTCTCGGTCAGCTCGGCGGCGTCGGTGGCGAGGTCGGCCTTGAGCTCCTGGAGCTCGCGGGCCAGCGTCCCCGCCAGCTCCATGTTGCCCGCCTGGTGGTTGGCCAGGATGCGGCGCTGCAGGTCGGCGGTCTTCTGCGTCTTGGCCTTGACCTGCCCCTTGAGCCGCTCGGCCACGCCCGCCATCCGGGCCAGGGCCATGTTGTAGTTGGCCATCTTCTCCCGGAACTCCTGCCGGGCGGCGTCCATCAGCGCTTCGGGATTGGACTCCTCGAGCCCGGAGATGAACAGGCCGAGGAACCCCCTGAACAGCCGACCGACGCGGGCAAACAGGCCCATGATGCCTCCTGAGGTGTGGTCGCCGCCCTCGCGGCGCGATCAAGTATCGGGATGCCCGCCATGACTGTCAAAGGGGCTCCGCTGCGGCCGAGCGGCCGAGCCGCCGAGCCGACTACATGAACCGCCGCAGCTCCTCGATGCGCCGTTCCAGCTCTTCCGGCGCCAGGTCGCGGAACCGCGCCGGCAGGAAGCGGGTGTCGGTGCACTCCTTGACCGCCACCAGGTCCATGTACTCGAGCTTCCGGGTGTTGGCGTTGGGCCGCACGTCCCGGAAGGTGGCGTGCAGGATGTCCTTGAGCGGCGGCCGCGGCTCCGCGGCCAGCTCCCAGGTGCGCAGCCCGCGTACGAACACCCCTTCGATCTCGTTGCCGCCCAGGGTCAGGTCGTCGGGGAGGTCGGGGAGGTCGGCCTCGGTGAGCGGCACCTTGATCTTGCGGGCCACGGCCAGCAGCAGCGCGCGGCGCTCCGCGTCCGTCTCGGGCGGGAAGAGCGGGATGTGCACGTCGAGCCGGCCCTGGCGCTTGAGGTCCACCTCGAGCAGGTCGGGGCGGCTGGTGGCGAAGACCCAGATGATCCGGCCCCGGTTGCGGGTGTCCGACATCTCCTTGGCCAGCATGCCGTAGACCCGGCCGGAGAGGCCGCTGTCGCCGTCGCCCCCCTCGCGCTTGCCGGCGGCCTGGTCGGCCTCGTCGACGAACACCACCACCTGCCCCAGCGCCCGCAGCACGGCGAAGATCTTCTCGAGGTTCGACTCGGTGGCGCCCACCCAGCGGTCGCGGAAGTTCTTGAACACCACGCAGGGAATGCCCAGCTCGCCGGCCCAGCAGGTGACGATGAACGTCTTGCCGGTACCGATCCGGCCGGCGATCAGGTAACCCATGGGGAGGGCGTGCAGCTTGCCGCGGCGGAGGAGTTCGGTGTCCTCGCGCAGCCAGGCGCGGACCGCCTCGAGGCCCGCCACGTGGTCCAGGGTGAAGCCGGATTCGATGAACTCGAGCAGGCCGGCGCACTCCCGCTCGATCGACTCCTTCTTCATGCGGGTGAGCCAGGCGCTGGTGATCCGCTCCCCGTTGCGCAGCGCCAGCGCGAGCACCCGGCGGGCGCCCACCCGTGAGAGGCCGGTCAGCCGGCGCGCCAGCTGCTCCATGGGCACGTCGGAGTTCGCCGCCAGCTCCGGCATGGGACCGGCCACCAGGGCCTGGAGGTACTCCGCCATCTCCGGCTCCCCGGGCAGCGGCACCCGGAGCGCCACGGCGTGCGGGTTGTCCGCCACGAGCTCGTTGAGGTCGTGCAGCTCCTCCGCCAGCAGGACCGTCACGATGTTGGCGTGCAGCACCGACGGGTCGTTGGCCCAGCCGAGCACCTTCACCACGTTGGCGCTGAAGGGGCCCCCGAGGCTCACCGCGTCGCCGCGGGGCACCACGAACTCGGCGAAGTCGATCACCACCGCGATCTTGCGCGCCTGGGCCGCCTTGTCCTGGATGGCCTGCAGGTTGAGCGTGCGCAGCAGGTAGCGGTCGATCAGCTCCAGCGCGGCGCCCGGTTCGCGCAGGTAGCTCTGGGCCTGGGCGGCGTCGCCCAGGGCGCCGCGGAGCCAGTCACCCCAGTCCTCGCCGCCCTTCACCGCGCGGATGCCGCGGCTGCGGTCGTAGCGGAGGATGACGTCGTAGCCCGCGAACATCACCTGGTCGAGGAAGGCCGGGAGGCCCAGCATCTTCCCGTCGTGGGGCACCGCGTCGAAGATGTTGCCGTGGAGCAGGAACTGGGCGCAGGCGCCGGAGCGGAACAGGTCCCGCATCTCGACGGCCCAGGCGGGCAGTGTGGCGGTCATCGGCCTTCCCGGATGGCGATCCGCGCGGCGGCGGGAGGCGGCTCGTCCAGCAGGTCGTCGAGCGAGCCGTACAGCTTCTGCTGGTCGGAGATCCACTGCGAGGCGCCGCCCAGGCTCCCGGTGATCTCGTCGAGGCGGGCCGAGAGGCCATCGGCGTCGGTGGAGAGGGCGGCCTGCTCGCGCAGCAGTTCCACCTGTTCCTGGATCCGCAGGATCTCGGCCTCGAGGAAGTCGAGCTTCTCCCGCCCCTCGCGCCGCTGGGCTACCCGCTGCTCCAGGATCTCCGCCTGGCTGGAGAGGCTCTTCCGCAGGTCCTCGCCCATGGCCGGGTCGGCCAGCCGCGCCCGCACCTCGGCCAGGCGGTGCTCGATCTCCTGGGTCTCGCCCAGGGTGGGCTCCTTGAGCACCCGGCTCATCGCCCGCCGCGCCAGCAGCAGCCGCAGGTACACCCAGATGAGCTTGCTCAGGTTCTCGCTCTGCACCTTCGCGGTGGAGCCGGTGGGGTCCTGCTGGGCAAACTGGTCCAGGATGGTGCGGCAGCGGGAGACGAACGCGACGTACCGGGCCTGGTCGGTGTCGGTCAGGCGCCGGACCATGGCTTCCATCCGCGCCTTCCACTCCGCCTCGCTTCCGTCGGTGGCGCGGCGGTCGATCACCCGCTGGAACCGGCCGTTGCTGGCGAGGCCCAGGAGGTAGGCCAGCTCGAGCCCGGCGCCCACCAGCCAGAAGCCGGGGTTGGTGAGGCCCAGCACGCCGAACGCCGCCAGCCCGATCCAGTTCGGGGCGACGAACATCCCGAACGGCTTGGCGCTGAAGGCGGCCCGCAGGTAGCCGAAGAAGGAGCGCTTCATGCCCTACCCCGGAGGCCAGCCGAGGCGGCGGCCACCGAGCAGGTGCAGGTGCAGGTGGAAGACCGACTGCCCGCCATCGGCGCCGGTGTTGGTCACCAGCCGGTAGCCCCCCTGGTCCAGGCCCAGGTCGGTGGCCACCAGGGCGGCGAAGGCCAGCAGCTTGCCCAGCACCGCCTCGCCCTCGGGTCCCCGGGCGTCGCGGACGGCGCCGTAGTGCGTCGTGGGGATGACCAGGACGTGGGTGGGCGCCTGCGGGGTGAGGTCGTGAAAGGCGACCGCGTCGGCGCTCTTGCGGACGACCTTCGCCGGGATGTCGCCCGCCACGATCCTGCAGAAGATGCAGTCAGCTGCCATGGCCCTCTCGCTGTCGGGATACCCACGCCGCCGTGAGCGCGGCGGTCGCCGCGGTCTCGAACCGCAGAATGTTGGGGCCGAGCCGCACGGGGGAGAAGCCCCCGGCCAGCAGCCGTTCCCGTTCGGCGGCGGTGAAGCCTCCCTCGGGCCCCACCGCCACCGCCAGCGGGCTGGCCCCGCCCGCGACCGGCACGGTCCCGTCCTGGTCGGCCAGCCAGCGGGCCGCGGGGAGGGCCCGGGCCAGAAAGTGCGCCAGATCCTCCGGTGGCGCCACCTCGGGGGCCCAGGCCGCGCCGCACTGCTTGAGCGCCTCGAGGGCCCGGCGCTGGAGCCGTGGCAGGTGATTGGCCCGCACGCCGGTGGCCACGCTGCCGCTCCGCTCGGTGGCCAGCGGCACCACCAGCGTGGCGCCGAGTTCAGCGGCCTTTTCCACCAGCGCGAGGAAGCGTTCCTTGTCACCGGCGCCCACGGCGAGCAACAGGGGCACCGGGGCCGGGAGGCGGTCCACCCGCTCCACCCGGACGGTCGCCTCGCGGCCCTGCCACACCACCGATCCCTGGGCGACGGTCCCCTGCCCGTCCACCAGCCGCACCGGCTCGGCGTCGGCGCCGCGGCGCACCCGCAGGTGGTGAGCTTCCTCCTCCGGGACCGGCGCGAGCGAGCCCGGCGCCAGGTGCCCCGGGGTCACGACCAGGGTGATCACCGCCGGGTGGCCCGGACCGCCCACCACCCTTCGTCCACGATCTCTTCCGCCACCACGAAGCCGCCGTCGCGCAGGGCGGGCCGGAACAGGTCGGCCTCGGCCAGCTCCATGCCGGAGAAGATGGCGGAGCCGCCGGGGGCCAGCGCGTCGCGGATCTCGGGGAGCAGCGCCACGTTCACCAGCCGCAGGATGTTGCTGACCACGACCTGGGCCCGGGGCAGCAGCGGGGTGAGCTGGGCGGCATCGCCCTCCAGAAACTCGACCCGCCCGGTGACGCCGTTGCGGGCCACGTTGTCGGTGGCGATCGGGATGGTCTCGCCATCCACCTCGATGCCGACCGCCTGCACCGCGCCGATCTTCACCGCCGCGATGGACAGGATGCCGCTGCCGCTGCCCAGGTCGAGCACGAAGTCGCCGGGACGGACCACGCGGTCGAGCAGCGCGAGGGCCGAGCGGGTGGAGCCGTGCTCGCCGCTGCCGAAGGCCATCTCCGGGTCCAGCCGCAGCACGATCTCGTCCGGCCCGGGCGCATGGGTGATCCAGCTGGGCACGATGCTGAACCGGCCCACGCGGCGCACACCGAGGCCGGCGCGCCACGCGGTGGTCCAGTCCACGTCGGCCAGTTCCTGCCGGACGCAGTGCACCTCGCTGCCATGGGAGGAGGCGATGGCCTCCTCGAGGGCGAGCGCGCCCGGAAGGTCGAGGGCGAACGAGACCAGCGTCCCGTCCGCCCGCTCTTCGACCGCCTGCCCCGTCTGTTCCACCAGCCAGGTCGCCAGGGCGTCCCGCTGCCCGCTCGGCGCCTGCACCTCGATCGCGAAGTAACTCATGCGCCCAGCGCCTCCTTGAGCTTGGACCAGAAACCGGCGGCGCGCTTGGGGGGCTCGCCCTCGTGGCGGGCCAGCTCGCGGAACAGGCGGCGCTGCTCGTCGGAGAGCTCCTCCGGGGTCCAGACGTGGACCCGGAGGAGGAGGTCGCCGCGGCCCGCCTGTCCCAGGCGCGGCAGCCCCTTGCCCTTGAGCTTGAGGATCGTCCCGCCCTGAGTGCCGGCCGGAATGGTGACGGCCTCGTCGCCGTAGGGCGTCGGGACCTTTACCGCCACGCCGAGCGCCGCCTGGGAAAACGAGACCGGCAGGTCGGAGACCAGGTTGTCGCCGTCGCGCTCGAAGCGCTCGTCGTCCTTGATCTCGATCATCACGAGCAGGTCGCCGGGCGGGGTGTTGCGGGGCCCCACCGCGCCCTGGTTGCGCAGGGTGAGGTAGTTGTTCTCCGAGACCCCGGCGGGGATCTCCACCTGCACGGTCTTGTCGGCGCGCACCCGGCCTTCGCCGCGGCACTCGTCGCAGGGGGTGGCGATCACCAGCCCCTCGCCGGCGCACGTCGGGCACGGGCTCACCGAGACGAACTGGCCGAACATGCTGCGGGCCGCCCGGCGCACCTCGCCGCTGCCGCCGCAGGTTCCGCACTTGGCGGGCCGGGTGCCCTTCCGGGCGCCGGAGCCGTCGCAGGTCTCGCAGCGGTCGAGGGTCTTGAGCTTGATGGTGCGCCGCGCGCCGGTGGCCACCTCGGTGAGCGAGATCTTCACGCTGACCCGGATGTCCTGGCCGCGGCGCGGCTCGGCGCGGCCGCCCTGCCCGAACAGGCCCTCGAAGCCGCCGAAGTCGCGCATGAAGATGTTGAGCGCCTCGGAGAGGTCCACGTGGTGGAACCCGCCGTACCCCGGGCCGCCGGCGTTGCCACCCAGGCCCGCCTTGCCGTAGCGGTCGTAGCGGGCCCGCTTGTCGGGATCCTTGAGGACCTCGTAGGCCTCGGTCAGCTCCTTGAACCGCTCCTCCGCGTCGGGCGAGGGATTGCGGTCGGGGTGCAGCTCCATCGCCTGCTTCCGGTAGGCCTTCTTGATGTCGGCCTCGGAGGCGTCTTTCGCGATCCCCAGCAGGTCGTAGTACTCGCTCACTCCATCAGTCCTTCCACCAGGCGGCTCGTGTGGTCCACGAGTCCGATGATCTTGTCGTAGGGCATGCGGGTCGGCCCGATCACGCCGATGACGCCGGCGAGGTCGCCCGACCGGTAACTCGAGGTCACCAGCGTGAAGCCGGTCAGCCGCGTGTCCGAGTGCTCACCGCCGATGGTGATCGTCAGCCCGCTGGCGCGCCGCGCGGCGAGAGCCTGCTGCAGCATGTCGCGCCGCTCGGTGAGGTCCAGCAGGTCGCGGATCCGTCCGCTGGTGGCGAACTCCGGCTGCCCCGCCAGCATCTGGGCGCTCCCCAGCACCACCGCGTCGGTCCCGGAGGGGAGGCCGAAGATTTCCTCCCCTTCCTCGATGAAGATGTTGAGCAGTTCGCGGTCACCGGGCGTCCGCTCGGCGTCACGCAGCCGCTCGCCGAGCGTGGTGCGGATCTCCTGCAGGGAGAGCCCGGCGAGCCGCTCGTTGAGCGTCTGCGCCACCCGGCCCACGGTGTCGGCGGGCAGGTGGCCGGAGACCTGGACGAAGATGGTCCGCACCGCGCCGCTCTTGAGGTGGAACACCAGGAGGAGCCGCTCGGTGGACACCTGGGTGAGGTCGATCTTCTCGAGCACCACCTGGTCGAACGCCGGCGCCACCGCCACCCCCAGCTCGTTCGTCAGGACGCCCAGCACCTGCGCGGCGCGGCGGAGGATCTCCTCCAGCGCGCTGCGGGCGGTACCAAGCTCCGCGGTGAGCATCCGCTGGTCCTCGCTGCTCGGCGGGGCCAGGCCAGCCAGGTTGTTGACGTACCAGCGGTAGGCCCGGTCAGTCGGGATCCGGCCCGCGGAGGTATGCGGATGGTAGAGGTAGCCCTTCTCCTCGAGCTCGCCCATCGTGTTGCGGATGGTGGCCGAGGAGACACCCAGCGGGAAGCGCTGGGCGATGGTCTGGCTCCCCGCGGGCTCCGCAGTCTCGATGTAGACCTGGATGACCGCCTCGAGGACGCGGATCTCCCGGTCGGACAGGCCGTCGGCTGACATGGGGGGTAATCTAGTGCCGGTAGGGCGGTTAGGGCGATTGGGCGGCTCGGCGGCTCGGCGGCTCGGCGGCTCGGCGGCTCCGCCCTCTCACCTCGCGCCCCCAAGGCTATTCCCCCAGACGGAACGCCGCCGCCTGCTGTACCAGCACCCGCACCGGCAGTCCGCGGTACTCGCCCGGCCGGTAGCGGCAGCTCGCGGACAGCACCCCTTCCTTCGCCGCCGCTCCGAAGGCCGGGTGGCTGCTGCTCGCGATCCGGACCGAGGCGGAGTCCACCCGCCCGTCCAGCCCCACCACGAACTGCAGCACCGCCCGCCCGCCCACGCCCATCGACCGGAGCGCCGCCGGGTACGCCCCGAGGCACCGCGCGTCCGGTACCAGCTCCGGAGCACGATCGGCCTCGGACGGGAGCATGACGTCGCCGAGGCTCGGGGCAGCGCCGGCGCCGGGAAGTCCGGGGAGGAGTTCTCCCCCGCCTCGGAGGGCGCCGGCCAGGGTCTTGGGATCGACCGGCGGCCCGACGGGCACCGCCGGGAGGTCCGTCGGGGACAGGGTCGGCACCGTAATCGTGGGGAGGTCGGGCGTCGGGAGGGCCGGCACCGGAGTGGCCACCACCGGCCCCGGGCTGGCGGTGGCGGCCGGGCGCGGGGGCAGCTCGAAGATGACGTCGACCGCGATGGGCCGTGGCTCGGGTGCCCGAGCCGGGCTGCGGGTGGCCCCGATGGCGCCCAGCACCAGGCCGGTGTGCAGCACGAACGAGAAGACCGACTGACGGCCCAGCGCGCCGGGCCGGCGGCGGGACTCGATGAGCTCGCTGAACATCGTCACGCTCCGTGAAGGGGACGCTCCCATCATCGGGGCCGACGATTGCAGGGGCCCTCAGCTCCTCATGACAAATCGGTGACGCGGGGGTGAGGAATCGCGGCGGCCTGGGCCACGAGCGCATCGAGCCGGAGCCAGCCCTCGCCCGTCAGGCAGGCCCGCCCGCCTTCGGTGCGGGCCCAGCCGTGATCGGTCCAGAGTTGCACAAGTGATCCGGGCAGCCGCCCTTCCGCGACGCCGCCGTCCGTGCGGAGCCCGAGGTAGAGGTCCTCCACTCGCAGCGCCTCCGCGTCGAGCCACTCCTCGGCCGCCACGGTCGGCGCGCCGGCTTCGACGGCGGCGCTCCACGCCGCCCACTCGCGGAGATTCCACCATCGGCGCTGGCCCACCGCGCTGTGTGCGGAGGGGCCGAGGCCGAGGTAGGGCGCCCGCCGCCAGTACGCACGGTTGTGGACCGCCTCCCGGCCGGGGAGGCCGTAGTTGGACACTTCATAGTGGTGGAATCCGGCGCCGGTCAGGCGCTCCCGCGCCGCCAGGAATTCAGTGGCATACCGCTCGTCCGGGGAGGGAAGCGCACTGCCACGGGCCACCCAGCGACCCAGGGGCGTGTGGGATTCGACGGTGAGCCCGTAGAGCGACAGGTGGTCGGGGGCGAGTTCGAGGGCGCGCTCCAGGTCGACCGCCCAGTCGCGGCCCAGCGCCTCGGGCAGCGCGTAGATCAGGTCGAGGGAGAGGTTGGTGATCCCTGCGGCCCGGAGGGCCCGCACCGCCCCCGGCACCTGCTCAGCCACGTGGGTCCGGTGCATCCATGACAGGACCCCGGGATCGAAGGATTGCACCCCCAGCGACACCCGATTGACCCCAGCGGCGGCCCAGGCGGCGGCCGACGCGGGCGTGACGTCGTCGGGATTGGCCTCGAGGGTCACCTCCGCGCCGGACACGAGCGGCCGTTCGGCCCGGAGGGCCGCGAGGAGGCGGGAAAGCTCGGCCGGCTCGAGCCGCGAGGGCGTGCCGCCGCCAAGGTAGATGGTCGCGAGGGGCGCCGCGGACGGGAACCGGTCAGACCCGGCCCAGCCGCGCCACTCCCGGAGCAGCTGGTCCACGAAGCGCCGGGAAGGCACGTCCCGGCGGACCGCGATGGCGAAGTCGCAGTAGCTGCAGCGGCGGGCGCAGAAGGGGACGTGGAGGTAGAGGTGCATGGGTGGCGGCTCGGCGGCTCAAGTCCGAAAGTAATCGTGGAGGGGTGGCCAAGTTGACAGCCCATCGGCGGGAGCGCATCCTACCTGCGGTTCCCGGGGCGCTCTGTCCCCACGCCAGTCCCACGCCAAGGGGGTTCCGTGTTTCGCTTGACGTCCGTGCGCCAGCGCCTGGCCGCGGCGGCGCTGCTGTTCGCCGCGACGGTCCCGTCGGTCCTCACCGCCCAGAACAAGTTCTCCATCACCCCCTGGGTGGGCAGCTACTTCTCCCTCGCCGACTTCTACAACGATGACTTCGACCTGACCGTCATCGGCGGCACCGGCACCTCCAACATCACGGTCTCCCAGGAAAACACCGCGATGTTCGGCCTGCGGATCACCCTGCCGGTCAGCGCCACGATCGCCGCCGAGGGCTCGTTCGGCTACGCGAGCAGCAACGTGCGGTTCGTGATCGAGGACCCGAACCAGAACGGCGGGTTCGACTTCGCCACCACCGACAAGGGCAGCGTCATGATCGGCAGCCTCCGGGCCGTCATCAAGCCGCGCCGCAGCAACCTGAGCCTCGTGCTCGGCGGCATCGTGGTCCACCACGGCGGCAGCTTCTGGGATGGCCCGGGCCTCGACGGCAAGCTGACCAGCTTCGGCGGGGTGGCGGGCATCGGCCTGCGCGCCAACGTCACGCCGCGGTTCCCGATCGACATCCGCGCCGAGGCCAACCTCTACCAGTTCGACCCCGACAAGGGCGACGACGCGAGCCTGGGCTTCTACCCCGGCAAGATGCAGTCGGACCTGGTCTTCAGCGTCGGCGTGCCGATCGGCGGGCGGTAGACGGCGGGGCGGTAGGGCGGTAAGGCGGTAGACGCCGCATGCTGCCGAAATAGAACGGGCGGCGCTCCACGGTGGAGCGCCGCCCGTTCTCGTGCCGCCGAGCCGCCCGGCTGCTACTGCCCGGTGACGGGCCCCGGCGTGGACCGGGGCGCGGTACCGCCATCGCCCAGCTGTCCACGATCGTTCCGGCCCCAGCACTGGGCCTCGCCGCCGCGGGCCATCCCGCAGCTGGTGCCGTCGCTGGCGGAGATGGAGCTGAAGGGCCCGCCCGCGACCGCCACCGGCTTGTTGCGGTCGGTCTTGGAGCCGTCGCCGAGCTGCCCGGAGCGGTTCTCGCCCCAGCAGTACACCTCGCCGCCGCTGGCCAGGCCACAACTGTGATTGGCGCCGAGGGCCAGGTCGGTGAAGCCCTGGCCGCCGCTCACGGCCACCGGGCTGGGGCGGTCGCTCTTGGAACCATCGCCCACCTGGCCGCTTTCGTTGGCGCCCCAGCAGTACGTCTTGCCCGCGGTGGTGATGCCGCAGCTGTGCTTGCCGCCCGACGCCACCCGGCTGAACTTGAGCCCGCCGGAGACGTCGATCGGCTCGCTCTGCTGCTCCAGGCCACCGAACCCGAGCTGGCCGGAGAAGCCATCGCCCCAGCAGTAGGCCTGGCCCCCGGCGGTGACGGCGCAGGTGTGATTGCCCCCGGCGCTGATCTGCACGAAGCTCTGCCCGCCCCGCACCGCCACCGGCTTCTTGCGGTCGCTGGTGCTACCATCGCCCAGCTGGCCCTCCCGGCCGCGGCCCCAGCAGTACGCCTTGCCGCCGGCCAGGCCGCAGGTATGGGTGGCGCCCGCGGAGAGCACGGAGAAGCCGGGGTCGCCGGTGACGGTCACCGCGCCGGCGCTGGTGGTGGTGCTGCCATCCCCCAGCTGGCCCGACTTGTTGTCCCCCCAGCAGATGGTGCGCCCACCCGCGAGGGCGCAGGCGTGCGCCCGGCCCACGGCCAGGCCACTCGCGCCGCTGGTACCCTCGATGGCCACCAGTCCCGTCTGCCCCGCGCCCCAGCAGACGGCGCCATTCCCCGAGGTGATGCCGCAGGAGAAGCCGCCCCCCGCCTCGACAGCCCGCCGGGGCAGCAGCGCGGTGGCGCCGCCGGCGGCGGGCGCGGGGCCGGGCGCGACCGGCGGCGGCACCACCACCACCGGCGCGGCGGTCACGGTGATCCGCTCGCTCGCCACCTTGCCATCGGCCTCGGCCCGGATCTCGGCGGTGCCCGGCGCCACGCCGGTGATCAGGCCGGTGCCGCTGACGGTGGCCACCTGGGGCGCGCTCGAACTCCACGAGATGCCGCGATCGGTGAGCGGGCGGCCACGCGCGTCGCGGGCCGCAGCGGTCCAGGTCGTGGCCTCGCCCACCTTGAGGCTCCTCCCGCTGGCGGTCAGCGCCACGGCGGCCACCGGCACCACGGCATCGGTCACGGTGACGACCGCGCTCGCCGACTTGC
Organism: Gemmatimonadota bacterium; assembly: GCA_016713785.1. Classification (NCBI taxonomy): domain Bacteria; kingdom Pseudomonadati; phylum Gemmatimonadota; species Gemmatimonadota bacterium. The sequence continues at coordinate 425,579 of JADJOM010000003.1, read as the reverse complement.
CCTCGGCGGTGGCGGTGATCGTGGCCTTGCCCTTGGCCAGACCACTGACCACGCCGGCGTCGGAGACCTTCGCCACCCGCGTGTCGCTCGACTTCCACTGCACCGCCCGGTCGGCCAGCGGATTGCGGCGGGCATCGAGGAGGCTGGCCGCGAGCGGCGCGTCGGCGCCGGTCTCGAGCGCGAGGGCGGCAGGCGAGAGCGACATGCTCGCCACCGGCGCAGGCGGTTCCGGCCGCGCCGGCTCGGGCTTGGCCGGCTCCGGCTTGACCGGCTCCGGGATGGCCACCGGCGGCGGCCTCGGCGCCGAGACGGTGATCCTCCCCCCGGCGCTCTTGCCTTCGCTGCTGGCGGTGATCGTGGCGGTGCCCGCGCCCATGGCCGAGACCAGGCCGCTGGAGGAGACCAGTGCCACGTCGGGAGCGTCGGTGCTCCACACCACGGTGCGGTCATTGAGCACGAAGCCCCGGGTATCCTTGGCGGTGGCGGTGAGCTGCGCCGTCTGGCCCACCTCGAGCGTCCGCCCCGCGCCCCCGAGGAGCACGCTCGCCACCTGCGCGGGGAGGTCGCTGGTGGGTTCGGCCACGGTCACGGTCGCGGTGCCGCTCTTCCCCTCGCTGGTGGCGGTGATGGTGGCGCTGCCGGCCTTGCGGCCGGTGACGGCACCGAGCCCGGACACATCCACCACCGCCGGATCGCTCGAGCTCCACGTCACGGCGCGGCCCTGGATCTCGTTCCCATCGGCGTCCGTGAGCACCGCGGCGAACTGCGCCGTGCGCCCGACCGCCACCTCGGTGGCCTCCCCGTTGATGGTCACGCTCGCCACCGCCGCATCGGCGGTGGGCAGCAGCACGGGGGCGGGCGGAATCTCCTCGCCAGCCTTGGGCCGCAGCACCGCGAAGGCCACCGCCACCACCACCGCGAGCCCCACCACCGCACCGATGAGCTTGCCCTTGCCGCCGGAGGACGGCTCGGCGGACCGCCGGCCCGTCGGCTCGACGGCAGGCGGGGGGCTCGGCGGCTGGACGGCTCGACGGCTGGCCGGCTCGGCGGCGGGCGGCGGGACGACCTCGGTCTTCGCCTCGGGCGTCGGCGCTGGCGGCGGGGGCGGCGCCTTCTTCTCGGGCGCCGGCTTCGGCTCCACCGGGGGCGGCAGGACCTCGGTCTTGACCTCTGCCACCGGAGGCGCGGGGATGGTCACCGCGAACTCGGCCTTCCGGCCCTCGATGGTGGCGGTGATGGTCACCGCGCCGGGCGCCCGGGCGGTGACGGTGCCGTCCTTCGCCACGCTGGCCAGCTGACTGGCGCCGCTGGTCCACTGCACCTCGCGGCCCGTCAGGACATGACCCTTCGCGTCCTTCGCCACGGCCTTGAGCGCGAGGGTGCCGCCGACGGCGAGGGGACCCGCCTTGCCCTCGATGCTCATCGACGCCACCGGCACGGGCAGGACCGTCACCGGCACGGTCCACAACTTGCCCTCGACCTCCGCGGTGATCTTGGCCGTGCCCGGCGCCATCCCGGTGATGCTGCCGTCCTTGTTCGCGATCACGATGGCCGGCGAGGACGAACTCCACTTGACCTCGCGGCCGCTGAGCAGGTGGCCGCGGGCATCCTTGGCCTGGGCCACGAGCATCGCCTTGTCGCCCGCGATGAGCGGCTCCGGCGGCGCAATGGTCACCGACGCGACGGCGGCCGCGGTGACCTTGACCTTGACCGACGCGTGCTGCGACTCGGCGGTGGCGGTGACCTCGACCACCCCCTCCGCCACGCCGGTCACCACCCCCGCCGCACTGACGGTCGCGAGCTTCTCGTCGGCCGAGCGCCAGGCCACGATCCGGTCGGTGAGCGCCTTGCCGTGCCGGTCCAGGAGCGCGGCGGCGAGGGGCACCGTCTCGCCGGCGCGCACCGCCGGGGCATCCGGCGTGACGCGCACCTTGGCGACCGGCGCCGGCGTCACCCACACCCGCGCGCTCCCCTTCACCCCTTCGGCCTCCGCGACGATCTCCACCACGCCCTCGCGGGCGGCGACCACGTGCCCCTTGGCGCCGGGGGTCACCACCCCCTGCGGGCTCATGCTCCACTCCACCTCGCGGTCGTGCAGCGACACGCCATGCTGGTCCTTGATCACCACCGTGAGGCCCAGTTCGTCGCCGATGGCGAGGCGTGCCTCTTCCGGCTCGATGACGACCGACCCGACCGGCACCCGGGTCACCGCCACCTGGGCCGCGCCGCTCACGCCCTCGGTGGTGGCGGTGATGGTGGCCGTGCCGGGCGCCATGGCCGTGACCAGGCCGGTCGGGGACACCGTGGCGATGGCCGGCGCGCTCGAGGCCCAGCTCACCGGCACCCCCGCCGCCGTGCCGCCGGTGGTGCGCGGGTTGGCGGTGAGCTGCATGCTGTCGCCGACGTGCAGGTCGCTCCGGCCCGGGGCCACCGAGATGCTGAGCACCCGCGGCGTCGGCATGGGGACCGGGATCGGGGTGGTGGCCGCCTCGACCACCTGCCGGGTCTTGGCCGGCGGCACCGGGCTGGTGGGTGGCGGCGGGACCTGCCGGAGGATCTCGCTGGTGCTGCCCTTCCGGGCCAGGGCCACCAGCTGCAGGCGCACCGGGTCGTCGTGGGTGAGGGCGTGACCGCCGATGGCCTGGGCCGCCTCCTCCATCGAGCCGTAGCGCTTGTCGGGCGCCTTCTCGAGCATCCGCATGACCGCCTGCGCCAGCTCCGGCGGGCAGTCGGGGCGCTTGTCGCCGAGCGGCTTCGGGGTCTCGTGGAAGTGGGCGAACATGATCGCCATCGCCGAGTCGCCCTCGAAGGGCTGGTGCCCGGTGAGCATCTCGTACGCCACGACGCCGAGCGAGTACTGGTCCGACTTGCCGGTGATGTCCTTGGCCGCGCACTGCTCCGGGCTCATGTACGACGGGGTGCCCACGGCGATGCCGGTCATCGTCAGGCCCCGGTTCTCCGCCACCTTGGCGATACCGAAGTCGGTGACGACCGACCAGCCCTCCTCGTCGATCATGATGTTGGCCGGCTTGATGTCCCGGTGCACGATCCCGTGCCGGTGGGCGTAGCCCAGCGCGCCGGTGACCTGCTGCAGGATGGCCTTGACCATCGCCACCGGCATCGGGCCGATGTCCTTGATGATCTGTTCCAGCGAGCGGCCGGCGATGAACTTCATCACGAAGAAGAGCGACTTGCCGGCGCTCTTCACGGTGTAGATCGGGATGATGTTCGGGTGGGACAGGTTGGCGGCGGTCCGCGCCTCGCGCTTGAAGCGCTCGGTCATCCCCTCGCCCATGAGCAGGAGCGCCGGGGCCATGACCTTCACCGCCACCTTGCGGTCGAGGGCGATGTCGTGCGCCAGGTACACCGTGGCCATGCCGCCGCGGCCCAGTTCCCGGAGGATCTCGTACTCGCCGATGGTGGCCTGCTTGAGCATCTCGAGCGCGAGCGACTGCGCCTCGTCCTCCTGGGCCGCCGGCATCATGGCCGTGGCCACGCTGCCCTGCTCGCCGGACACGTCCAGCCCGCACTCCATGCAGAAGCGCGCGCCAGCCGAAATCGGCTTGCCGCAACGGGGACAGGTTGCGCCGGTGGTCGAGGTCATCGGGCTCGGAAGTCTAGGGGCTGGCCCAATTTAGCCGGGAAACTGGAAACGGGAAACCGGACCGGGGGCCCGCCCTGCTCCGTGGGCCCGCGCCGCCGGCGCGAGGGTGCAATCCGCACCACCTCCTTACTGGTTGGTCAGGGCAAGGCGGCCGGCCCGGGGGGCCAGCAGGCCGCGGAGTTCCAGGGTGGTGATCAGGCTCAGGAGACGGGCCGCCGGCAGGTCGGAACGGGCCACCAGGTCGTCGAGCCCCAGGGGGCCGGCGGCCAGGAGCTGGTAGATCGAGGCCTCCTCCGGGGTGAGGCCGGGCGGGGGAGCGGCAGGCCGGGCCACCCCACCTTCCCCGGCCGGCGCCGCCGCCGCACCGAGCTCGGGGTAGTGCCGCAGCAGGTCGGCGATCTCCAGCAGCGGCTCGGCCCCATCGCGCAGCAGCCGGTTGGTCCCGACCGACGTGGGGCTGGTGATATTGCCGGGCACCACCATGACGTCCCGCCCCTGCTCCAGCGCCATCGCCACCGTGATGAGCGTGCCCGACCCGGCGGCCGCCTCGATGACCAGCGTTACCCGGGCCAGCCCGCTGATCAGCCGGTTGCGGCGCGGGAAGCTGCCCGCCATCGGCTTGTCGCCCGGGGGGAACTCGGTGAGCAGCAGGCCACGCTCCTCCACCCGCTGGTAGAGGGTCCGGTTGGCGGCGGGATACACCACCCCGAGCCCGTTCCCCAGTACACCGAGCGTCAGGCCGCCCGCGTCGAGCGCGGCCGTCTGGGCCACGGCATCGAGGCCGCGGGCCATCCCGCTCACCACCACCAGGCCAGCCGCCGCCGCCGCGCCCGCGATGTTCCGTCCCACCTCGCCACCGTACGCCGAGTGGTCCCGGCTGCCGACCACCGCGACCGCCGGCCGGCCCAGCAACGAGAGGTCTCCCTGGGCAAAGAGCACGCCCGGGGGGTCGGGAATGGTCCGCAGCTCCGTGGGGTACTCCGGGTCATCGCGCAGCAGGCAGCGGGCCCCCATCGCCTCGACCCGCGCCAGCACTGCGGCGCCCGCGGCGATGCTGGCCTGCCCGATGGCGGTGGCCGCGGCGGGGGAGATGCTCGGCACGGAGCAGAGAAACGCAAACGGCGCCGCGAGGGCGCCGTGGGCTGTCTGGCAGGCGGTGAGCAGCGCCGTGAGCCGCTGCGGACCGATGCCGGGGGTGAGGGCCAGCGCAACGTACGCGGCCCGTTCGTCGCTCAGGGCCACGCCTCGCCCTCGTCGCCCTCCCACAGCGGCTCGTCTACCCGGGGGCTCGTGGCCTCCGCGGCGCGGGCGGCCTCGACCGCCTTCCAGAGGTATGCCTTGAGATCCTCCACGCCCTCGCCGGCCACCGACGAGAACGCGACCATCCCGATGGCCCCAGGGGTCTCGAGCACCGGCAGCTCGGCATCGGCGGGGAGGAGGTCGCGCTTGGAGAGCAGGACCAGGTGCGGCTTCGCGAACAGCACCTCGCTGTAGGCCCGGAGCTCGCCCCGCAGCAGGTCGTAGGTGGCCTGCGGGTCGGGGGCGTCGAGCGGCACCATCACCGCCAGCACCCGCGTCCGCTCCACATGGCGCAGGAACTGGAGGCCCAGCCCCTTCCCCTCGTGCGCGCCCTCGATGATGCCGGGAATGTCGGCCACCACGAAGGTGCGGCTGTCCGACAGCCCCACCACGCCGAGGTTGGGCTCGAGGGTGGTGAAGGGATAGTCGGCGATCTTGGGCCGGGCGGCGGAGATGACCGAGAGCAGGGTGCTCTTGCCCGCGTTCGGCTCCCCGACCAGGCCGACGTCCGCGATCAGCTTGAGGGTGAGCTCGAGCTGCCGCTCCTCGCCCTCCTCGCCCGGCTCCCACTCGCGCGGCGCGCGATGGGTGGAGGTGGTGAAGCGGGCGTTGCCGCGCCCGCCCCGGCCCCCCTTGGCCACCAGCAGCGTCTCGCCGGCGTGCAACACCTCGCCCATCGGCTCGCCGGTCTCGGCGTTGCGCGCCACGGTGCCGGGGGGCACCGGGAGGAAGAGGTCGTCGCCGGTGGCGCCGGTCATGTTCTTGCCCTTGCCATGGACGCCGCGTTCCGCCTTCCACACGGTGCGGTAGCGGTAGTCCAGGAGGGTGGCGAGGTTGGCGTCGGCCTTGAGGTAGACGGAGCCGCCGCCGCCGCCGTCGCCGCCGTCGGGCCCCCCCTTGGGCTTGTACTTGAAGCGCGCGAAGGACGCGGCCCCGGAGCCCCCGGTGCCCGCGCTGACGCGGATGGTGACGAGATCAACGAACATGGGGTCCCCGGGTCACTCCTCGGGTTCCCAGCCTTCCCGCACCGTCTGCCACAGTTCCTTCACTTTCTTCCACTGGTCATAGGACAACAGGGGGTTCACCACCGACAGCACGGCCTCGACCTGGCCGAAGGTGGCGCCGGCGTGGAGCGAGCCACGGAGGTGCGAATGCAGCTGCCGGGGCGCCTCGAGCACCGCGGTCTGCGCCACGGTGCACAGCTCCCGCCGGAGCAGGTCGAGCCCCGGCCGGCCCATGGTCCGGCCGTAGCCCTCGATGATCATCCACTGATCGAGCGCCGGGTGCAGTTCCTTCACGTTTTCCCGCAGGCGCTTGTAGTTGGCGCCGTAGACGATGCCGCAGGTCTCCTCGCCGCGGACGGTCCACTGCGGCAGCTGCCGGTAGTCGCCGTCCGGGTCGCTGGGCGGCGCCGGCACCCGGCTCACCTTGCGCCAGATGGTGAAGGCAATGAGCGTGCGCGGATACCCCACCATCAGCACCGACTGGAGCAGCAGTTCCTCGACCCACGGGACCGGCACCTGGGCGCTCTTGCACGCCGCGGCGCCCTGGCGCAGCTCCGGTTCGAAGCCCTGCGCGATGGCCGCCGCGAAGCGGACCAGGGTCAGCGTCGGTTCGTCCAGGTGATCCTGCCGTGCCATGAGTCTAGCGTCCTCCCCTGCCGGGTCCGTACCGCCGGAACGCACCGCTAGTCCGGAAACCGCAGCGCGCCGGTGGCCCGCAGCGTCCCCGTGACGGCGCCGCGGGTGTTGTGGATCGGAATCTCGGCGTGGCGATCCACCGCCGCCCCGAGCCCCGCCGGGTCGAACCCGAGCGGGAGGCGTTCCGCCAGCGCGCGGAGCACGCCGAGGAGCGCGGGCCCCAGGCTCAGCATGTCGCCATCTTCCACCTTGAGCGCCACCCCCAGCCCCGGGCCCGGAAGCGCGGCGCAGTAGACGCCGTCCGCCCCGAGCTTGGCGATCACCGCGCCCCGCGCCGCGAGGCCGAGGTCGGTGCACAGCCTGTTCCGGCCCCCGATCATCTCCGGGAACCCGGCCATGGCCTCCCGGAGTCGGCGGGCCGCCGGTTCCCCCGAGGTGCCGAACCGAGCATAGGCCAGCGCCATCGCCGCCAACGGCAGCCCGAACGACACGACCGTGCAGCCGTCCACGCCCTGGACGATCCGGTCCTCGGCGAGGCCGGTCCACCGCGCCACCTCCGCCAGGATCCGCTGCTGCAGCGGATGCTCCGTCCGTTCATACCCCGCCACCGGCCAGCCGCGCGCCCGCGCCATGGCCACCATGGCGGTGTGCTTGCCGGAGCAGTTGCTCCAGCGCGGCGTCATCGTGATGCCGTGGCGGAGCACCTGCTCCGCGACCGCCGGCGAGAGCGGCGGATGCGGGCCGCAAGCCAGCGCCTCCTCGCCGATCCCCACCTTCCTGAGCATGCCGTCAACCACCTCGAGGTGGGCCGGCTCGCTCGAATGGGAGGCGCAGGCGAGGGCCAGCTCGCGGGCCGTGAAGCCCACCCGGTCGGCCACGCCGTCGGCCACCATCGGCATGGCCTGGAACGGCTTGGCCGCCGAGCGCCAGAAGGCCACCAGCGCCGGGTCGCCATGTTCGGCCACCAGGCGGCCCTGCGCGTCCACCACCGCCACCGAGACCCGGTGCACCGATTCCGCGATGCCGCCGCGGGTGGCCTCGAGCCGGAAGGGGGTGGGCATGGGGGAGCAAAATAGCGGAGCGGGAAGGAATCCGTATCTTTGGGCCATGCCACTCCCGTCGCGCCTGGTGATCGCGCTCACCGGACTTGCCGCCCTGCCGCTCGCGGCCCAGTCCACGCCGTATGTCGCGCTCGATGATCCGCACCGTCCCGCCTTCGAGCACCTGGTGACCCGCGGCGAGGTGGACGACCCCTCCCCCCAGCGCCGCCCCTTCCACCGGCGGGACGCCCTGCTGGCCCTGGACAGCGCGGCGGCGCGCGGCACGCTCCGCGACACCGCGCTCGCCGGCCGGCTCCGCGCCGCCTGGGCCGAGGATACCGTCGAGGCCCGCTGGGAGGTGGGGGTGGCCGCGGGCGGCCAGGGCTACACCGATGCCCGCCGCGACCTGCTGCACCCGGCCGGCCCCGAGGGCATCCGCCCGCTGGCCCAGCTGCGCGTGGAAGCGCACTACGGCCCGGTGGTGCTGGTGACCCGCCCCACCCTCGAGCCGCGGGTGGCCAGGGACCCCGACTGGTCGGGCCGGCACAACCTCAAGGTCACGGGCCGTCACCCCGAGGCCTACCTCGCGCTCCAGTTCCGGTACGGCGAGCTGTTCTACGGGCAACAGGAACAGGACTGGGGGCCGGCACTCTTTCCCGGCATCGGCGTGAGCAACGCCGCCTACCCGCGGCCCGCCCTGGGCCTCACCCTCGGTACCGCGCGGCTGGGCCTCACGGCGCAGGCCACCACGCTCGAGGACGCCACCGACAGCAGCGGCGCCACCATCAACCGGTACTTCTTCCTCCACCGCCTGCACGCGCGCGTCGGCCGGCGGCTGGAACTCGGGCTGTGGGAGACCACCGTGCTGGCCGGACCGGGACGCAGCTTCGGGCCGCGGTTCCGCAATCCCGTCACGCTGCTGCTGCTGGCCAACGAGTACGGCCTGGGCGATGACGGCAACATCATGCTCGGCGCGGACGTCACCTGGCGGGTGGGGGCGGTGCGGCTCCTCGCCCAGCTGGGGCTCGACGACTTCCAGTACCAGCCGGGCACGGCGCCCAACCGCTACGCCTTCGCCCTGCAGGCGGAGGGACCGCTGGGCCGGGCGCTGGCCTGGCGGGCCGGCTACTCCCAGGCGTCGAGCCTCGCCTTCCGGACCGGGCGCCCCTTCGAGGCGTTCACCGAGGAGGGGGTGGGACTCGGGCGCAACTTTGCCGATAATGACCAGGTGACCGTGACGGTGAGTGCCCCGGTGGCGGGATGGATGGTCTCGCCCGAGCTGACCCTGCTCCGCCAGGGCGAGGGGCGGATCAACGACCCCTGGCCCACGGGGCAGGCCCTCGCCGACACGCCGACCCTCTTCCTGGGGACGGTGGAACGCACCTGGCGCGCCGCCCTGGACGTGAGCGGGCGGCACGGCCCGCTGGCGCTGCACCTCAACGCCGGGGTCCACCGCCTCCAGAACGCCGATCACGTCGAGGGGCGCCGCCGCACCGAATTCGTCGCGCGGCTGCAGGCCACCCTGGGCACCCGCTGGCAAGGACGCCTCTAGCATGCCGACCTCCGCGCTCCCTCGCCCCCGCCTCACCGCCCTGCTGGAGCAGATGCGCGGCCGCCGCGTGGTGGTCGTCGGCGACGCGATGCTCGACCGCTACCTCCTCGGCGACACCGAGCGGATCTCGCCCGAGGCGCCGGTGCCGGTGGTGAGCGTCACCGAGCGGCGGCTGGCGCTGGGTGGCGCGGCCAACGTCGCGGCGAATGTGGCGGCGCTCGGCGGCCAGGCCCAGCTGGTGGCGGTGGTGGGCGCCGATCGCGACGGCGAGGCGCTGCGCGGCGAGCTGGGGCGCCTGGGGATCGATGACCGGTTCCTCCTGGCCCTCCCCGATCGCCCCACCACGACCAAGACCCGCGTAGTGGCCCGCGGGCAGCAGGTGGTGCGCATCGACGAGGAAGACGCGGGCGAGCTCGCCGCCGAGACCGCCGCGCGGCTGGCCACGCTGGCCACCGAGGCCATCGCCCAGGCCGACGCGGTGCTGCTCGAGGACTACGACAAGGGCGTGCTCCACCCCCGGGTCATCGCCGCCACGATGCAGGCGGCCGCGGCGCGCGGACTGCCCACCGTGGTGGATCCCAAGTTCCGTTCCTTCTTCGCGTATCGCGGCGCGACGGTGTTCAAGCCCAACCGGCGGGAACTCGGCGCGGCGATCCCGGGCATCGACCTGAGTTCGGCGCGGGCGCTGGTCGAGGCGGTGGGGCGCCTGCAGGTGGAGAACCTCCTGCTCACCCTGGGGGCCGGCGGGATGGTGCTGGTGAACCGCGATGCGGGGGTGCCACCGCACCTGATCGAAAGTGAGGCGCGCGAGGTGTACGACGTCTCGGGCGCCGGGGACACCGTCACCGCGTGGGTCGGGACGGCGTTGGCGGCGAAGGCCACGCCGATCGAGGCGGCGGAGGTCGCCAACATCGCCGCGGGGGTGGAGGTGGCCAAGCGCGGCGTGGCCACGGTCTCGCCGGCCGAGGTGCTGGCGGCGCACCGGGGCGCGTAGGGTGGCCGAGAGGGGGCACCGCGCGGCACCGGGGGTTGCCTTAACACCGTGCCATGGTGTAGGTTATCGGCCCCCAAGGCACCGGGGAGCCCCATCACGGGCGATTAGCTCAGCTGGTTAGAGCGCGCGCCTCACATGCGCGAGGTCGGGGGTTCGAGCCCCTCATCGCCCATCGCAGACTGTCGAGCAGCTCCCCGGCGCCAGGTCGGGGGGCTGTTCTGCTTCCGGACGGCGACGCCCACCGTCCCCCAAGGCGTTCGGCAAGGAACCGCACATGGCACCACCCCTCGAGTTCGGGCTCGACACCTTCGGTGACGTCACCCGTGGTGCCGATGGTCATCTCCTCCCCCACGCCCAGGTCCTCCGGCACGTGGTCGAGGAGGCGGTGCTCGCCGACCAGGTCGGCGTGGACTTCATCGGGCTCGGCGAACACCACCGCCCCGACTTCGCCATCTCCTCGCCCGAGATGGTGCTCGCCACGATCGCGGGACGCACCACCCGCCTCCGGCTCGGCTCCGCCGTCACCGTGCTCGGCTCCGACGACCCGGTGCGCGTGTTCCAGCGCTTCTCCACGCTCAACGCCACCTCCGGCGGCCGGGCCGAAGTGATCCTGGGCCGGGGATCGTTCACGGAGTCGTTCCCCCTGTTCGGGTTCGACACGGGGCAGTACGAGACGCTGTTCGAGGAGCGGCTCGACCTCTACGCCCGGATCCTGGAGCAGGACCGGACCGGCACGCCGCTCACCTGGCGGGGCACCACCCGCGCGCCGCTCGCGGGCCAGCGGGTCTATCCCCCCACGGAGGGCGGGACGCTGCGCACCTGGGTGGGCGTGGGCGGGAGCCCGCAGTCGGTGGTGCGCGCCGCGCGCCACGGCTTCCCGCTCATGCTCGCCATCATCGGGGGCGACCCGCGGCGCTTTGCGCCCTACGTGGCGCTGTACCACCGCTCCCTCGCGGAGCAGGGCCGGGAGCCGCTCCCGGTGGGGGTGCACTCGCCGGGCTACGTCGGCGAGAGCGATGCCCAGGCGCGCGCCGACTACTGGCCGGGGTACCAGGGGCTCATGAACACGATCGGCCGGGAGCGCGGCTGGCCGCCTGTCACCCGTGACCAGTTCGAGCGCGAGGTCGAGTCGGGCTCGCTCTACGTCGGCTCGGCGGAGACCGTGGCGCGCCGCGTCGCGGCCACCGTGCAGGCGCTCGGCCTGGCGCGGTTCCAGATGAAGTACAGTTCGGGCCCGCTGGCCCACGAGAAGCTGCTGGGCAGCATCGAGCGCTACGGCCGCGAGGTGCTGCCGCGGGTGCGGGCGCTGCTCGACGCCGCGCCGGCGCCGTGATGGCGCCCCTCCCCGCCCGCGTGGATATTCCCCCGGGCAGTCCCTCACCCCTCACCCGGACCAATCCCGTGCCAGCGATTGCCACGCGCCTCCTGCCCTCGCTCGCGCTCCTGCCGCTGCTCCTCGGCGCCACCGCGCCGCTCCCGGGCCAGACCTACGCGGTGGGGCGGATCCGCACCCCGCAGGGCGAGATCCGCTTCCTGCTCGACGACCGCACCCCGGCGCACAAGGCGAGCTTCCTCCGCCTGGCGGCGGCGCACTACTGGGACTCGCTCACCTTCAACCGCGTGATCCCCAACTTCGTCGCCCAGGGGGGCTGCCCCGACACCCCCGAGGGATTCTCGCACTTCCCGGACCTGCTGGCGCCGGAATTCCACGACAGCCTGCGCCACGTCTACGGCGCCGTCGGCGCGGGGCGCGACGACAATCCCGGCAAGGTCGACCCGGGGTGCCAGTTCTACATCGTGGCCAACCCGGCCGGGCTCAAGCGGCTCGACGGGAACTACACGGTGTTCGGCCAGGTGTTCACGGGCATGGACGTGGTGGAACGGATCGTGGCCGCGCCGCGCGACTCCACCGACACGCCGCACACGCCGATCCCGCTGACCGTGGACGTGGTGCGGATGACCGCGGCGGAGCTGGGACGGTACGGGGTGCGCCGGCCCTAACCCGGCGCCCGGCCGCCCCCCTCCCCGGCTTGACGAAACCTCCCGCCGGCCCCACCGTATACCTAGCTAGATATGCATAGCTAGAACGGGGAGCACATGGCGCGGCCGAAGAACGACATCCTCCAGGGCACCCTCGCCCTGCTCGTCCTCAAGTGCCTGGCCGCCCAGGGCCGGCTGCACGGATACGCGATCACCGCCCATATCCAGCGGGTGTCGGACGACCTGCTCCGGGTGGAGGAGGGATCGCTGTATCCCGCGCTGCACCGCATGGAGCAGCAGGGATGGGTCAAGGCCGAGTGGGGCATCACCGAGAAGAACCGGGAGGCGCGCTTCTACGGCCTCACGGCGCTGGGCCGCAAGCAGCTTGCGGTCGAGGAAGAGAGCTGGCAGCGCCTGACCACCGGCGTCAACCGCGTCCTTCGCCTGGCCTGAGCCCGGGAGCACCCCATGAGCTGGCTCGCCCGACTGCAGAACCTCGTCCGCTCCGCCCGCCACGGCCGGGACCTGGACCGGGAGCTCGATTTCCACCTGGCCGAACTGGCGGACACCCTCGAGGCGCGCGGCCTGCCGCGGGCCGAGGCGGAGCGGGCCGCCCGGCGGCAGTTCGGGCATCGTGCCGGGGTGCGTGAGGCGACCCGTGAGGTCGACATCGTGGCGTGGCTCGGGACCCTGAGCCAGGACCTCCGCTACGCGGTGCGCGGGCTGCGCGCCTCCCCGGGGTTCACGCTGACCGTGATGCTCTCCCTCGGTCTGGGCATCGGCGCCAACACCGCGATCTTCAGCCTCTTCAACGCCCTCCTGCTGCGCTCCCTGCCCGTGACCGAGCCGCAGGCGCTGGTCCAGGTCACCCGCGGGGAGACCGGCGGCGCGGAGTTCACCAACCCGATCTGGGAGGCGCTGCGGCGCGAGCAGGACATTTTCAGCGGCATCCTGGCCTTCTCATATACGCCGTTCAACCTGGCCAGCAGCGGCGAGGCCCGGCATGTCCCCGGCAACTTCGTCGGCGGCGACTTCTTTCCCGCGCTCGGGGTGCGGCCGGCGGCGGGCCGGCTGCTCTCCGGGGCAGACGACTATCGTGGCTGCCCCGCCCTGGCCGTGCTCGGGCACGGCTTCTGGCAATCCGAGTACGGCGGCGATCCGGGGGTCATCGGGCGCACGCTGACGCTCGAGGGCCGCGGCTTCGAAGTGATCGGTGTGGCGCAGGCCGGATTCTTCGGGGTGGAGGTGGGGCGGTCGGTGCAGGTGTACGTGCCGCTGTGCGCCGAGGCCATCATCCAGGGAACCAACTCGGGGCTTGACGTCCGGGCGTACTGGTTCCTGACGATCCTCGGGCGCCCCCGGCCGGGGCTCACGGCGGCCGACGTGGATGGCCGGCTGGCGGCGCTCTCACCCGGGATCTTTGCCGCGACGGCGCCCACTGACTGGGATGGGGACAACCTGCGCAGCTACCGGGAGAGCCGGCTCCAGGCGGTCCCGGCCGCCACCGGCGTCTCGGAGATGCGGCTGACCTACCGGCCGGCGCTCCTGATGCTCATGGGGGTGGTGGCGCTGGTCCTGCTGATTGCCTGCGCCAACGTCGCCAACCTGCTGCTCGCCCGGGGCGCCGCGCGGCGCCACGAGATCGCGATGCGGCTGGCCCTCGGCGCGAGCCGCGGCCGCCTCATCCGGCAGGCCCTCACCGAGAGCCTGCTGCTTGCGCTGCTCGGAGCGGCGCTGGGCGTCTGCTTTGCCCGGTGGAGCAGCACCCTGCTGGTGCGCATGCTGTCCACCCGTGGCGGAGGGGTGTGGCTCGACCTCTCGCCCGACCTCCGCCTGCTGGGATTCACCGCCGGGATCGCGGTGCTCACCGGACTCCTGTTCGGCCTGATCCCGGCGTGGCGAGCCACCCGGGTCGACCCGCAAGGCGCGATGCGCGCCGGGGGCCGCGGTGTGGTGGCCGGCGGATCGGCCCGACTGACGCTCGGCAAGGGGCTGGTGCTGGCCCAGGTGGCGCTCTCGCTGGTGCTGGTGAGCGGCGCCGCCCTCCTGCTCGGCACCTTCCGCACCCTGGCCACCGTCGATCCCGGCTTCGAGCGGGAGGGACGGCTGGCGGTCAACCTCAACCTGATCGCCGGCGGATATGGCGATGCCCAGCGCATCGCCCTCGAGCGCCAGGTCCTGGAACGCCTCCGCCTCGTGCCCGGCGTGCAGGAGGCGGGGTCGGTCATGGTGCTGCCCGTCTCGGGGGCCGGATGGAACGGGGGCGTCTTCCGCCCCGGACGGCCGGAGCCGACCGAGTGGCAGCAGCGGGTGAGCTACTTCAATCGCGTCAGTCGCGGCTACTTCTCTGCCAGCGGCACGCGCCTCGTCGCGGGCCGGGACTTCGGCCCGGACGACGTGGCGGGCGGACCGACCGCCGTGATCGTCAACCAGGCCATGGCGTCGAAGTTCTTCCCCGGCGAGTCGCCGATCGGTCAGTCCCTGCTGCTGGAGACGGGCCCGGACCCGCGGCTCGCGGTGACGGTGGTGGGGGTCGTGGAGGACGCCAAGTACCGGAACCTGCGGGAGGCGCCGGAGCCGATCGTCTACTCCGCCCTGGAACAGGCGACCGATCCCTCGTGGGCCATCACCTACATCCTCAAGACCGACGGCGCCCCCGACGCGCTGGTCCCCAGTGTGCGGGCCGCGATCGCGGAGGTCGATCCGCGGGCCTCGTTCTCCGCCTTCACGGTCGAGAGCCAGGTGGCTCGCTCACTGGCACGGGAACGCCTGCTGGCCACGCTCGCGGGCTTCTTCGGCGGCCTCGCGCTGGTACTGGCCCTGGTGGGGTTGTACGGCATCATGGCGTACAACGTGGCGCGGCGCCGCAACGAGATCGGCATCCGGCTCGCGCTCGGGGCCGAGCGGCAGCGCGTGCTGCGCATGATCGTGGGGGAGGTCGGCCGGCTGGTGGTGCCCGGCCTGGCCCTGGGGCTGGCGGGGGCGCTGGCCGGCGGCCGCCTAGTCGAGAGCTTCCTGTATGGCGTGCGCCCCGGCGACCCCGCCACCCTCGGGGCCACCCTGGCACTGGTCCTCTTCGTGGCCCTCGCTGCCGGGGCGATCCCCGCCTGGCGCGCGGCGCGGATGGATCCGATGACCGCGCTGCGGGAGGACTAGCGCGCCGCGGCCCCGACCGGCTTGCCGAGGGCCAGCGACCGGACCACCTTGCACCCAGTCGCCGCCGACCCCGACCTCCAGCCGAGCCCCGTGGCCCCTCCCCCGCAGCCCGATCGCTCCTCCGCCCAGCCCTGGCGCTGGATCCCCACGCTCTACTTCAGCCAGGGGCTGCCATACGTCGTGGTGATGACGCTGGCAGTGGTGCTGTACAAGAACCTCGGCATCTCCAACACCGAGATCGCCCTCTACACGAGCTGGCTCTACCTCCCGTGGGTCATCAAGCCGCTGTGGAGCCCGCTGGTCGACCTGCTGGGCACCAAGCGCCGCTGGGTGATCGTGCTGCAGTTCGTCATCGGCGCGGCGCTCGCGACGGTGGCGCTGGCGCTCCCGGCCCCCCAGTTCCTGCGGCTCACCCTCGCGGTGTTCTGGCTGATGGCGTTCGCGTCGGCCACCCACGACATCGCCGCCGACGGCTTCTACCTGCTGGCGCTGCCGCCGCACACCCAGGCCGCCTTCGTGGGGGTGCGCAGCACCTTCTACCGCCTGGCGATGATCGCGGGCCAGGGCGGCCTGGTATACCTGGCCGGCCGGCTGCAGGCGCAGACCGGCAGCGTGGTGACGGCGTGGGTGACGGTCTTCGCGGTGCTGGCGGCGGTCTTCGCGGCGGCGGGGCTCTACCACCTCTGGGCGCTCCCCGAGCCGGCGGCCGACCGGCCCGTGTCGCGGGGCCAGGCGTTCGGCGCCGACTTCGCGGAGGTCTTCGCCGCCTTCTTCCGGCAGCCCGGAATCGGGCGCATCCTCGCGTTCCTGCTGCTCTATCGCTTCGCCGAGGCCCAGCTGCTCAAGCTGGTGACGCCGTTCCTGCTCGACGCCCGGGAGGTCGGGGGGCTCGGGCTGCGGACGGAAGACGTGGGGATCGCGTACGGCACGGTGGGCGTGAGCGCGCTGGTGCTGGGCGGGCTGCTCGGCGGCTGGGTCATCTCGCGCGCGGGACTGCGGCGGGTCCTGTGGCCGCTCATGCTCTGCATGCACCTGCCCAACCTGGTGTTCGTGGCGCTGGCCACCTGGCAGCCGGCGGGGCTGGGGCTCGTGAGCGGCGCGATCGCGCTGGAGCAGTTCGGCTACGGCTTCGGGTTTACCGCGTACCTGGTCTACATGCTGATGGTGGCCGGCGGCGCCGACGGCACCCGGGTGCACAAGGCGGCCCACTACGCGATCTGCACCGGCTTCATGGCGCTCGGGATGATGCTGCCGGGGATGTGGGCCGGGTGGCTCCAGGGCCGGCTGGGCTACGTCGCGTTCTTCATCTGGGCCTGCGTGGCCACGCTGCCCTCATTCGTGGCGGCGGCGTTCATCCACGTCGAGCCGGGGTTCGGGCGGCAGCAGCGCTGACCCGCGTGCGCCGCCGCGCCAGCGCGGCCCGCACCTTCGGGCTGGTGAGTTCCCGCACGGCGTCCTTCCCCACCCATCGCGACGACGGCTCCGCCGCCTGCCCCAGCCGCCGGGCCACCGTCAGGGCAGCCTCGTGCAGTGCGGCGTTGCGCCGGCCGATACTCCGCAGCGCCCAGCTCACGCCCTTCTGTACCATCGGGCGCTCGTCCGTGGCGCCCCGCTCGATCAGCGAGAGGAAGGCAAGGAAGCGGCGATCGGGCGCGGCCTTGTCGTGCAGTGCCAGGCAGGCCAGCAGCACGAAGCCGCCGCGCCGGACCAGCTCGTGCCGCGAGCCCGCCCACGCCTTCGCCCGCCCCCACGCCAGCGGCGTGCGATCCCACAGCTTGAAGCAGACGGTGTCGCAGTCCCCCCAGTTCTCGAAGCTCGCCGCCCAGGCGTCCATCTCGCGGACCGTCACCCGGGCCGGGTCGCCCACCAGGGCGGCCAGCAGCCGTGCCTCGTACCACCCGCTCTTCCACAGGCTCCGTGCCAGGGCGTGATCCACGCCGAGCTGCCGGGCCAGCGTGAGCAGCGTCCCCATCGGCACGCCGTACGCGCGCGTCGCCACGATGCCGTAGCGCGCCATGCCCTTGCGGGTGGCCGCGGTGCCCCGGCGCTCGAGCAGCGCCAGGACCGCCGCGACGTCCCGGCTCGCCGTGGCCACGCTACGGCTTCCCGGCCGCCATCTGGATCAGCAGCTGGTCGAGGCGGTCGTAGCCGGCCGCCATCCCGGTTTCCATCCCTGACCGGAGCGCCACGTCCCGCGCCTCCTTCGACTCGTACCGCACCGTGATGGTGAGCGTCGTCTGCCCCCCGCGCTCCACCAGCTCCATCGTGTCCACCGCCTCGCCGGGATACCAGGCGTCGTCGAACCGCTCCGTGGTCACGATCCGCTCCGGCGGCACCATCTCCAGCACCGTGCCACCCATCCCCATCTCCGTCCCCTGCTGGTTGCGCCAGACGTAGCGGTACGGCTGGCCCGCCAGCTGGGGAAACTCGCAGACCGGCATGGTCCACCCCGGCGGGCCGAGCAGCCACTGCCGGATGAGCTCCGGGGTGCGCAGGGCCTCGAAGACCAGGTGCCGTGGCGCATCGAATTCGCGCACGATCACGATCTCGAGGTCGTTGGGTGTGCTCACCTGCAGGGTCCGGGGTTGTGACACGGGGGCCTCCTCAGCGCGCGGGGCGGGTATGGTGTGGATCCATCGCCTTCATCTCAGCGAGCAGGGCATCGAGCCGCTGGAAGTTGCCTTCCCAGATCCGGCGGTACCGCTCGAGCCATTCGTTGGCCTCGGCCAACGGCCGGGCCTCCAGCCGCCGGGGCCGGCGCTGCGCCGCCCGCCCCCGTGACACCAGCCCCGCGCGCTCCAGCACCTTGAGGTGCTTGGAGATCGCCGGCTGGCTCATGGCAAACGGCTCGGCCAGTTCCGAGACCGAGGCCTCGCCCCGCGCCAGCCGGGCCAGGATCGCACGGCGGGTGGGGTCGGCCAGCGCCATGAACGTGGCGTCGAGGCGATCGGGGGCCGGAGTCCGGCGCAGGGAGACGTTCATAACCTTTTGGTTATATACGAGAGATGCCCGCGGCCGTCAAGGGCCGGAATCCAGTCCCGGGGTGTCGGGGAGCGGCCGTCGGACCGAGGGGAAGCCGTGTCCGGCGCCGCCACCCGGCCAGCGAAGCCCCGGCCGGGAAGCGGCGCGCCCGCGGCTACCGCGAGAACCAGTAGGAGAGCTTGACCAGGAAGGTGTCGTTGGCGCGGCGGCTGAAGAGGTCGCCGAGGTCGCCGCCGAAGGACTCCCGCCCCTGCTCCGGCGCGAAGCCCTCGCGCCCCTGGCTCCAGACCACGAAGAGGGTGGAGCCGGGCCGGTACTCCCAGCGGAAGACCACGTTGGAGCGGAACTGCTGGAAGTTGAAGCCACCCGGGTCGCTGGTGACGGTGGTGTCGCCGTAGGGCTGGTACCGGTCGGCGTACCGCGCCGCCCGGGCCCGCGCGACCTCCCGCACCCGGCTGTAGCTGCCCTTGGTGATGAACGGCGAGGCATAGACCTGCAGCGAGGTGGTGGGGCTGAAGGTGTAGCCGAGCCGCCAGGTGAGGCTGAGCGTGCGCTGCTGCAGGTGCGCGAAGGTGTAGTGCGCCACGCCGGAGGAGTCCGCGAAGGTCCCGAAGTACTGCAGGTCATCCCGGTTGCGGCGCCAGTTGGCGGCGAGCGAGGTGCTGAACCGGGAGCTCACCTTGAGGGCGAGCTCCGGCTGGAGGCTGAGCGACTCCGACCGTCCGCCGTCGCCCCGGTTGTAGTTGACCCACATGAATGGCACCAGCGCCTTGCGATCGTCCCCCTCGATGCCGCCCCAGGGGGAGATGTACGGATCCTGCCGGATGGCCGGGCCGCCACGGGCACACCGGTCGCAGAAGGTGTGGCCGCCCACCTGGCCCCAGGTGCCGCCCAGGTGCAGCCACCACCGGTTGGTGAGCTGGGTGTGCACGTTGGTGTTGAAGGCCATTTCCGTGGGCAGTCCCGCGGCGCTCCAGTACTCCCAGTTGTTGAAGTTCCAGCGCAGCTGCTGGAAGACCCGGTTGGGCGTGCGCCAGGCCAGGTTGGCCCAGGAGGTCCAGGCCTGCTGGTCGGCCTGCCTGAGGAAGCCCACGTCATTGATCTCGAAACCCGGGGTCCGGCGCTGGTAGGCGGTCTCGAAGACCAGCCGCCGGCCGCCGACCTTGGCGAAACGCAGCTCCAGGTTCGTGCCGGAGAGCGCGGTCCGGGTGGAGTCGAAGGTGAGCGGCCCGTCGGGGCGCTGGTACAGGTGCACCGGGTCGCGCTGGGTGGCGGCGATGGCCGCGCGGCTGCCGCTCACCCGGCTGGCGGCGAGGGACCCGGATACCTCGAAGCGGCCCGAGAAGCGGTGCCGGGCATCGAGCCCCCCGCTGTACGCGCTCCGGTGCAGGTACGGCTCGCTCTCGGTGTCGAGGGCCCGGTTCACCGCGGTGAGCATGAAGCCCACGCTGCCGGCCCCCTGGCGATAGTCCTGGTTGCCCCGCAGCACGGCGTAGTTGGTGGTCGGCTCGAGGGTGCTGCTGCCGGGCCCCTCCACCCGGTCGGTGACGGCATCGAGCAGCCCGAGCGAGAACCCGCCGGGCAGGCGGCCGGTCACCTTGGCGGCGCCGAGGATCCGGGTGGAGGTCGCGGAGCCGGCGTCGCCGAACACCTCGGCGAGCTGCGGCGACCGTCCGATGCGCCGCGAGTAGAACAGCCCCTCCCCGGTGCGGCAGTCCACCACCACCACGCAGTTCACGTTGAAGGCGAAGGTGCCCTTCCCCTCCACGAAGAACGGCCGCCGCTCCCCGAAGAAGGTCTCGAAGGCGCCCAGGTTGAGCTCCGAGGGATCGGCTTCCACCTGGCCAAAGTCGGGGTTGATGGTGGCATTGAGGAAGATGTTCGACGCCAGCCGGTAGCGCAGGTCGCCCCCGACGGTGAACTGCTGGTCGCGGTCGTGGGTGGCGGATCCCGGCAGCTCCACGTTCTTGGTCACCAGGTAGGGCGTGAGCTCGGCCCGCCCCGGGCTCTCCAGGCCGGTGAGCCCGGTGAGCTCGCCGAACTGCGAGGTGATGCCTGACGTCGATGGCCGGTACAGCGGCCAGGTGACCGTGGCGGTGTACCGCTGGATGACGCGCCAGATCAGGACACCGAAGGTGCCGTCACCCCGGGTGGAGAAGCGCAGCTGGGAGAGCGGGATGCGGTACTCCGCCGTCCAGCCCAGGGAATCGATGCGGGTGGCCACGTCCCACACCGCGTCCCAGGCCACGTCCTCGTCGCCATCATTGTAGAGGGCGTAGTCGGACTTGACCCCCGCCGGGTTCACCGAGAACTCGAACCCGGTGCGCCGGTCATGGTAGGAGTCGATCATGAGCGTGACGTGATCCGACGCCGTCTGGTCGTCCCGGCGCGACAGCAGGCTGATGAGGCTGTCGGGGTGCGGGTCGTGGGAGCGGACAAAGGCGTAGAGATAGCGGGCATCGTACGCCAGCCGCGCCTCGGTGCGGAACCGCGGCGGCGCCCCCTCCGTGGGGCGCGACTCCAGGAACTGGTCGATGACCGGCGTGGCCCGCCACAGCGCGTCGCTGTCGCGGCCGTCGAGCACCGGGGGCTCGGCGGCGAGGGTGGCGCGCACCGAGGTCGGCGAGGGCAGCGCGGGCGGTGGGCTCACCGCCTCCGCCTGCACCACCAGGAAGAGACCGAACAGGTTCAGCATGAGGGGGCCCCGAGGGGACTGGTTTCGCTGTTGGACAACCGGACCGATCCGAGGGTTGCGTCCGCCGCGCTCAGGGGAACGGGCGCGGCCGCGGCTGGGGCCAGGGCCACGGGTCCACCCCGCTCCGGCCCGCGATCCCGCGGATCGCCGCCTCACGCACCTGTGGGTCGGCCGACTGCAGCAGCTCGGTCAGCCGCTCCGACCGTTCCCCCGAGTGGATCAGCGCCCGGACCTCTGCCTTGCGTGCGCGCGGGTCCTGCTCGCGGCCCAGGGCGGCGCGGAGCGCCGGGATGGCCGCGCCATCGCCGATCTCCGAGAGGGCCCACGCCGCCTTGAGCCGCAGGTCGCCGTCGCCATCGCCGAGCGCGTCGAGCAGCCCCTTCGGCGCCGCGCGCAGGTCAAGCTGCCCCAGCGCCCAGGCCGCCGTGCGCCGGACCCGCACGCTGCGGTCGGTGGCGAGCACCTGGCCGAGGTCATCGCCAGCGGCAGCGCTGCCGCGCTGGCCCAGCGCCCAGACCGCCGTCTCGCGTACCGCCTCTTCCGTGTCGCCCCGCGCGGCGGCACGCAGCGCGGGCCCGGCCGCGGAGGCCTCCATCGCGCCAAGCGCCCACGCGCACATCTCGCGCACCGCCGCGTCCGCGTCGCCGCGCAGCGCCGTGGCGAGCGCCGCCGCCGCGTCGTCCGCGGAGAGCTGGCCCAAGGCCCACGCCGCGGTGCGGCGGACCGAGGCGACGTCGTCCTCCCGCAGCACCCGCAGCAGCGCCGGCACCGCGCTGCTGGAGTCGAGGTGGCCGAGGGCACCCGCGGCCGCCTCCCGGACCAGGGGCGCGCGATCGCCCAGGCGGCCCGTCACCGGACGCACGGCCCGCCCGTCGCCGATGCGGCCCAGCGCCCACGCGACATTGGCCCGGACCCCGGCGGCGCCATCGCCAAGCCCCCGCAGCAGCGCCTCCACCGCCCCCCGTTCGCCCCCCATGCCGAGCCCGTACGCCGCCACGGCGCGGAGGGCCGAGTCCGGCGCGGCGAGCCGCTCCACCAGCCCGGGCACCGCCTGCGCCCCCTCCTGCTGTGCCAGGAGCCGCACGGCGATCTCCCGCACGCAGGCGTCGCCCGTGGAGAGCCGCTCCAGCAGGAAGCGCAGGTCGTCCGCCGGAAGCGCGTCACCGCGACTCCACCGGCCGCGCCAGATCGCCGGCCGCGGCAACGGGGAGGCCGGCGGCTCCGCCGCCGAGCCCCACCCGGAGGCGAGCACGCCCCGGGCGGCGAGCGCGCAGACCGCCGGCGGGGCGCCCTGCGCCGCGGTGAGCAGGTCGCGGAGCCCGGGTGTCGGCTCCGGCGCGCGGGGTGACTGAATGCTGGGCGGCGTCAGCAGCGCGAACGCGGCGAGGCCGATGGCGATCATACGCGGCATGGGAACTCCAGGTGACAGGGTCGCTGGACTGTTGATTTTTCAGCACTGCCGGACACGGGACCGGGGCGCGGCGCGACCCCGGCGGTCACGCCACGCCCCCGCGCGCGCGTAGCTCAGGGAAAGGGCCGCGGCATCGGGCGGGGCCAGGGCCACGGCCCGCCGGCGCCGCCGCCGGCGAGTGCCGTGATCGCCACCACCCGCACCGCCGAGTCCGTCGACGTCACCATCCGCTGCAGCACCTCCACCGAGGCCTCGCCCATGGCGCCGAGGGCCCGCAGCAGCCCCTCCTGCACCTCGGGATCGGTTTCCTTCTGGAAGGCGGCGTCGATGGCGCCGATGCTGCCCGCGTCGTGGATGGCGTACAGCGCCCACGCAGTGGAGAGCCGCACGTTGCGGTCCGGGTCGCCCAGCCCCCGAAGGAGGGCGGCGGGTGCACGCTCCGGCCCGCACGACCCGATGGCCCAGGCGGCCACCTCGCGCACCGCGGCATCGGCGTCGCCCAGTGCGCCGGTGAGGGCCTCGACCGTCGACGCCTCGCGCACCGAGCCCGCGGACCAGACGGCGGTGGCCCGGGTGCGAGGGCTGCGCGCGCCACGGATGGCGCCCGCGAGGGCGGCGGCCGCCGCCGGGCTGCGGCGGGCGCTGGCGAGCGCCCACGCCGCCATCTCACGCACCGCCTCGTCGGGGTCGCGGGCCAGCGCGGCGGTGAGGGCGTCCACCGCCACCTCGAGCCGGGCATAGCGCTGCAGCCCCCACGCGGCCACCCGTCGCACCTCGCCGCTCTTGTCGGTCTGGAGCGTGCGCGCGAGCACCGTGGCGCGCTCATCATCCGCCGTCGCGACGGCTGCGCCCTCGCCGCCTGGCGCGGGGTCGGGCCGCGGCTGGGGATCCGGCGCGGGCCGGGAATCGGGCCGCGGCACGGGCCGCGGGGCAGCACGCGGCTCCACGCGTCCACTCCTGGTGCGGCCGAGTTCCACCCGGAGGCCGGTATCGCCCGGCGTGGCCGGTGGCTGTGCGGTGACCCCCGCGGCCGGCACCGGAGCGCGGCGCGGCGCCGGCGCGGCGGCGCCCACCAGCAGCGCCAGCCCCGCCACGGACCCGGCCAGGGAGAGCGTGGCCCAGCGTCCGGGCCCGCGACGCTGCAGCTCCGGATTGAGGATCGCGAGCATGCGACCCTCGAACTCGCGACGATGCGCCATGGCCAGTGCCACCGCCGGCGTGCGGTGATCCCGCACGCAGCTGACGATCTCGAGCAGGTGCTCCGCGTACTCGCTGGGCCGGGCGCCGAAGACCAGGGCCAGGTCGTCGCAGGCGCGCTCGCTCTCGGCGCGCAGCTGCCGGGCGGCGGTCCACACCAGCGGATGGAACCAGTAGAGGGCGCAGGCCACCCGGCTCAGGGTGTGGCCCACGAGGTCGCGTCGGCGGACGTGCCCCAGCTCATGGATGAGCACTGCGCTCCTGCGCGCGGGAGTCCACCCCTCGCTCTCCGCCGGGAGTACGATGCGCGCGGTCCACAGCCCGGCCGCAAAGGGCATCTTCACCTCGTCGCTCTCCAGCAGCTGGGGCGCGGCCTCGAGTCCCAGCCGGTCGGCGATCTCGAACAGCGGCGCCTGCCAGTCGGGCTGCGCCAGCCGCCGGGCCCGCCGCACGATGCGGCGCACCGACCAGGCCCCGTAGGCGAGGCGGCCCAGCAGCGCCAGCGCCCCCGCGGCCCAGAGCAGGACGAGCATGGCGCCGACGGACAGCCGTGGCGAGGCCGCGTCTCGGACGGCGGAGGGCGCCGCGGCCGGACCGGCGCCGAGCGGCGTGGCGGAGGGCGGCGTGACCCCTGGCACGGCCTCGGCGGGCACGGACGAGGTGAAGCCGGCGGCAGGCAGGACCCGGACCGGGAGCGGGCTCCACACCGCCACCGGCGGCAGGAGGAGCAGCGCCGCCAGGGCCGCGAGCCACACCAGATGCCGTGATCCGGCGGAGGCGCGGGGCATGGCGCGCGTCGTCGCCAGCGCGGCGCCCAACACCAGGGTCAGCTTGAGGAGCATCACCACGGCCGCGAACAGTTCCGGGGAGGCGGCCAGCGCGCCGGTGAGGGCATCGGTCGGCGAGAGGGTCGTGGCCATGGTCACTCCTCGCCCTGGCGGGCGCGCCGGATCTTCTCGCGCAGCCGGGCGAGCTCGGCCTCGCTCACGTCGGCGTCGGAGAGGCGGAGCAGCGCCGTCACGGCCTGCTCGGTGGAACCCGCGAAGTAGGTCCGGACCACGTGCGCCAGCACGTCGTCCCGCGCCTTGTCGGTCGGCTTGGCGGGGAAGTACACGTAGCGCGGCCCGTCCTCCCGGTACCCGATCAGCTTCTTCTCCCCCAGGATCCGGAGGATGGACCGGACCGCGGAATAGGTCGGCGGGTCGGGCAGCGCCTGCAGGATGTCGGTCACGGTGGCCTCCCCGCGACGGTGCAGGACTTCCATGACCTGCCGCTCGCGACGGCTCAGGTCCTCGGTGACGGGGCGCTTGACCATGACGGACGGCTCTCCGCGACAGGACGGAATCCGGGCAGGGCCGCAGCCCTGCTGAGAAATCAGCACTGCTGATAATTCAACATACCGCGCCGGATGTCAAGCCTCGGCCGCGGCGCCCGCCGTCAGGTGGCGGGAGCGGGCGGTCCGCGATAGAGGCGCCCGCGGCGCACCAGCCACTTCTCGCCCTCCACCGCGACGCACACCACCGCCGAGAGCAGCAGGCAGAGCACCAGCTCCCCCGCGTCGAGCGGCTGGGTGCGGAAGATCGCGGCGGCGCCGGGGTGGTAGATGGTGGCGAGCTGCAGGGTGACCGTGAGCAGGACCGCGCCCAGCAGCGGACGATTGCTGGCCAGCCCGAGCCGCGCCAGGGACTCCCGTTCGGAGCGGATGGCGAGGACGTGCCCCATCTGGGAGAGGGCCAGGACCGTGAAGGTCATGGTCTGCCAGTGGGCGGCGCCGTGGTGCCAGGCCCAGGCCTGGGTGGCGACCGTCACCCCCGCCATGAGGAGCCCGACCCACACCACGTGCTGCCACAGCCCGTGGGCGAAGATGCTCTCCGCCGGCGGGCGCGGCGGCCGCCGGACGATGTCGGGCTCGGCCGGCTCGGCCGCGAGGGCGAGGCCGGGGAGGCCGTCGGTCACGAGGTTGATCCACAGCAGGTGGATCGGCAGCAGCGGAATCGGGAGGCCCACCAGCGGCGCCAGCAGCAGGGTCCACACCTCCGCCGCGTTGCAGGTCACGGCGTAGCGGACGAACTTGCGGATGTTGTCGTAGATCCGCCGCCCCTCCCGCACCGCGCCCACGATCGTGGCGAAGTTGTCGTCCAGCAGCACCAGGTGGGCCGCCTCCCGGGCCACGTCGGTGCCCCCCCGCCCCATCGCCACCCCGATGTCCGCCCGGCGGAGCGCGGGCGCGTCGTTGATGCCGTCGCCCGTCATCGCCACGCACTCGCCCCGCGCCTGCAGCGCCCGGACGATGGCGATCTTCTGCTCCGGCTCCACCCGCGCGTACACCCGGACCGTGGCGACCCGCCGCCCCAGCTCCTCCGGGGGCAGCGCCGCGAGCTCCGCCCCGGTGCAGACCTCGCCGCCGGGCTCCAGGATGCCCAGCCGGGCGCCGATGCTGCGCGCCGTGACCGGATGGTCGCCCGTGATCATCACTACCGTGATCCCGGCCGTGCGGCAGGTGGCCACGGCCGCCGCCGCCTCGGCACGGGGCGGATCGAGCAGGCCCACGAGCCCGAGGAATGTCTGGCCGGTCTCGAGCCGGTCGAGCAGCACGTGCGCGGGCGGTTCGGCAAACCGGCGCATCGCCACGGCGATGACCCGGAGCCCCGTGGCGGCCATCGCCGCCGCCTGCTGCAGCACCTCCCCGGCCTCGAGCGGGGCCGCCGCCCCCGAGCGCCACCGGCTGGTGCACCCCGAG
Source organism: Gemmatimonadota bacterium (assembly GCA_016713785.1). Taxonomy (NCBI): domain Bacteria; kingdom Pseudomonadati; phylum Gemmatimonadota; species Gemmatimonadota bacterium. Next base: position 399,289 of record JADJOM010000003.1, on the reverse strand, counting down.
AGCACCCGCTCCGGCGAGCCCTTGGTGCAGGCCACGAGGCCGGTGCCGGATTCGTGCAGCGTGGTCATCCGCGCCCGCTCGGAGGTAAAGGGGAGTTCCGCGAGCCGAGGCCGGGCCCGGGCCATCGCGGCGGGGTCCCCGCCCGCCTGGCGCACCAGTTCGAGCAGCGCCACCTCGAGCGGGTCGCCGACCATGGTTCCCGACTCCGCCAGGTGCACGTCATGGCACAGCGCCAGCACCTCGAGCAGCGCGGGCCAGGCGCCCTCGCCGGGTACCGCGGGCGCACCGGTGGAGTGCGCGTCGTCCACCCAGCAGCGTTCCACCTCCATGCGGTTCTCGGTGAGGGTGCCGGTCTTGTCCGAGCAGATGACGGTGACCGAGCCGAGCGTCTCGACGGCGGGCAGGTGCCGGACCAGGGCGTGCGCCCGGATCATCCGGCGGGCGCCAAGGGCCAGCGCCACCGTGACCACGGCGGGGAGGGCCTCGGGAATCGCGGCGACCGCCAGGCTCACGGCGGTGAGCAGCATCGGCAGGGGCGCCTCGCCCCGGAGCAGGCCGAGCAGCAGGACCAGCACACAGATGGCCAGGGCGGCCGCCGCCAGGCGCTGCCCCAGGCGGGTGAGCCGGAGCTGCAGCGGGGTGCGCACGCCGGTCTCCTGCGCCAGCAGCGCCGCGATCCGTCCGAGCTCGGTGCCCGCCCCTGTGGCCACCACCAGCCCGGCGCCGCGTCCATGCACCACGGCGGTGCCGCGGAACGCCAGGTTGCGGCGGTCGCCGAGGGGCGCCGCGGCGTCCGGGAGCGCGGGGACGGCCTTCTCCACCGGCGTGGCTTCGCCGGTGAGGGCCGCCTCCTCGATCCGCAGGTGCACCGCTTCCGTCAGGCGGAGGTCCGCCGGGACCAGGTTGCCGGCCTCGAGCAGGACCAGGTCGCCGGGCACCAGGTCGGTGGCGGGCACGATGTGCGTGCTGCCGCCCCGGCGCACCCGGACCGGCGCCACCGCCAGGGCACGGAGCGCCTCGAGCGCGCGTTCGGCGCGGTGCTCCTGCGCAAAGCCCAGCACGGCGTTCAGCACCAGGATGGCGGCGATGGCGATGGTATCCTGGGGCTCACCGATCAGGCCCGCCAGCACCGCCGCCCCGGCGAGCACGAGGACCATCACGTCGGTGAACTGCGCCAGCAGGATCCGCAGCGCCGGCCGGCGCCGGCCCTCGGGCAGGCTGTTGGGCCCGTCGCGGGCCAGGCGGGTACGCGCCTCGTCCGGCGCCAGCCCGGCGGCGGCCGAAGTGACGAGGGCGGTGGCGATGGTGTCCACCGGAAGGGTGTGCCACGCCGGGCGCGGCACGGATGCGGGACCGGGGAGAGGCATGGTCGCTCCGCTCACGATGGGCCGGCGCCTCAAGAGATGCCCCCCGCGCGTGAGGAAGCCGTGAAGCGCCCGCGAAGCGGCCGCGGCAGCGACGCGGCCCCGGCCGCCCCTTCACCGCAGCGGCTGGCCGGTCTCGAAGTCGTAGAGCGTGACCCGCCGCAGCCGGTAGTAGGCCACCCAGTACCCGCGCAGCGCCTGCACGAACTGCGCGACCGCCTGGTCCTTCTCCCCCTGGGCGAAGTACAGGTTGTCGATGTCGATCCGGCCGATCACGTAACGGTTGTAGGCCACGTCGAACCGCCGGCCCGCCACGGTATCCGCCTTGGCGGAGAGCAGCAGGGTGCTGCGCGCCTGGAGCAGCTCGAGCACCGCGAAGTGGGCCTCCTGCGCCGCCGCGTCGAGCGCCGCCCGCGTTTCGGACCGGGTCCGTTCCTGGTCGGCGCGCGCGGCCTGGATGCTCTCCTTGCGCAGGCCCCACTGCAGCAGCGGCACGTCCACCGAGAGCGTGAACTGGCGGGCCTCCTGCAGGTTGGTGTAGGCGGCGCTGGCCTCCGACCCCGTGGCGTTGAAGCCGTAGCTCGCCTGCACCGTGGCGCCCAGGCCGTTGTTGAGCTTCGCCTCCGCGATCCGCCGGCGGGCCTGGACCTCCTGCAGGTCCGCGTCACTGCTCACCGCCCGGTTGCGCCGCGCCTCGGTCACCGCCACCAGGGTGTCGGGCTGGAACTGGGGCACGGTGGTCGAGGCCGCGATGGCCAGCGGCTCCGCCGGCGCGAGGTTGAGCAGGAGCCGCAGCGCCGCCGCGGCCCGCTGCTGCTCCAGCCGGGCGGCGTCCAGCGCGTTCCGGGACCGGAGCAGCGCCAGCTCGCTCTGCAGCAGGTCGTTCTCCCCGATCTTGCCGACCTCGAACCGCCCCTTGTTGAGCGTGTACAGGGTGTCGTTCACCGCCGCGTTCGACGCCGCGTTCCGCAGCGCCACCTCCGCGGCGTAGAGGTCGAAGAACCGCGACGTCGCCTCCAGCGCCACCGTCTCCCGCGCCTCCCGGAACTGCCGCTCGGCCAGCTCGGCGCGGAGCGGCTCCTCCGTCCGGTCCCAGCCGTTGGCGTTGGCGCGGAACAGCGGCTGCCGGAGGCCCACCGTGAACGGCGTGCTGGACCAAGTGCGGATCGACTGCTGCCCGCTCACCGACAGGCGGGACAGCCCCGACGAGACGAACAGGTCCCCGCCGGTGAGCGGCAGGGTCTGCGACATCGTGGCCGTCAGCTCCGCCTGCACCTGGTCCTGGGGCCGGAAGCTGGTGCTGCCGTCGGGCTGCAGCACCGGGATGATGGCGCGGTTGTAGGCGGGCACGGTGCCGCCCAGGCTCAGGCGCGGGAGCTGCCGCGAGTAGAAGGCGCGATCGCGGTAGCGGGCGGCGTCGCGGGTGGCCCGCGCCGCCTCGGCGAGGTGGCTCTGGGCGAGGGCGCGGGTCACCACCTGCGCCAGGGTCAGCGGCTCCTGCCCGGCCACCGGGGCGCTCGCCAGCAGCGCGACAAGCAGCAGCCCGGCCGGGCGCGCGGTCCGGAGGGACATGGGGTTCACTCGTAGCGGAGGGAGGTGACCGGGTCCTGCCGGGCGGCCCGGTAGGCGGGGACGATGCCGAAGACCAACCCGACGGCGAACGACACCCCGAAGGCCAGCAGGACGGAGAGCGGGGCCACGATCGTCCGGACCCCGGCGGCGCGCTCGATGACCGCGCTGCCCACCACGCCGAGGAGCACCCCGGCGCAGCCGCCGGCCACGCTGATCAGCACCGCCTCGCTCAGGAACTGGAACAGGATGTCCTGCTCGGTGGCGCCGACCGCGCGCCGCACCCCGATCTCCCGGATCCGCTCCAGCACCGAGGCGAGCATGATGTTCATGATGCCGATGCCGCCGACCACCAGCGAGATCGAGGCGATGGCGCCGAGCACGATGTTGAAGATGGCCTTGGTGCGCTGCTCCTGCTTGAGCAGCAGCTCCGGCACGGTGATCTCGAAGTCGACCACGGTGTTGTGCCGGCGGGTGAGCATCCGCCGCGCGATGTCGGCCACCGGCGCCACCTGCCCCGCCTCCGCCACCCGCACGATGATCCGGTCGAGCTGGTTGGCGTTGGTGCGCTCCTGCCGCACCTCCTCGCTCTCCTCCTCGCCGCTGCGGGTGAAGGTGCCCGCCCGCGCCGCCTGCTCGATGTCCTGCTGGGTGAGCTGGGCCCGGTTGCGGAAGCGGAGCAGCATGGTGTGCACCGGCACGTAGACGTCCATGTTGGCGTCCCGGATGCCCAGGCGGGACGCGATCTCGGCGCTCACCCGGCGGTCGGCCAGCACCCCCACCACCCGGAGCCAGGTGTCGCCCACCTTGATCGACTGGCCGACGGGATCCTCGGTGGTGAAGAAGCGGGTGCGGATGCCCTGGCCGATGATCGCCACCGGGAGGCCCCGCTCCACCTGCTCGCGGCTGAACCACCGCCCCTCGCCCAGCGCCAGGTTGGTCAGCCGGAAGTAGGTGGTGTCCACGCCGAGCAGCTTGCCGCTGCGGCGCCGGCCCTCGCGGGTCACCGAGGTGTTGAGGATGATCTCCGCGCTGGTGGCCTCCACCGCGGGGATGATGCGGGCGATGGCGCGCGCGTCGGCGTAGGTGAGTCCGGGGGAGAACTTCTTCACCTCGCGGCCCGGCTCCTCCCGCGCCTGCCCCTCCTTTTGCTCCACCAGCGGGGTGATCATCACGTTGTTGGAGCCCAGCAGCCGCATCTGCTCCAGGATCTCCTGCTCCGCGCCCTTGCCCACGGCCAGCATGGCGATGACCGACGCCACCCCGAACAGGATGCCGAGGGAGGTGAGCCCGGCGCGCAGCTTGTTGTGGCGCACCGCCTCGAGCGCGGTGCGCAGGCCGAAGGCCGCATGCGCCAGCACCTCCCGCCGCAGGCGGTCGAGCAGCGCCCGGTCGAGGGCCACGCTCAGCGCCCCGGCGCCGGGGGCGGCGCCGCGCGCCGGGACGAATCCAGCGGCGGTGTCAGGGGCTGGGCCCGGCGGGCCGTGTCGCCGCCGGCGGCGGGCTGCCCCGCCGTCGATCCCGGCAGCCGCAGCAGCTCGAGCTTCTCCCCGCCGGCGGGCGGGGCCAGCAGCACCTGGTCGTCGGCGGCGAGCCCGGCGGTGATGACCACCTCGTCCTCGCTCATGTCCCCGGTGACCACCTCCTGCCGCACGCTGCCGGCGCCGCGCGCCTTGTAGACGAACGGCACCCCGTCGGCGCCGTGGAGCGCCTCGATCGGCACCGAGAGGACGTCCGGGAGCCGCAGCGTCTCGATGCTGTTCCCGGTGGTCATCCCCGGCCGGAGCGTGGTGTCGACCTCGGCGACGTTCACCTTCACCTCGAACACCTTGGCGTCGGTGTTGGGCCGCTGCTCCCCCACGTTGGCCACGCTGGTGACCACGCCGGTCAGGCGCTTGGTGGGGTCGGAGTCCAGGGTGAGCGCCACCGGCTGCCCCACCTTGATCTTCCGGATGTCGATCTCGTTGACGTACGTGACCGACTCCATCTGTGTCAGGTCCGGCAGGGTGGCCACGGCGGGGTCCCAGGCGTTGATCTGCGACCCGGTGGTGCGCTTGCGGCCATTCCACTCCTTCACGTAGATGACCATGCCGGGCGCCGGGGCCATGATGGTGAAGGCCTGCATCACCTCCTGCACCACCTGCAGCTTGTTCTTCTCCCGGTCGAGGTCGGCCCCCACCTCGCGCATCTTGGCCTGGGCCTGGTCGGTCTTGGTCTTGTAGTCGAGGCGGGCCTGGGCCAGGGCCCGCTCCGCCTTCTCCAGGTCGATCGCCGCCTGCCGCTGGATGGTCGGCGCCTCGTACGCCGCCTGCTCCTTGGCCAGCCGCTTCTCCTCGAGCCCCAGCTCCATGGTCCGGATGTCCTCCCGGGCCTTGGAGAGGTTGAGCGTCGAGTCGAGCATCGCCTGCTCGTAGACCGCCTGCGCCTTCTGCAGCGCCAGCGAGACCTCGGCGATCTTGGGGGCCAGCGAGGAGCGGTCGAGCTCGGCCACCACCTCCCCCGCCTTCACCACCGTCCCCTCCGGCACGATCGAGGAGATCTTCATCTGGTAGATCTCCGCCTCCTGCACGTTCGGCGGCACGGTGATCTGCACGAACTTCCGGGCCCGGAGTTCGCCGGAGGTGGCCACCGTGACCACGAACTCGCCGCGCGTGACCCGCGCCACCACCGCCGAGGCGGCGCCGGCGGGGGTCCGGGCGAGCAGCCAGGTGGCGGGCGCGCCGATGGCCACGACGCCGATGGCCGCCAGCAGGCCACGCCGCTGGAGCAGGGGCATGGGAGGTTCCTTTGCGGTGCGGGAATGCGCAGGGGGGCCGGGCGCGAGCCCGGCGAGCCCAATGTGTCCGGTGGCCCGGGACGCCGCAACGAGGGGGGGGTGTGAAAACCGAACGCCCCCCGGGACGGATCCCGGAGGGCGTTAGATGCGGGGTGAGCCGAAAGGGTTGCGGGCTCAGTTCTCCACGAGGATCAGGTACTTCGACCCGGCCCAGAACTGCTCGGGCTGGGCAATGTGGAGCGTGCCGGTCACCTTGCCGTCCCGGACCGACGCCGAGTCGGCGAAGGAGAGGTCCTGCCGGGAGACCATCTTGTACTCGCCGGCCGGGAGGCTGATGGCGGTGGCGGTGGTCTTGTCCATCGGGGTGAACACCGAGGGATCGAGGCTGCGCGCCGGGTGCAGCTGCTTGCCGCCGAAGAAGAGGAACTTCTTGCCCTCCTTCACGACGACGCCCTTCTGCAGCAGCTCCTCCTCCGTGCCCGCGATGTAGAACACCGTGTTCTTGTAGCTGGTCAGGTTCCCCACGGTGTCCTGCAGCGCCACCTTGTCGCTGGTGAGCTGGGCGTTGACCACCCGCGCCGTGTCGAGCTGGCCGTTCAGGCCGGCGATCTGCACCGTCTGGGAGTCGATCACGCCCCGCAGCTCGTTCTCGGTGCGCAGCGCGGTGGCCTGCAGGCTGTCGATGCTCGCCTTGTACTCCTCGATCTGGCGCAGCAGGCCGGTGTTCCGGCTGGACAGCGACCGGGCCCGGGTGGTGCTCTGCTCCAGGCGCTGCTCGGTCTCGTTCAGGCGGGCCACCAGGGCCTGGACCCGCTCCAGCGCCGCGGTCCGGGCGGCCCGGTCACGGTCGGCCGGGGTGCCGGCGTCGGTGTTGGTGGCGGTGGTCACCAGCGCGGTGCGGGCCTTGGCCAGCTCCTCGTTCACGCCGTTGACGAACTTCGAGGTCTCGAGGACCTCGGTGATCAGGCTGTCCTTCTCGGCCGCGAGCGCCTGGGCATCGGCGAGCGCCTTCGTGAGCTCTTCCTTGTGCTGGTTGCAGCCGAGCAGCAGGACAAGCGGCACGAGCCAGAGGGAACGACGCATCGGGTACCTCCTACTGGGGTCCAGGGTACCGGCATTCCGTTCCGGGCCGGTACCGCCGCGCGCGGGCAAGGGTGGCCGCGTGCAAGTGCACGAATGCTAAACGCATGGAAGTTGGACGGAAGTGACCGGACTCACACCGGGACATGACAATGCTGTCATGGGCGGTGCATCGGGACCGGCGGGCCGGGAGTGGAGCGGGCCGCGACAGCGGCGGCCCCGGGGAAGCCTCAGCGCGCCCGCGGCGCGGCCTGGGCGGGTCTGGCGGCCGGCGCCTTCGCGGCGACCGCCGCGGTGGCGCTGTCGGGATCGGGCTTGATGAGCCCGTACTTCTCCGGGTTGTTGCAGACGATCGCCGCGGCGATGATCTTGGGCACGTACTCCCGGGTCTCCTCGGGGAGCAGCTTGAGCCGGTACAGGTGCCAGAAGTCGCGCTTGCTCTTCTTGAAGCCGCCCGGCGTCTGCGACACCTTCCGGAGCACCCGCCGCACGCCGTTCTCGCCCTTGTTGTAGCTCGCCATGGCCAGCATGAAGGCGTCCTCGCCGAACTCCGCCAGCAGCCCCGCGAGGTACTTGGTGGCGGCGCGGGTCTGCTTCGGCACGTCGGTCCGCTCATCCACCGCCCCGTCCACCCGCAGCCCGAGCGACTGGGCCGTGGTCCGCGTCATCTGCCACATCCCGCGCGCCCCGGCGCTGCTCTTGGCCATCGGGTCGAACTGGGACTCGGTCCAGGCCACGTAGGCCATCGCCTCCGGCAGCTCCAGCGCCTTGAACTCGGCCGTGATCTGGGGCCAGTACTTCACCTTCCGGCGGTAGATCACCCGCGCGGTCGGGCCGGCGCGGCGCAGCACCTCGATGTGGTAGGCCACCCGCTCCTTGAAGATGGGCGGGACCGCGTAGGCCGCGGCGTCGAACTGCCGCAGGATCGCCCGGATCTCGCGGTCCAGCTCGTCGCCGCTCTCGGCCACCTCGGCGGCCTTCTGCTGGTCCTTCTCGGCCAGCTGCGCCAGCGCCTGCACCGCGTTGGCCTGGGTGATCTGGAACTCCCGCTCCAGCTGGGTCAGCTTGAGCGAGTCCCGTTCCACCGCCATCCGCTCCTGGATGGTGCGCAGCTCGGTGTCGTAGCGCGCCTTCTGGTCCAGCAGCAGGTTGATCTGCTGCTGCTTCCGGTAGAGCACGAACGACAGCACGGTGATCACCAGCAGCGAGACCGCCGTCACCATCCCCACGATCCGGACCCAGCGGCGGCGCGTCTGCGCCTTCATCAGGTCGCCGACCTCGTGGATGGTGTCGGCCATGAGCTCCATGGTGCGGCGCGACTTGGTCCCGCCCGCCTTGGCCCGCTCCTCCGCCACCCGTTCCGCCGCCGCCGCCACGATCCGCAGCGCGGAGGTCTCGCGGGTGCGCTCCTTGAACGTCTCGACCATCTGCGCGGCGTCCTGCGCCGCGTTGTAGTTGGGGTCGAAGATCACCGCGATCTCGGCCTCGGGCCCGCCCTCGCCCCCGAACCGCACCCGGTCGCCGCTCTTGAGCGGCTGGCTCTGCACCCGCTCCCCGTTCACCCACACGCCGCCCACCTGCCCCAGGTCGAGCAGGTGGTAGGCATCCTCCTTCTTCACCACCGCCGCGTGGTAGCGCCCCACCTCGGGATCCCGCTCGAGGTGGTACCGGACATCGCAATCCCCGCTGGTCCCCACGCGGATGGAGCGCTTGTCCAGTTCGGTGGTGGTCCCGGCGAGGCTGCCGGTGATGTGGTTGAAGCGGATCATGGCGTCGGGAAGAGGGGGCGGTGCCGGAGAAACCGCCCGGGAGTGTACCGATCCACGGCCCCCCACGCCAGAGTGGCCCTCCCGCCACACCGACCCGGGGCCCCATCCATGCCCCTGCCGGGCTTGAAGCCTTCCTTATAGCGCGGTTCATCGGCCTTTCCCCCGCCCGGCCCGATGTTGCAGGCGGTTCCTGGTGTCCGACTGCCGGGCACTCCTCGGGTACGCCAGTTCCCTGGGCAGGAAGCAGAGGCCGTCAGGCCATGTCACACTCCCGGAGCTCCCACCTTCCGGCCCACCCCGGGGCCGAGGGCGACCTTGCGCGCCTGATCGCCACCGAGCATCAGCTGACGGCCCGGCTGGAGAGTGCCCGCGCCGAAGCGGCCGCCCTCCTGGCGGAGGCGCGCCATCAGGCCGAGACGGCGGCCCGCGGCGTGGACGCCGAGGTGGCACATGCGGTGGGCGAGCTGGAGCAGCGCATCGCCCGGCGCACGGCGGAGCGGATCGCGGAGTTGCAGGCCTCCGCGGAGGCCCGGGCCGCCCGGTTCACCCAGGCCGGAGAGACCGCCACGCCACGGCTCGCGGACGATGTCCGCCGCTGGCTGCTGTCCGGACTGGAGGAGTCTCCATGATCCTCGCGATGGCGCGGGTACGGATTCTCGGCCCCCGGGAGCGCCTGCCCGCCGTCCTGGAACAGCTCCAGGACCTCGGCCTGATGCACCTGGCCGCGCCCCACGACCTGCCCCTGCTCGAGCCGGTGACCCGCTCCACCCGCGAGGAGCGGCTCCGCCACCACCTCTCCAGCGCCCTCGAGGACTGCGCCACCGCCACCCGCCTGCTCGGCGCCACCGCCGTCGGCCCCGCCGCGCCCGGGATGGTGCTGCCGGCCCTGGTGCACCAACTGCGGCGGATCCGCCGCCAGGCCGAGCAGCTCGTGGCCCGGGTCCAGCGGCTGGAGGAAGAGCAGGCGCTGCTGGCCCGATATGAGGCGGTCTTTCACGCCTTCGAGCCGCTGCTGGCTACCCAGCCCCGCTGGGCCAGCGGGCGGGCGTACCACGTGGTGCTCCGGGCGGGGCAGCGCGAGAGCGTGGAGAAGCTCCGCGCCGAGTTGACCGCGCTGCTCGGGCCGGCCTTCGAGATCCGGTCGCATCCGCTCCCCGCCGAGGAAACCGCGGTCCTCCTGCTGGTGCCGGAACACGCCGCGGCGCGGGTGGAACAGCTGCTGGCCGCCGGCCGGGTGAGCGAGGTGAGCCTCCCCGCCGGCTTTGCCGGCCAGACCTTGGCGCAGGCCATGCCCGCCATGCTCGAGCGCATGCGCCAGCTGCCGGGCGAGCTGAGCCGGGCCCGGCGGGAGCAGGCCGAGCTGCGCCGGCGGACCGAACCGCTGCTCCGCCAGGGCAGCCGGCACTGTCGCGATCGCCTGGCCGTGCTCGAGGCGCGCGACCTGAGCCGGGTCACCACCCACGCCTTCGTCCTCGAAGGCTGGCTCCCCGCCGACACCCGCCCGAAACTCCGGCTGGCCCTCGACCGGCGCTTCGGGGCGGAGGTGGTGCTGGAGGAGCTGGGGCAGGACGAGTGGACCGCCGAGGACGCGCCGGTGGTGCTGCGCAACCCGCGCCTCTTCCGGCCCTTCGAGCTGCTGGTGAGCCTCCTGCCCCTGCCCCGGTACGGCAGCATCGACCCCACGCCGTTCATGGCCGTCTTCTTCCCGATGTTCTTCGGCCTCATGATGGGGGATGTCGGGTACGCGCTGGTGCTGCTGGCGGGCGGGATCCTGCTCCGCCGCCGCCACCCCGAGGCGGGGTGGCAGCGGTCGCTGGCGGAGATCCTGGTGGCCTGCGCGGTGTTCAGCGGGCTGTTCGGACTCTGCTTCGGCGAGCTGTTCGGCGACCTGGGCCGGCGCTGGTTCGGCCTGCACGCCCTCTGGTTCGACCGCGAGGAGGCGGTGGTCCCGTTCCTCATCCTTGCCGTCTCGCTGGGCGCGGTGCACATGCTGCTCGGCCTGGTGATCGGCGCCGTGAACGCCTACCACGCCCATCGCCGCCAGGCGATCGGCCGCGGGCTGACCGCGGTCATGCTGGTCCTCGTGATCGTGGCCCTGCTGGCCAGCATCGAGGTGCTGCCGCGCCCGCTGCTCACCCCCGTGACGATCGTGATCCTGGTGAGCTTCCCGCTGCTGGTGGTCGTGGAGGGCATCGTGGCGCCGGTGGAGTTCCTCTCCACGCTGGGCCGGGTCCTCTCCTATTCCCGCATCATGGCCCTCGGCACCGCGTCGGTGATGCTCGCCGTGGTGGCCAACCGGATGGCCGGGGCGTTCGGCAGCGTGCTGATCGGGGTGCTGTTCGCCCTGCTGTTCCACCTGGTCAACTTCGCGCTCGGGGTGATGAGCCCGATGATCCATGCCCTGCGCCTCCATTACGTCGAGTTCTTCGGAAATTTCTACAGTCCGGGAGGGGTGGCATACCGTCCGTTCGGCCACTGGACGCCGCCCCCCTCCCGTCCCGCCTAGAAAGGAGCACCGTATGTCGTTCTGGATTCCGCTCGCCGCCGCGCTCGCCGTGGGGCTGCCCGCGCTCGCCACCGCGTGGGCCCAGTCCCGCATCGGGCCGGCCGGCGCCGCCGCGCTGGCGGAGAAGCCGGAGCTCACGACCACGGTGATCATCATGGTCGCCATCCCGGAGACGATGGTGGTCCTCGGGTTCGTGGTGGCGGTGCTCATCATGCTGCGTGGCGGCGCCTGACCCCCCATGGCCCTGCAAGACCTGCTGGCCGCGCTGGAGCGCGAGGCGGAGCAGCGGATCGCCGCGGAGCAGGCGGAGGCCGCCGCCGCCGCGGCCGCGCTCACCCGTGAAGCCGAGGCGCTCCGCGTGGCCCGGCGCGACGACGCGCTGGCGCGGGAGCGGTCCCGGCTCGAGACCACCGCCGCGCGCGACGTGGCCCTGGCCACCCGTGAGGCGGAGCACGCGGTGCTCACCGCCCGCGAGGCCCTGGTGGAGCGGGTCCTCGGCCTGGTCCGCGAGGGCCTGGCGCGCGAGGCGCTGAGTCCCGCCGAGGTGGCGGCCCTCGCCAGCCTCGCCGAGCGCGCCCTCGACCACGCCGGCGACCGGCCGGCCCTGGTCCGGACCACGGCGGCGCTGCGGCAGGCCGTGGCAGACCGATGCGCCGCGCGTGGCGTGCCGGTGGAAGTGGATACGGCCCTCCACGCGGGCAGCCAGGTGGTGACCGCCGATGGCCGCGTGCTGATCGACGCCTCGCTCCCCGGCCGGCTGGTGGCGCGGGAGGCGGAGGCGCGCATCCACATCGTGGCCAGCCTGGAGCCCCCCGCGTGACCGCCACGATGGATGCCCTGGTCGTCCGCGCGGCCGGACTGTCCGCCCACCTGCTCGATCCGGCGGGGCGCGCGGCGCTGCTGCGGGCGGTCGACTTCGCGACGATCGCCCGCGAACTCGGGACCCGTGGGTACGCCGTGGCCGACCCGCGCCCCGACGCCCCCGCCCTCGAACTCGCCATCCGGCGCGGGGCCGGCGCCCGCCTGCGCCAGCTGGCACGCTGGGAACCCGGCGAGGCGCTGGGCCGCCTGCTCTTTGCCCTCGAGGACCAGCGGTCGCTCCGGGGCCTGCTCCGCGGCGCGGCCGCCGGGGTCCCGGCGGAGGCCCGCCTGCTGGGGCTCCTCCCCACCCCGACCCTTCCCGAGCGGGTGCAGGCGGAGCTGGCGCGCCTGCCCTCGGTGGCGGCCATCGCCGCACTGCTCGCGGCGTGGCGCTCCCCCTTTGCGCCGGCGCTGCGCCCCGCGCGCGGGGCACCCCGACCTGCTGTCGATTGATGTGGCCCTGGCCCGCACGGCGGGCGCGATGGCCCTCGCGGCCGCGCGCCAGCTCGGGGGCGGCTGGCGCGGGTTCGTGCGCGAGGCGATCGACCTCGACAACCTGCGCACCGCCCTGCTCCTTGTCGGACGCGGCGGCGACCTGCTCCCCGCCTCGCTCTTCCTGCCCGGTGGCGAGGCGCTCACGCTCGAGGGCTGCACCCGCATCGCCGCCGCCGCGCCCGACCAGGTCGCGGCGCTGCTGCCGCGGGTGCTCGCCGCAACCACGCTGGCCCCGCTGCTCCCGCCCGAGATCGGCGACCCGGCCACCCTGGAGCGCGACCTCGCCGACCGGCGCCGCCAGGCCTGGCAGCGCCGCGCCCGACGCGATCCGCTCGGCGCCGCACCGGTGGTCAGCTACCTGCTGTCCCCTCCGCGCGGAGGTGGTCTTCCTGCAGCGGGCGGTCTGGGGCGTGGCGCTCGGCGCGCCGCCCCCCCGGCGCGACCACGCGGCGGGGCCGCCATGAGCTACGCCGTGCGCGTGCTCTGCCGGCCGGCGGTGGCCACCGGCCTGGCCCTCACCGGCCTCCGCCCCGTCGAGGCGGAGACCTCGGGCCAGGCGCTCAACCGGGTGCTGGCGCTCGCCGCCGACCCCGACACCGGCGTCCTCCTCGTGGAAGACACCCTGCACGAGCTGCTCCCGCCCGAGGTGCGCCGCGAGCTGGCCCGGCGGCCGCTGCCGCTGCTGGTGCCCTTTCCGGGACCGCGCTGGAGCCCGGCGGAGGAAGGCATGGACCGCTACATCTCCGACCTGCTGCGGCAGGCCATCGGCTACCGGGTACGGCTCAAGTGACCGACCCGCGCACCGCCCGGATCCGCCGGGTCACCGGCACGCTCGTGGAGGCGGCGCCCCTTCCCGATGTGGGCCTCTATGAGCTGGCCGTGGTGGGCCACCAGCGGCTGCTCGGCGAGGTGATCCGCCTCGAGGGCGACCTCGCCACCCTGCAGGTGTACGAGGACACCAACGGGCTCGCCACCGGCGAGCCGGTGGTGCCCACGGGGCGCTCGCTCGAGATCGAGCTCGGCCCCGGCCTGCTCGGGTCCATCCTCGACGGCCTGGGACGGCCGCTGCCCGACCTGGCCCGCACCCACGGCGACTTCCTCCCCGCCGGCGCCGAGGCCGCCACCCTCGACCCGGCGCGCCGCTGGGACTTCACCCCGGTGGTCGCGGCCGGCGCCGCGGTGTCCGCCGGCGACCTGCTCGGCACCGTGGAGGAGCGCCCCGGCTTCCAGCACCGCATCCTCGTCCCGCCCGGCACCGCCGGTGTCGTGGCCACGGTCGCCAGCGGGCCGCTCACCATCCGGGAGCCGGCGGTCACCCTGGGGGATGGCACGCCGCTCTACCTCTCCCACCGGTGGCGGGTGCGGCAGCCCCGCCCGGTGGCCGAGCGGCTCGGGGACGAGCGCCCGTTCCTCACCGGGCAGCGGATCTTCGACTTCCTCTTCCCGGTGGCCGAGGGCGGCACGGTGGCGGTCCCGGGCGGGTTCGGCACCGGGAAGACCGTCATCGAGCAGTCGCTGGCCAAGTGGGCCGACGCCGACATCATCGTCTACATCGGCTGCGGCGAGCGGGGCAACGAGATGGCGGAGGTGCTGAGCGAGTTCCCCGAGCTCGCCGATCCGCGCACCGGGCGCTCGCTGATGGACCGGACCATCATGGTGGTGAACACCTCCAACATGCCGGTGGCGGCGCGCGAGGCGTCGGTGTACCTGGGGATGACGCTGGCCGAGTACTACCGCGACCAGGGCTGCCGGGTGGCGCTCATGGCCGACAGCCTCTCCCGCTGGGCCGAGGCGCTGCGCGAGATCAGCGCCCGCCTGGCGGAGATGCCCGGCGAGGAAGGCTATCCGACCTACCTCGCCAGCCGGCTCGGCACCTTCTACGAGCGCGCCGGGCGGGTCCGCTGCCAGGGCGCGCCGGAGCGGACCGGTGCGCTCACCCTCATCACCGCCATCTCCCCGCCGGGCGGCGACTTCTCCGAGCCGGTGACGCAGGCCTGCCTGCGGGTGGCGGGCGCCGTCTGGGCCCTCGATCCGTCGCTGGCGCACCAGCGGCACTTCCCCGCCGTCGACTGGGAGACGAGCTACTCCGAGTACCTCGCGCGCACCCAACCCTGGTTCGAGCGGGAGGGGGGCGCGGGGTGGGGCGCGGCGCGGCGGCGGCTGGTGGAGCTGCTGCAGCGGGGCCGCGAACTCAAGGAGATCGCGGCGCTGGTGGGTCCGGATGCGCTGCAGGACGAGGACCGCCTCATCCTCGAGTCGGCGCGGCTGCTGCGCGAGCTGGTGCTGGCGCAGAGCGCCTACAGCGCCACCGACGCCTCCTCCCCGGTGGGCAAGACCCTGGCACTGGCGCGGCTGGGCCTCGCGCTGCACGACGCCGCCGCCGCTGCCACGGCCGCGGGCCGCCCGCTCGAGCGGCTCGACCTGACGGGGGCGCGCCGGGCGCTGGCGGCGCTGCGCGACGCCGGCCCGGCCGACTGGCCGGGGCTGGTGGCGGGCGCCGAGGTGGCGGTGCGGGAGGTGGCGGGACGTGAGGGGGGCCCATGAGCGGACTGGCACGCACCTATCGTGGCGCCGATGGCGCCGCCGGCCCCCTGCTCTTCCTGCATCGCACGGCGCAGGTGGCGCTGGGCGAGTGGGTCACCGTGACGATGCCGGGCGCCCCCGACCGCCGCGGCCAGGTGATCGACGCCGGCGAGGCGATGACCGTGGTCCAGGTGCTCGACGACACCCTGGGCCTCGCGCCCGGGCGGGCCGCCGTCACCCTCACCGGCGAGGTGGCGCGCGCGGCGGTGGGGCCGGAGCTGATCGGCCGCGCCCTCTCGGGGGTGGGCCGCCCCCTCGATGGCCTCCCCGCGCCGATCGGCGCGGCCCTCCGCCCGCTCAACGGCGCCCCGATGAACCCGGCGCGGCGGCTGCGGCCCAGCGAGTTCATCGAGACCGGCATCAGCGCCATCGACGGCATGAACACCCTGGTGCGGGGCCAGAAGCTGCCCGTCTTCTCCGGCCCGGGCCTCCCCGCGCTGGAGCTGGCGGCCGCGATCGTGGAGCAGGCGCGCGCCCCCCGCGGCGAGCCGTTCGCGGTGGTCTTCGCCGGGATCGGCATCACCGCGCGCGAGACCCGCGGCTTCCTGGAGCGGTTCGCGAAGAGCGGCGCCCTCGAGCGGAGCGTGCTCTACCTCAACCAGGCCAGCGACCCCACCATCGAGCGCCTGCTGGCGCCCCGCATGGCGCTGACCGCCGCGGAGTACCTGGCCTTCGAGTGCGGGCTGCACGTGCTGGTGGTGATGGCCGACATCACCCACTACTGCGAGGCGCTGCGCGAGATCGCCAC
Source organism: Gemmatimonadota bacterium (assembly GCA_016713785.1). Taxonomy (NCBI): domain Bacteria; kingdom Pseudomonadati; phylum Gemmatimonadota; species Gemmatimonadota bacterium. The sequence continues at coordinate 383,538 of JADJOM010000003.1, read as the reverse complement.
CGCGCGCCAGGAGATCCCCGGGCGCCGCGGCTATCCCGGCTACATGTACACCGACCTGGCGACGATCTTCGAGCGCGCCGGCCTGCTGCGGGACCGCCCCGGCTCCCTCACCCAGCTGCCGATCCTCACCATGCCGGACGACGACATCACCCATCCCATCCCGGACCTCACCGGCTACATCACCGAGGGCCAGATCGTGCTCAGCCGCGACCTCCACCGCCGCGGCATCTTCCCGCCGGTGGACGTCCTCCCGTCACTCTCCCGCCTGATGAACGCGGGGATCGGCCGGGGCCGCACCGTGGCGGAGCACCGGCCGTGGGCCGACCAGCTCTACGCCCTCTACGCGGCCGGGCGCGAGGCGCGGCTCATGGCGGCCATCGTGGGCGAGGCCGGCCTGGGGCCGCCGACCGCCGCGCGCTGGCCTTCGCGGAGCGGTTCGAGCGCGAGTTCGTGGCCCAGCCGGAGGGCGGCCGCCGGCTCGACGAGACCCTGGGCACCGGCTGGCGGCTGCTCGAGGGCATGCCCCGCGAGGACCTCACCCGGCTGAGCGACGCCATCTGGGCGGCGCATGCCGAGCCGCCGAACCGCCACGCCGCCGAGCCGTCCGGATGACTGGCCCCGCCACCCGTCTCGCGCTGCTGCGCGCCCGGCGCCAGCTGGAGCGGATGGAGAAGGGCACCAGCCTCCTCCGCCGCAAGCGCGAGGCGCTGGTGGGCGAGCTCTTCCACCTGGCCAAGCCCGCGCTCAGTGCCCGCGCCGTGATCTCGGCCGAAGCGCGCGCCGCCTACGAGGCGCTGCTCGAGGCCTACGCCAGCGAGGGCCAGGCGGGCCTCCGGGCCTGGGGCTGGCCCGACCGCGACCTGCGGGTGGACATTCGGCCGCTCTCGGTCTGGGGCGTTCCCGCCTCCACCATCCTCGACCCGCCGCCGGTGGAGCGCACCCTCGGCGGCCGCGAGACCCCGCCCCCCGCCGTGGGGCCGGCGGCGGTGGCCGCGACCGATCACTTCGAGCGACTGGTCGACCGGCTGGTGAGTTCGGCGCCGCGCGAGATGCTGCTGCAGCGGCTGGGACTCGCGCTCTCCCGCACCACGCGGCAGGTCAACATGCTGGAGCAGCGCCTGACACCGGCGCTCGAGCAGCGGCTGGCGGAGGTGCGACGGCGGCTGGATGAACGGGAGCGTGAGGAGAAGGTGCGGCTGCTGCGGATCAAGCGGCGGAATGCCTAGGGGCGGGGCGACGGCCCCGCCCCGGAGTGGGCCCTGGAGGATTTGAACCTCCGTCCCTCGGATTATGAGTCCGGTGCTCTAACCGGCTGAGCTAAGGGCCCGGCGCGCCGCGGCCGCACAGGCCGGACGACGGCGCCGGTGGAGGTTAGGGCTCCCCCCGGGGGGATGCAAGCGCCGGCTCACCCCCGCGCCGTCGCCGCCACGGCGGGGAACGCCAGCGTCTGCAGCACGCGGCGCATCTCGTAGCGCACCAGGCCGAGCGCGCCCGCATCGCTCACCTCCACGAACAGCAGCCCACCAGAGCTCAGGCAGGTCGCGAGCATCAGGCCGGCGCGGAACTCGAGCATCACGCTCACCGGCTGTCCCAGCTGCCGCGACCGCCCCGCCTGCTCCGCCCGGAGCACCATCTCCGCCAGCTGGCTGCGCAGCGCCTCGAGCTCCGGACCGCTGCGCCCCGCCTGCTCCAGCATCCGGCCCTGGTCATCCACCATCGCCGCGAGGGTCACGGAGGGCACCGCCTGCAGCGCGCGGAGGGCCACCATCGCGCCGTCGTCCGCGCCCGGCGTCCACGCCGGCGCGGCGGCCACCGAGGGCCGGCTGCTCAGGAGGCGCACCACCTCCTCCGCCAGCTCCGTGGCGCGGAACGGCTTCGACAGGATCATCGCCGCGCCGACCGCCGCGGCGCGCCCGCGCACCTGCTCGTTGACGATCCCCGAGATCAGGATGATGGGCGTCCCGGCGAGGGCCGGGTCGTCCTTGAGGGCCTGGCAGACATCGAAGCCGCTCAGGTCCTTCATGATGACGTCGCACACGATCAGCGCCGGCTGCTGGGCGCGGATGGCCTGCAGCGCCTCCCGCCCGGAGGCGGCCTCGAGGACGTCCAGCCCGCGGGGCTTGAGCGCGAACCCCACCGCCTTCCGGACGCTCAGGCTGTCATCGACTACCAGTACCTTGGTCATGGGTCCCTATCCCTGGTTCACGGGCGCCGGCCTGGGGCCGTCCCCGATGGGCTGCGCGCGCCGGACGTCGAGGTCCGTGGCCACGTCGAGCAGCAGCTGCTGGACCGACTTGCGGATGGCGCCGCGGCGGGGGAGGTCCTCGCCGGGCATGAAGATGAAGCTGCCGGCCTGCCCCTCGGTGCGTTCGAACAGCTCGAGCACCGCCGCCTCGCCCCGGCGCGCCCCGAACTCCGCGTCCACGATCCGGCCCCCGTCGAAGAACAGGATCCCCTGCCCGCCGTCCAGCGACAGGATCAGGCTGCCCGCGCGTCCGCTGCCGGCGATGCTCTGCGCCAGGTCGGGCAGGCCGAGGATGCCGATGGGTCCCTGGAACACGCCGGTGGCGGCGCTCGCCGCGGCCGGTACCGGCCGGAGCCGCGAGGGCATGAGGCGCGGCAGCAGTTCGGCCACCACGCCCCCCCCCCCGGCGCGGGGCGCCAGGTGGCTGGCCCCGCAGCGCTGCGCCTCGGGACGCCCCAGGTGCTCCGGGTCGAGCAGCAGCACGAAGGGCATCCGCTCCGTCTTGGGATCGCTGCGCACCACGGCGCACAGCTCCCAGCCCCACATGTCAGGCAGCTGGCCCGCGCAGAGGATGACCTGCGGCGGGTGCCAGTCGAGCAGGGTGAGGGCCTCCGCCCCGTCGCGGACCGCCTCCGCGAACACCCCGGCCGAGCGGCAGGCGCGCCGCAGCGTCTCGGTGACCAACGGATCGTGCTCGACGATCAGGAGGTCTGCCACGCGACCTCCCCGCCGCCCACCAGGGCCGGCGCGCGCCCCCCGCCGCGGCCTCGCGGGCCGCGGCGAGGAGGGCGTCCTCCTGCACCGGCTTGGCCAGGAACCCCGTGGCCCCGAGCTGCCGCGCCAGCGCCTCGTGCTTGGCGCCGCTCCGGGACGTCAGCACCAGCACCGGCAGGTCCCGGGTCGGCGCGCGGCGCCGCACGTCCTGCAGCAGCTCGAAGCCGTTCAGTCGCGGCATCTCGAGGTCGGTGAGGACCAGGTCCACCGGCGTGGTGGCGAGGCGCTCGAGGGCATCCACCCCGTCGACGGCGGTGGTGACCTCGAACCCGCCGCGCTCGAGCATGGCGCCCACCACCCGGCGCACGCTGATCGAGTCGTCCACCAGGAGCACGCGCCGGCCAGCCGGGCGGGCCTCGGGCACCGGCGCGGAGGCGGCCGGCGCCGCCGGGCTCGCCTGCCAGGCGCGCAGCGCCAGCGGATCCAGGATGAGCACGATGTCGCCGGCGCCGGTCAGCACCGCCCCCGTGTAGGGGCCGGCGCCGTCGAGGAAGCTGCCCAGCGACTTGAGCACCGCCTCCTCCTTCCCGACGATCTCGTCCACCGCCAGGCCGTACTGCCGCTCGCCGGCCTCGACCACCACCAGTGGCCGCGCGGCGCCGGGGGCGAGCGCCGACGGCAGGCCGAGGAGGTGCTCGAGCGGGAAGGCGGGCTGCAGGTCCCCGTCGGCGGAGCGGTAGCGGGCCACGTCACCGGCGGCGAAGGCCCCGGCCTCGAGCTGGCGCACCTCGCGCACCGCCGACAGGGGAAAGCCGAAGGTGAGGCCGCCGCTGCGCAGCAGCAGGGCGTCGGAGATCACCACCGTGAGCGGCAGCAGGATCCGGAACCGGCTGCCCTCGCCGGGCACGCTCTCCACCCGCACCTCGCCCCGCAGGCCGCGCAGCTTGGCGCGCACCGCGTCGAGCCCCACGCCGCGGCCGGCGGCGGTGCTCACCTCGGCGGCGGTGCTGAAGCCGGCCCGGAAGATCAGCGCCAGGCACTCGGACTCGCTCAGGGCGGCGGCGCGCTCGGCATCGAGGAAGCCGCGGGCCACCGCCGCCCGCCGGATCGCCGCCGGGTCGATGCCGCGCCCGTCGTCGCGCACCTCGATGAGGATGCGCGCGCCCTGCTGTTCCGCCCGCACCCGCACCGACCCCGCCGCGGGCTTGCCCAGCGCCACCCGTTCCGCCTCGGGCTCGAGCCCGTGGACCAGCGCGTTCTGCACCAGGTGCAGGAGGCAGTCGGCGAGGTCGTGCACCACCCGGCTGTCGAGCTCCACCGCGCCGCCCTCGGTGTGCAGCTCCACCGGCCGGCCGAGTTCGTGGCCCAGCTCGCGCACCTGGCGCTCCAGCCGGACCCACAGCGGCGCCAGCGGCAGCATCCGGGCGCGGGTCACCTCGCCGCGGAGCGCGCGGGTGAGCTGCTGCAGGACGTCCGATTCCTCCACCAGCCCGCGGATCCCGCCGAGCACCTGGCCCTGCACCTCGCTCAGGTCGGCCGAGATCTCGGTGGCGCGGCGGGCAAAGAGGTTGAAGTCGTCGTACCGGTCGAACTCCAGCTCGGAGAAGACGTTGGCGAGGTCGGTCGCGGCGGCGCGGGTGCCGGGATCGTCCTCGCCCAGCGCGCGCCCCCGCCTCGGCGGCCATCCGGGTGAAGGCGTGCCGCTGCTCGAACTCCCGCACCGCTTCCGTCATCCGCGCCCGGGCAAAGGTCAGGTCCTCGCCCAGCCCTTCGAGCCGCGCCAGCCGCCGCTCCAGCCGGGCGCGGGTCAGCACCAGTTCGCCCACCACGTTCATCAGGCGCTCGAGGCGGTCCAGCCGCACCCGGACCGTCGGCACCGGCGCCGCCGGCGCCTCGTCGGCGCGCGTGGTCTCCGGCAGCGACGGCAGCGGGGTGGCCGCGGGCTGCGATTCCGGCGCGATGCCGTCCACCCGAGGGCCCGTGTCGCCATGCAGGCCGCCGAAGGCCCGGGCCAGCCGCGTCGCGAGATCCCGGCCGTTTCCTCCCGCCGCCGCCACCAGGGCGCGCAGGCCGGCCGCGCCGAAGAACAGCCCTTCGAGGAGGTCCGTGGTCACGGGGGCGGCGCCGTCCCGCACCGCCACCAGCCGGTCCTCGACCTCGTGCGCGAGGTCGCCGACCGGATCGCACCCGACCACGTAGGCGGCGCCCTTGAGCGTGTGCACGGCCCGGAAGAGGCGATCGATCTCGTCCGCCGGCGGGCCGCCCCGCTCCAGCGCGAGCAGGGCATCGTCGATGGTGTCGAGGTGGTCGGTGGCCTCGGGCAGGAAGTACTCCAGCGCCTCCGCGTTCTCGCGCCGGAAGGTGTCGAGCTGGGCCACCATCCGGGTCACCCGCGGATCCACCTGCCGGGCCGCCCCCTCGAGGTACCCGTGCCGCTCGGCCAGCGCGCTGAGCGCGCCGTGATCGGTGTCGCTGCCGGTGGCCGTGATGGTGTCGAGCAGCTGCGCCAGCAGGGCCAGGTAGTCGTCCAGCGCCTCGGCCCGGACCTCGTCGACCTCGCCGGTGGTGGCGCCGCCCGCCAGCCGTTCCAGGCGCGCCCCGAGGGCCGCCACCCGGGCCAGCTGGTTGAGGCTCGCCGCCCCCTTCAGGCGGTGCGCCACGATCGCCAGCACGTCCAGGTCCTCCGGGGAGAGCCCCGGGAGGTCCCGCAGGCGGGGCCCGAGCCCCGTCAGGATCCCGTGGATGTCCCACGCCTCCTGCAGGAAGACCTGCTGCAGGTACGCCCGCTCGTCGCTCATCGGCCGGGACCGGGCCCGCTCAGGCGACCAGCTTGAAGCGTTCGAGCTTCTGGCCCAGCGCCTGGGACAGCGCCGTCAGCTGCCCCACCACCCGCTGCGCCTCGTGCACGCCCGACTCCGTCTCCTTGGCGATGCGCGCGATCTCCTGCATGCCCTGCGACACCCCCTCGGCGCCCTGCACCTGGTGCTGCGAGGCCAGGTTGATCGACTCGGCCAGCTCCGCCGACTCCCGCGCCGTCTCGGCGATCGTCTTCAGGTTCTCGCCGGCGGAGAGCGCCACCTGGTGGCCCTGCTCCACCTCCCGCGTCCCCGTTTCCATCGCGGCCACGGCGTCGGCGGTTTCCGTCTGCACCGCCTTGATCAGGCCCGCGATGTCCCGGGTGGCCAGCGCCGAGCGCTCGGCCAGCTTGCGCACCTCGTCGGCCACCACCGCGAAGCGCAGGCCGGTCTCGCCGGCGCCCGCCGCCTCGATGGAGGCGTTCAGGGCCAGCAGGTTGGTCTGCGCGGCCAGCGATTCGATGGTGTTGACGATCTCGGAGATCTCCAGCGACCGGTCGCCCAGCGCCTTCACCCGCTTGGACATCGCCTGGGTCTCGGCGCGGATCCGCTGCATGCTCGCCAGGGTGGAGCGCACCGCCTCGTCACCGGCGCGGGCGGCGAGCGCCGTCCGCCGGGCGGCCTCGGCCGCCAGGCTCGCGTCGTCGGCCACCTGCCGCACCGCGCCGTGCATCGTCTCCGCCGCCGACGTCACCTTCTCGGCCGACCGGGCCTGGGTCTGCACGCCGCTCGCCATCCGTTCGGCGGCCGCGCTCATCGTCTGGGCGCTGGTCGCCACCTGGTGCGAGGTGTCCCGCGCCTCGCGCAGGGCGTAGCCCAGCTCTTCCGCCAGCAGGTTCACCGAGTCCACCACGTTGCCCAGCACGTCCGCGGTCACCTCGCCCCGCCGGGTCAGGTCGCCCTGGCTGATCTCCGTGACCACGTCCAGGAAGTCGCTCACGTTGCGCTGCAGCGCCTTGCTGCGCTCCAGTTCGGCCTCGCGCTCCTCTTCATTGCGGGCCAGCTGCTTGATCGTCTCGTTGAAGGTCTGCGACAGCTGGCCCAGCTCGTCATTCGAGTGGACCTTGACCTTCACCCCGTAGTCCCGGCTGCGGATCCGCTGCGCCGCCAGGTTCAGCTCCCGCACCGGCGCGTTGATCATCCGGGCGATCCACACCAGCACCAGCGCCGCCGCCAGCGTCGCCGCCAGCGCGATCGCCAGCTGGGTCCACTGGCCCTGGCGGAAGCCCGCGATCCGCGCCTCGAGGAGCTCGTCCAGCACCTCCAGGCCGTCGGCGTACAGCGCCTGGACCGCCGGCGCCACGCCCGCGGTCAGGGTGGCGAAGTCGGCCGCGGTCAGCTCCGGCACCGCCGGCTGCACGATCCGCTGCTCCACCAGGTCGGCCAGGGCCAGCGCCGCCTCCTGGGCCTTCTGGTCCAGCGCCGCCAGCCGGGTCCGCACGGCCGGGGTGGCCTCCAGCGCGAAGGCGAGCGCCTGGCGCTGCTTGTCCACGTCGGTGCGCACGCGCGCCACCTGGAAGCCCAGGCCGGCGCGGACGTCCGGGGCCAGGGGGCCGCCGGCCAGCGCGCCGATGGCACGCGCCCGCAGGTCGCTGGCATCCTCCATGACCGACGGCAGCTTCTCGATCAGGGTGTTCATGACCCAGTAGGCATCGAGGTCCGGGTCCAGCGTCAGCTTCGATCCGTTGCCGATGTCGAACACCAGCCCCAGGCCCTGCTGCGCAATGAGGTTGCGGTGCGCCGAAAGGCTCTGGCCCGCGGAGGCGGTCGGCGCGCCATCGCGCACCGCCTGCCAGCCATCCGCCACGCGCTGCAGCGCCGGCCCCGAGGTGAGCTCGGTGCCGTAGCGCTGGTCCATCACCCGCACCTCCGCCAGCGCCGCATCCACCGACCCCGCCGCCTGCTGCCGCCGGATCGCCGCCGCGGCATCACCCGCCGCCGCCAGCGCGCCCTCCTCACGGTGCTGCACCAGGGCATCGAGCATCCGCCGCACCGGCCGCAGCGCCTCGACACCCCGCCGCTCCGACTCGGCGAACTCGATCGCCTTGTTCTGTTCGTTGACCAGCTGGAAGAGGAGCACCGCCACCGGCACCATGAACACCAGGGCCACCAGCGCGAGCTTCTGCCACACCTTCATCTGCTTCAACATGGGTCCGGCTCCTGGTTCCGCGGGCGGGCCTGGCCGGCCCGGGGGTGGTACGATGAACGATCAGGGGAGCACCGGGGCATCCACTGGCACCGGGCGAAGCGCCGCGAGCAGCGCTTCCCCTTCCAGCAGCACCACGGGCCGTCCCTCGGACAGAAAGGCACCAACGGCGACGGCCGCGACGGCGGGCGGGAGCCCGGCCGGCACGGCGCAGGGGGTCTCCATCGGGAGCAGGCCCGCGATCGCCTCGACCGCCAGCCCGACATCCTGCGCCCCGTCCTTGAGCACCACCACCGGTGTCACGGCCATGAGCGGCAGCGGCGCGTGTCCCAGGTGGGGCGCCGGGTCGACCACGGGCAGCAGCAGGCCCCGGAGGCTGGCCACGCCGCGGATCTGGGCGGGCATCCGGGGCACCGGCGTCACCCGGGGCAGCATCGCCACCTCGCGCACCTGGGTCACCGGCACCGCATACGCCCTGCCCCCGCACCGGAACACGCAGGCGCGCGGCGCGACGACCGGCGCCGCGGCGATCGGTGCCACCGGGAGGGCGGTCATCCCGCTACTTGACCACGCGGCGCACGGCGCCGAGCAGCTGGTCGGGGGTGAACGGCTTGGTCACGTAGTCGTTGGCGCCCTGGCGCATGCCCCAGGCGCGATCGGAGTCCTGGTTCTTCGAGGTCACCATCACCACCGGGACCCCCTTGGTCTGGTCCTGGCGGCGCAGCGAGCGGAGCACCTCGTACCCGTTCCGCTTGGGCATCACCACGTCCAGCAGCAGCACGTCCGGCTGCTCCGACGCCACCCGCGCCTCGGCCTCCCCGGGATCGGAGATCGCCACCACCTGGAACCCGGCACCCTTGAGCACCGACTCCATGACCTGGATCTCGGAGAAGGAGTCGTCGACGATCATGACCTTGGCCATGCGGAAGCTCCCCGGCACCGGAGGCGGTGCCTGCGCCCGACGGCGCCTGACACAGGAACAGTGGAATTGCGAGGCGGACGAGGGTGGGCAAATACAAGACCCATGCCGGAACAAAGTGCCGTGCCGCGGCGGCGCCCCTATCTGCAGGCGCCACAACGACTTGATGGTTCGTTCAGGAGAACGGGGAGGGCGGCAGTCGGGGGGGTGGCACGGCGGGGCGACGGCGGGATGCCGCGGGAGTATCGGCAGGACGCCGCGAGAACTTGAGCCCCGGCCGCGGCGGGCGGGGGGCTACTCGGGCTGGTACGCCAGCACCTGCTCGTACAGCGCCAGGTGCCGCTCGGTCATGAGCCGCCGGGTGAAGAACTTCTCCACCCGCACCCGGCCGGCGTCGCCCATCTTCTCCCGCAGGAACGGATCGCGGGCCAGGGTGTCGAGCGCCTCCGCCAGCGAGCGCACGTCGTGCACCGGCACCTCGAGCCCGGTCTCGCCCGGCACGTTGACCTCCCGCACCCCGGTGGGCACGGCGGTGGTGATGACCGGCCGGCTGGCCGCCATCGCCTCCAGCACCACCAGGCCGAACATCTCGTCCACCGTCACCGAGGGCAGCACCAGGAAGTCGGCCTCGGCCATGCGGCGGGGCAGGTCCTCGTCGGGGTACTCGCCGTGGAAGCGCACCCGGTCGGCCAGCGCCAGCGCCTGCGTCAGGGTCTTGAGCCGCGGCCCGTCCGGGCCCACGCCCACGATGTCGAGCCGGAGGTCGGGCACCCGCTCCAGCGCCCGCAGCAGCCGTCCACGCCCTTGAACTTGACCAGCCGGCCGATGAACAGCGCCCGCGGCGGGGCGTCGATCGGGCGGCGGGGCACGTCGGCCCAGCGTTCCTCGTCGATGCCGAAGGGGATCACCTCCGTCTTGTTCTCGAACCCCTCCAGCTCCTCCGAGAGCGCCATGTGGGCCCGGCTGGGCACCACGATCGCGGCGGCGCGGCGCAGCACCGCCCGCGCCATGAAGTGGGTGCCCGGCTTCTTGCCATCCTGGTGCTGCGTCACCACCAGCGGCGTGCGCCGGCTGCGCAGCAGGCTCGCCACGTCGGCCAGCGGATGCGGGTGGTGCAGGTGGATGATGTCGGCCCGCCGCCGGGCGGCCGCCAGGTAGCCCGGCGCGATCTCCTGCGAGCCGAGCGCGCCGAAGGAGAAGACCCGGGTAATCGTGGAGCGCTGGCGCCCCCCGACCCGTCCCCCGACCCGGCTCTCGACCGCGAGGACCGCCACCTCGTGGCCCTGGGCCGCCGCGCCCTCCGCGAGGTCCTGGACCACGCGTTCCATGCCGCCGGAGCGGGGCCAGTAGTACTTGGCAAGATGGAGGATACGCATAGGCGTGGCCGCAACTTGGGTGGCCCGGGGAGATGTGTCAACGGAACCCGCCGGGTATATTCTCCCCCCGCATGCTCGCCCTCTGCTACGGCACGCGACCCCAGGTCATCAAGGCCAGTGCGCTCCGACCCGCCCTCGCCCGGCTGGGCCGGGTCCACGCCGTGGACACCGGCCAGCACTACGACCACGCCCTCAACGCCCTCCTCTACGAACAGCTCGCCGTCGCCGCCCCGGACGAGTTCCTCGAGGTCGGCTGGGGCAGCCACGCCGAGCAGACGGCCCTGATCCTCACCCGCGCCGAGTCGGTGCTCGCCCGGCTCACCCCCCGGGCGGTCGTGGTCATCGGCGACACCAACTCCACCCTCGGCGTGGCGCTGGCCGCCGCCAAGCGCCGCATCCCCGTGGTGCACGTCGAGGCGGGGCTGCGCGCCAGCGACCGCCTCATGGCGGAGGAGCTCAACCGCCGGATGGTCGATGCCATGGCCACCCTGCTCTGCACCCCCTGCGCCTCGGCCACCGCCCGGATGCACCGCGAACACCCCGGCGCCACCGTGGTCGAGACCGGCGATGTCGCCTTCGACGTGCTGCGCGGCGTGCGGAGCCGGCTGGCCGCTCCCGGGAGCATCGTCCCCGGCCTCGCCGCTCCCTACCTCTTTGCCACCCTGCACCGCGCCGAGCTGACCGATCGCCCCGAGGTGCTGGCCGGCGTCCTGCGCGCGCTCGGCGGCCTGGAGCTCCCGTCCGTGCTGGCGGTGCACCCCCGCACCCGCGCCGCGCTCGCGGCGAGCGGCTTCACCTCGGAGCGCGTGGGCCGGCTGCAGCTGGTGCCGGCGGTGGGGTACCTCGAGAGCCTGGCGCTGGTCCACGGCGCCGCGGCCGTGGTAACCGATTCCGGCGGGCTGCAGCGCGAGGCCTACTGGCTCGGCGTCCCCTGCGTCACGGTGCGCGCCGAGACCGAGTGGGAGGAGACCGTGGCCGCCGGCGCCAACCGCCTGGTGCCGCCCGCGGAGGCGCCGCAGACCCTCGCGGGCGCCGTGGCGGCGCAGTTGGAACGCTGGCCCCGCGCCTCCCGGTGGACCCCGGACGCCTACGGCACCGGCCAGGCGGCCACCGCCATCGCCCACGCCGTCGAGGCCCTGCTCACCGCGCCGCCGGACGGCCGAGGCGCCGAGTAACCGCCCATGCGCGCCATCATCGCCAGCCATACCTATATCGATCCCGCCACCCGCGGAAAGCTCCGCGCCCTCACCGGGCTCGGCGTGACGCTGTCGGTGGCGGTCCCGGCGCGCTGGTCGCCCACGGCGCGGGGACCGCTGCTCTCCGCCTCGTGGGGCAATGACGGCGGCATCCGCCTGATCCCCATCCCCGTCACCGGCGACCGGGGCGAGTCGGTGGGCTGGAAGGCGAGCGACCTGCACCGCCTCTTCGCCGATTTCCGGCCCGACATCGTGCAGGTGGAGGCCGAGCCCTGGACCCCGCTCGCGGCGGCCGCCACCAGCCGGGCCGCGCGGCTCGGCATCCCCACCACGCTGTTCGCCTGGGAAAGCGTGCCCCGGAGCTTCGGCTTCATGGAGCGGTGGCGCCGCACCCGCAGCCTGGGCCGCGCCCGGGCGCTGATCGGGGGCAACCGCCTGGCCGCCGACCTGCTCTCCCGGGAGCGCCCCGGCGTCCCGGTGGCCGTGATTCCGCAGGTGGGACTGACCCCGCCCCTCGAGGTGGTCCGCCCGGACCACCGAGCTCGCCATCGGGTTCGTGGGGCGGCTCATTCCGGAGAAGGGCCTCGACAGCCTGTTCCGCGCCTGTGTGAAGCTGCTCGGGCGCTGGCGCCTGACCGTGGTCGGCAGCGGGCCGGCCCAGGAGTCGCTGGAGCAGCTCGCCGAGCGGCTGGGCATCGCCAGCCGGGTCACCTGGCGGGGCCCGGTCCCCTCCGGGGACCTGCAGCACCTCTGGCGCGAGCTCGACTGCCTGGTGGTCCCCTCCCGCACCACGCCGCAATGGGTGGAGACCTTCCATCCCGCGCTGGTGGAGGCGATGGGCCACGGCGTGACCGTCGTCGGCACCGACGCCGGCGCCCTCCCCGAGCTGATCGACACCGCCGGCCTGGTGGTGCCCGAGGACGATGTCGGCGCGCTCACCGCCGCCCTGCAGCACCTCTCCGATGCCCCGCGCGACCGGGCCCGCCTGGGCCGGGAGGCGCGGCTCCGGGTCATGGCGGAGTTCGTGGACGACGCCGTGGCCCGCCGCACCCTCGAATTCTGGCAGCGGGTACTGGCGCCCAAGGCGTAGTCGGCACGGCAAGCCCCCCATCGCGCCACCCGGGAGATTCCGCCTCCGGCGCTGGTTGACCGGCTCCGGAGAGCCGGGCATCTTCCCAGCCATGTCGAGACTCCACCGGCTGTTCCGGCACCTCCCGCTCGGTCTCTCGCTCGCCCTCCTCTCCGCGACGCCGCTGCTGGCCCAGGTGCCGACGGGCGGACTCCCCGCGCCCGACCAGGCGCGCCAGCTGCTGCAGACCCGGCCCGACCTGGTGCGCCAGCTGCGGGAGCGGATCGGGACCTCAGGCCTCACCCCGGAACAGATCCGCGCCCGCCTCCGTGCGGCGGGATATCCGGAAGACCTGCTCGATCCCTACCTGGCCGGCGCCGACACCACCCGCAAGCTGAACCCCGGCACCGACATCCTCGAGGCCAGCCGGGTGCTCGGGCTGGTGAGCGCCGAGGACGCCGAGTCGCTGCTGGTGCTCACCGACTCGGCCCTCAAGCTGGCCGACTCGCTGCGCGCCGATTCGCTCTCCGATACCACCAGCACGCTGCAGGTCTTCGGGCTCACGCTCTTCCGCCGCTCCCTCACCGTCTTCTCGCCGGAGCTCTCCGGGCCCGTCGACGCCAACTACCGGCTCGGCCCGGGCGACGGGCTGGTGCTCATCCTCACCGGCGACGTCGAGCTGGCCCATGAGCTCGTGGTCACCCGCGAGGGCTTCATCGCGATCCCGCAGGTGGGCCAGCTCTACGTCTCGAACCTCACCCTCGGCCAGCTCGAGGACCTGCTCTATGCCCGGCTGGGGCGGGTGTATTCCGGCGTGCGGCGGGGGGCCGGCGCCACCACCCGGTTCAACGTGACCGTGGCGCGGCTGCGCACCGTGCAGGTGTTCGTCACCGGCGACGTGGCACGCCCCGGCTCGTACCAGGTCTCGGCCGCGGGCACGGCGCTGAGCGCGCTCTACGCGGCGGGTGGCCCCACCGAGAACGGCTCCTTCCGCCACGTGGAGATCCGGCGCGGCGGGCGGCTGCTCGATTCCTCGACCTGTACGACTACCTGCTCCGCGGCGACAACAGCCGCGACGCCCGGCTGGAGAACGGCGACGTGATCTTCGTCCCGGTGCGCGGCACCCAGGTGAAGGTCACCGGCGCCATCATCCGGCCCGCCATCTACGAGCTCCGAGCGGAGGAGTCGCTGCGCGACCTGCTCCTGTCGGCGGGCGGGTTCGAGGCCGTGGCGCTCCGGCGACGGGTGCAAGTGGACCGGATCCTGCCCCCGGCGCAGCGCGCCGCCGGAGGCCGGGACCGCGTGGTGCTGGAGATCGGCGCGGAGCAGTTCGAGGACGGGCGCGGGCCGGCCTTCGCCATGGCCCCCGGGGATTCCGTGACCGTCTTCGAGGTCGCGGAGCGGCGGCGCAACCTGGTGATGGTCAACGGCAACGTCTGGACGCCGGGCGCCATCGGGCTGAGCCCCGGGATGCGGCTGTCCGAGGCCATCCGCCTCGCGGGCGGTCCCAAGCCCGACGTCTACCTGGCGCAGATCGGCATCAGCCGGCTGCAGCCCGACTCCACCCGCCTGCAGCTGCGGAGCGCCTTCCGCGACTCCACCGGCGCGGTCACCGACGACCTCCCGCTGCAGGAGGACGACGCCATCACCGTCTTCTCGCGCTCGTCGTTCCGGCCCCTCCGGTACGTGGCCGTCACCGGCGCGGTGCGCCGCCCCGGCCGCGTGCCCTACCGCGAGGGCCTCACCCTGCGTGACGCGCTGCTGGAGGTCGAGGGCCTGACGGAGGATGCGCTGCTCACCGAGGCGGAGGTCGCGCGGCTTCCCGATGCCGCCCTCCGCGCCACCGGCCACGTGGCCGCCACCTTCCGGGTGCCGCTCGACTCGACCTACGTCTTCGAGCGGGGCCCCGCCGGCCGCTACCTCGGCCCCCCGGGTGTCGGGGCCCCTGCCGACGGCGCCGCCGACGTGGCGCTGCAGCCCTACGACAACGTGCTCATCTTCCGCCAGCCCGACTGGGAGCTGCAGCGGACCGTCTCGCTCACCGGGCAGGTGCGCTACCCCGGTCGCTACGCGCTCACCACCCGCACCGACCGCCTGCTCGACCTGATCAACCGCGCCGGCGGCCTCACCAAGGAAGCCTATCCCGCCGGCATCAGGTTCTTCCGCACCTCGGATCGCGGCGGCCGCATCGGCGTGGACCTGCCCCGGGTCATCGCCAACCCGCGCTTCCGCGACAACCTGATCCTCTCCGCGGGCGACTCCATCATCATCCCCGAGTACGTCCCGGTGGTGTACGTGCGCGGCTCGGTGAACGCCCCCACCGCGGTCACGTACGTCGAGGGCCAGGGCCTGGGCTACTACATCAATGCGGCGGGGGGCTACTCCCGCAGCGCGGACCGCAACCGGTCCTACGTGACGCAGCCCAACGGCAAGGTGGAGAGCGTAAAGAAGCGGTGGTCGTGGCTCCCGGACGGCGTGCCGGAGCCCCTGGCGGGTGGGTCGATCTATGTGCCGGAGCGGGATCCCAACGACAAGAAGGACTGGCTGGGCTTCGCGGGGTCGGTGGCCCAGATCCTGGCGAGCCTCACGACCGTCATCGTGGTGGTGCTGCGGACCAAGTAGGGCGCGGGCTCACTCCTCGCCGCGGAGCCGCTTCCCGCTGTCGCGGCTCCGGTTCTCCTGCCGCACCGGCATCCCGGCGAGCGAGGGCTCGTAGTCGGGCACCAGCCGCTTGAGCAGGCCCCGCAGGTCCTCCGCCGCCCACCCCTCCTCCGCCGCCTGGATCAGGTCGCCCACCACGGTGCTCACCCCCACCGGGAGCGCGGCGTTGCGGGCCCGCAGCACCTTGGGATGCTCCGTGGGGCTCGCGTGCTCGGCGTCGAAGAACAGCTCCTCGTAGAGCTTCTCGCCGGGCCGGGTGCCGCTGAAGCGGATCTCCACGTCGCGGCCCACTTCCTTCCCCGACAGCCGGATCAGGTCCGCGGCCAGGTCGGCGATCTTCACCGGCTCCCCCATGTCCAGCACGAACACCTCACCGCCCTTGCCCAGCGCCCCGGCCTGCAGCACCAGCTGCACCGCCTCGGGGATGGTCATGAAGTAGCGGCGCATCTCGGGGTGGGTCACCGTCACCGGGCCGCCGGCGGCAATCTGCTTGAGGAAGGTCGGCACCACGCTGCCCCGGCTGCCCAGCACGTTCCCGAACCGCACCGCGGCAAAATTCCGGCCCCGGTCCTCGGCGAAGGTCTGCACGATCTGCTCCGCCACCCGCTTGGTGGCGCCCATCACGCTGGTGGGCCGCACCGCCTTGTCGGTGGAGATGAGCACCAGGTGGGCGGTGCCGGCCTGCGCCGCCGCCGTGACCACGTTGCGGGTGCCCAGCACGTTGTTGAGCACCGCCTCGGCGACGTTCTCCTCCATGAGCGGCACGTGCTTGTGCGCCGCCGCGTGGAACACGGTGTAGGGCCCGAAGCGCTCGAAGATCGCGCCCAGCCGCGCCCCGTCCTTCACGTCGGCGATGATGCTCTCGAGGGGAATGTGCGGGAACCGCTCCCGCAGCTCCTGCTGGATCCCGAAGATCGAGTTCTCGCCGTGCCCCAGCAGCACCAGCCGCGCCGGCTCGAGGGCACACACCTGGCGGCAGAGCTCCGAGCCGATCGAGCCGCCGGCGCCGGTCACCAGCACCACCCGCTCCGTGATCAGCCCCTGCACCTGGCGCAGGTCGATGCTCACCGGCTCGCGCCGCAGCAGGTCGTGGATCTCCACCTGCCGCAGGGCAAAGGGATCGAACCGGCCGGAGAGGATGTCACTCAGCCCGGGGAGGGTGCGGGTGCGGACGCCGGCATCGGAGGCCGCACGCACCAGGTCGCGGACCACGGTGCCCGCCGCCGTCGGCATGGCGATCAGGATCTCGCCGATGGCCTGCTCCCGGCACACCCGGGCGGTATCGGCCAGCCGGCCGAGCACCGGCAGGCCGTGGAGCTTGTGGTCCTGCTTGCCCCGGTCGTCATCCACGAACCCGACGGGGATGAGGCCGATCTCCCCGTGGCTCTTGAGCTGCTTGACCAGGAAGCCGCCCGCCTGCCCAGCCCCGGCGATCAGCACCCGTGACCCCCCGTGCCCGGGCCGGCCCTCCAGGTGCCAGATCACCGTGCGCAGGATGAACCGGGGCAGCGACACCGCCACGGCGGTCATGAGCGCGTCCACCGCGAGCACGCCGAGGGGCACGCGCAGGGGAATCAGGCCCAGCCACGGCAGCACCCACAGGCCGATGAGCGAGCAGAGCACCGCGGAGGTGCCGGTCGCCAGCAGGATCGACTCCAGTTCGGAGACGCTGGCGAAGCGCCACAGTCTCCGATAGAGCCCGAAGCTGATCAGGAGGGCGAGCTTGACCGGCAGGGTGACGGCGAGGAATACCGGGGCGACGGCCCGGTACGGTTCCCGCCAGTCGAACAACCCCTCGAAGCGCACCACGAACGCGAGGTAGGTTGCCAGCGGCAGCAGAACCAGATCGAGCGCGAACAGATAGCGATTGCGGAATCCGTTCCGGAGAGTATCGCGCATGTGACCTGAATGTAGCTCGGGGCATGGTGGAGTCAATCCGAAGCCAGCAAATCACTTAGGGACCAGGGAAGTCATGAATGACCCGCCCGGGGCGCCCGGAGGAGGACGCCGGTCCCGCCGGGATGGTACGCTTGCTCCCGTTCCCGGCCCCCCCTAAGCTACGACCCTCCCGCCACCTCATGGTCTCATGCCCGTAGCCCCCCTCCGCGTCCGAAGACACTCCGACGGAGGATGGCGGGAGATACCCGCCACCCCGGCACCTGGGTCGTGGGGGATTGGCGGCGGCCGACGTGCTGGCCGTCGGCCCGGGCCTGCACCTCGAGCTGCCGGACTCGGGAGAAGCGGACCTCAACCTCCCCGCCCTGCTGGCGGCCCTCCGGGCCACCCCGGATCGGGTGGTGACGCTGGCCCACGGCGGCGGCGCCCGGGGCTGGATCGGGGCGGCGGCGCCGGGCGGGCCCCCGCGCACCCTGAAAGGCGCGTGGCGCCCCTCGACCGCCCTCCTCGACCGCGACGGCACCATCAACGTGGATCGCCACTACCTGGCCGATCCGGCGGGCGTGGAGCTCCTCCCGGGCGCCGCCCAGGGGCTCCGCCGCCTGCAGGAGGCCGGCGTGGCGCTCGTGGTCATCACCAACCAGAGCGGCATCGCGGCGGGGCGCATCACCCCCGCGGGCCTGGTGGCGGTCCACGCGCGGCTGGAAACGCTGCTGGCCGCAGACGGCGTGCGCCTGACGGGCATGTACGCCTGCACTCACGGCCCCGACGATGGCTGCCCCTGCCGCAAGCCGTCCGACCTGCTGGCCCGCCGGGCGGCGGCGGACCATGGCCTCGACCTGACCCGGTCGGTCGTCGTCGGCGACAAGGCCAGTGACCTGGCCCTCGGCCGCCGCCTCGGCGTCCCCACCTTCCTCGTCACCTCGGGATACGGCCAGGCCACCCTGGCCGCGGGCACGGTGGTGCCGGACTTCGTCATCGACGACCTCGACGCGCTCGCGCGCATCTGCACCCACCCCGCGGGTGTCCCCCGCGTCGTCACCCCCAGTGAAGGAGCATCGGATGCCCGCTGAATCGCCGCTCGCGGCCCGGGTCCGCGAGTACCTCGAGCGCAGCGCCGAGGTCAAGCGCGCCGCCGCCACCGCCTGCGCGGCGGACATCGCCCGGGCCGCGGAGCTGGTGGTGGCCTGCTATGCCCGGGGTGGCAAGGTGCTCTTCTGCGGCAACGGCGGCAGCGCCGCCGACTGCCAGCATCTCGCGGCGGAGCTGGTGAGCTCCCTCAACCACGACCGGCCCCGTCGGGCCCTGCCCGCGCTGGCACTGACCACCGACACCTCGTTCCTGACCGCGAACGCCAACGACTTCGGCTTCGAGCACGTCTTCGAGCGGCAGGTGGAGGCGCTGGGCCAGGCGGGCGACGTGCTGGTGGGCATCACCACGAGCGGCAACTCCCCCAACGTGCTGCGCGCCCTGGAGCGGGCGCGGGCCCAGGGGCTCGGGACGATCCTCTTCAGCGGGGGAACCGGCGGGAAGGCGCGGGCGCTGGCCGACGTGGCGGTGCTGGCGCCGAGCGGCGAGACCCAGCACATCCAGGAGGTGCACATCGCCGCGGGGCATGTGCTCTGCGCGCTGGTGGAGGAGGCGCTCTTTCCGCTGCCCTGACGACTACATCGCCCGGACACGACCTGCCATCAGGTAACCCAGCCCGACCACTGCCACCGAAACGACCACCCCCAGCAGCGTTGGCAGCCGGCTGAGCCCGATAAGCACCAGATTCAGGCCCAGCACGCAGAGCGCGACCCGTCGGTGGCTCCATCCCGCCCGCACCAGGCGCTGGTAGGCGTGCGAGCGATGGGCTGCATAGACCCGCTCGCCCCGCAGACCCCGCCGCAACAGCGTGACGGTCGCGTCGAGGAGGAACACCATCCCCAGGGTGACCCAGGCCAAGGATGGCACGCCGAACGATCGCTCACCGGCGAGCGCCAGCACCCCGATTGCCAGTCCGAGAAACCCGCTGCCGACATCCCCCATGAAGATCCGCGCCGGCGCCCAGTTCCATGCCAGGAATCCCGCAGCGGCGGCGGCGAGGGTGAGTGGCAGGGTCGCGGCGGCCGGGCCACCCGTCGGCCAAAGCAGCAGGGCCGCACCGACACCTACGCAAACCGCCTCAAGGCCGGCCAGCCCGTCAATTCCGTCCATGAAGTTGTAGAGGTTGATCCCCCATACCAGCGCGATGGTGGCAAGCACCGCACCGACCGGCCCCAGGACAACCACCTGCGAGCCCAGCGACAGGGTGGGCATCCCGCCCATCCAGGCCACCGCCCAGGCAGCAGCGGCGAGGTGGGCCACGAACCGGACCCCGGCGGACAACCCTTGGTGGTCATCCCACCAGCCCACTGCCGCCACGAGGCTCCCGCCACCCAGCAGCGCCACGGCGAGTCCCCGGCCTACCTCTCCCAGGCCCCATGCGAGGGCAGTCACCACCAGCACGGCGACGACCAGGCCGAGTCCCCCACCCCTAGGGGTAGGCACCTCATGGAGACTGCGGTCGGTGGGATGATCCATTGGAGCCCGCCGAAGGACGAACGCCGTCAGAGACCACGAGAGCGCCAAGGCAAATCCCGGAAGCAGGACTGCGCTCATGCCCCCCTCCGGTCCGCGGCTGCCATCGCCTCCACTGCCTTGAGGATCGGCATCGGGGCCTCCCAGCCGAGGAGCCGCCGGGCCTTCCCGGCATCAACCTCCAGGGAACCGGTGAGGCGGGACCAGTTCGCCCCGATCGCCGGAATCCAGCTCACAAGGGCACCGAGGACGGTCGGCATCCGCAGCAGCCGTGGGGCTCGCCCCAGCCCGCGCCCGATCGCGAGAATCAGGTCCTCGGTCGACACCGCGGGAGCGTCCGCAGCCAGAAAGGTCTCGCCTGCCGCCGCGGGGTGGTTGGCGCACTGCAGCAGGAGTTCCGCCAAGGATTCCCGCCCGATGAGGCTCCGCCGGTTGGCCAGTCCGGCGAATGGCAGCGGCACTCCGCGCCGGACCAGCGCCAGGAGGCGCCGCAGGTTGCCCCCCGCCCCGGGCCCCACCACCAGGACGGGCCGAACAACAGTCACTTCGATCGCATGTCCGTCTGCTACCTGCCACACGGCTTGCTCGGCCTCGAGCTTGGACCGCCCATAGGGATCCGCCGGGGCCGGGGAGTCCTGTTCACGGAGCGGGTCGCCGTGGGTCGCCTCTCCATGAACCTTGATGCTGCTCACGAACACCAGGCGACGCACGCCCGCCTCTGCGGCCTGCCGCGCCAGGGTATCGCTCCCCGCGACATTCACCCGGCGAAACACGGCCAGCGAATCCGGGGCCGTCTCCTGCATCACATGCACCCGGGCGGCGAGATGGACGACCGCCTGGACGCCACGGAGCGCCCCCCGCCAGTCGGTGTCCGGACCGACCTCGCCGACAGACACCACCTCTGCCTCGGGCACTGATCCCGACCTTCGAGTGGCGGCAACCACATGGTGTCCTCGCCCGGCGGCCGTATTCACCAGCTGCCGCCCGACGAAACCATCGGCCCCCGTCACCAGGATCCGCGTCACGTGGACGCCCGCAGATCGAGTGCCGCTGCGAAGATCCGGTACAGCCGGTCCGCCACTGCCCGTCGGTCGTATCCCTCCACCACATAGGCTCGGCCACGCCGCCCCATGGCGGCGCGTTCGGCAGGTGACAGCGCGCGAAGGGCGAGCACCGCCCGCGCGAGTGCGGCGGGATCGCCGGGGGGAGCGGCTAGTCCCGCGCCCGCCTCGGCAAGGACTCGCGGGATCTCTCCGGTGGCCGCCGCCACGATCGGTCGTTCGCAGGCCAGTGCCTCGAAGAACTTGGTGGGCAGGGCGCCAGCCAGCGCTGGCCAGGGGGCCAGCGGAACCAGACAGGCATCGCAGGCGCTATAGAATCGCCGGGTCAGTTCCCTTGGAAGCACGGGGGCGAGACGGCAGTTGGCGGGGCGCAGGTGTGCCATCGCCTGCTCGACCCTCGCCCGCTCGAGGCCGTCCCCGACGAGGACGAATTCGACCGACGGGTCCTCACGTTCGACCAGGTGGGCGGCCTCGATGACGTGCTCAAGCGCCTGACCGGCCCCGAAATTCCCCAGGTAGCCGACCACAAATCGACCGTCCGGGATGGTGCCCTCCGGCAATGGCAGCGGTCCGGGGTCGTGGTAGTACGCATCCGTGTCGACCCCGTTCGGCGCCACGATGACTTTCTCCGGTACCACGCCCTTCTCGATCAGTCGCTGCCGAAGCGGCTCCGTCACCGTGATGACCAGGTCAGCTCCGGCGAGGAGTCGCCGCTCCAGTGCGAACAGTGCCCGCCGAATCACCCCGTCCGGCAGACGGCCCATTTCCACCAGGTAGTCCGGCCAGAGGTCGCGGACCTCAAGCACAAGGAGGGCGCGGCGCCGGCGTGCGGCGATCGGACCGGCCAACAGCGGGAAGAACGGGGGGCTGCTCGCGATCACCACGTCCGCCGGCGCCGAACGCAGGAGGAGGTTCAGGGAACCTGAAACCAGGAAGGTCAGGTTGTTCGCGAGCGTCCGGGCCATCCCGCCGGCCGGGTGGGCGTAGAGCCACGTTCGGTACACCGTGAGCCCCGGCATCCGCTCCGTCGCAGTCAGCTTGCCTCGGTACTCCTGGGCGATCCGGCCTTGCGGACGGCTCGGCATGCCGGTGAAGACCGACAGTTGCGCCCCGAGGGAGACCCATCGCCGGCTCATTTCCCCGCACCGTGCCGCACCCGCCCCGAGTTCCGGCGGGAACTGCTGCACAAAATATGTGATTCGCATGGCACGCCCGTGTTATCGTGGCCAGTCCCTGACGCATCCACCCACCCCGACCCGGGTGCCGCGAGTGGTACGCCGCAAGTCGGCGGGAGCCTCTGGCGCCTGCCCCGTGTCGCCCACCGGATGGCGCAGCAGGAGGATTGGTGGCTATCTTGGTGGCGAACGCACTCCCGGAGCCGCGCGCTGCCAATGCCCGACAGGTACAATGGCCCCCCGGAGTCGGACCCGGCGAGCCCACCGACTGTGTTTGACTACCTCGCCCTCCTGCTGGCGAATCGCCGTCTCCTCGTCCTGACGCCCCCGCTTGCGGCAATCCTCGCGCTCGGGGTGTCGTTGCTGATGCCCGTCGAGTACACGGCCGAGGCGGTGTTCATCCAGGCCAAGAGCAGCCAGTCCTCCCTTCCCTCCGGACTCGGGGCCCTGGCCGGCCAGTTCGGAATTAGCTTCGCTGCCGGCAACCTCTCGGATAGCCCCCAATTCTACGCGCAACTCGTCAACAGTCGCGAACTCCGCGACAGCGTCCTGCGTTCTCCATTCCCCAGACCGGGGTCCACCGCAGACAGCGCGGCGCTGATTGACCTGATCGTCCCCGAGGAGGCCCCCCTTGCCGCACGCCTGTCTGACGGCCGGGACAAGCTGGCCGAAATGGTGCAGGCCTCCACGGACCGCCAGACTGGCACCGTCGACCTCCGCGTCACCGCCGGAGATCCCCTGTTGGCGGCGGCCGTGGCGTCGCGCTACGTGGACCTGATCAACGGGTTCAACCTCGAGCGACGCCTGACCCAGGCCCACGGCCAACGGATGTTCGTGGAGGGGCGGCTTCAGTAAGCTGAAGCGGACCTGCGAGCCTCGGAGGGAGGGCTCCGGGATTTCCTCTCCCGGAATCGCGACTACACCGCACCCGCGCTCCGCTTCGAATACGACCAGATCCAGCGCCAAGTCCAGGTGCGGCAGGAGGTCTACCTGACGCTGAGGCGTGAATTCGAGACAGCCCGGATTCAGGAGATCAATGATACACCCGTCATCACCGTCATCGACGCACCCACCCCTCCCATGATCCCGAGCGGGCCGCACCGCGTCAGGTTCGCCATCCTGGCGGCGCTGGCAAGCCTCTTCCTCGCGGTCGGCGGTATCCTCGTCCGCGCCTACCTGTCGGAGCTCCGGCGGCGCGAACCTGCGTCGTTCGCTTCGCTGGCAGGTGCCTGGAGGGCCTCAGTTCATCGGTGATCCGGGATCGCCCGGCAAGCCGCCCCCACCCTCATGGGGGTGACCGGGGTGCCCTCATTCGGATACCACTGGAGCTGCCAATCCAGTCGTCGGGGCAGCGCCACCCCCTCCAGGACAACTTCCAGCACCGGCGCGCGTCGACGGAACCGATACCGCGGGGCGTACCAGCCTGCCGTCTCGGTGAATGACCCCGGCAAGTCCACCACCAGCCGGCCGGAACTCCCTTCCAGCACCACACGGTCAGGGTCCCGGGCCCCGATCTCCACATCGGGATGCAGGTGGAGAGACCACACGAGGCGGTGCCGACCCGTCCCCCGCACCGTATCGGTCACCAGCCAGCGATGCTCGGCCCGCGCGAAGCGCACGTCCCGCCGGTGAATGATGTCCCCCGCCAGTCGCCGGTAGCCTTGATGCTCGGCGGTAATCTGTTCCTCCGCGCCGCCAAGCCGGATCTGCACTAGCCGCGGCCGGGTACCATCGCTCGCGATGCGCCACAGGCCTACGATCACCGCCATCTCTTGGCCATCAACTTCGATCGTGTTGTGCGCGCGTCCACGCGCCAGTTCGCGGTGTGTGTCGGGGTCGCTGGTGTAGCAGTAGGTCCCCGAGTCCACGATGAAGGTGTCCTGTCCGGCCGCCAACTCGAAGCTCAGCGTGTCATTGTGTCCGTGCCCCGCACCTCCATCGAAGCCGATGGGCCCAGCGTCCATCATGAAATGGGCAGACGCGGTGCGGAGCACGTGGTAGCCCCCCCTGGGGAAGCTCGCGGAACGGATACCTGGTCGATCGGTGCCCAGCTGCCTCCACCGGTTCACTCCCCCGCACCCGAGCAACCAGTAGACATCGGGGTGACATTCCACACCGCGGCGGAGGGAGGGGTCTGCAAAGACCGTACTTCCCACCTGAAGGGTCCCGCGGTGATCCGTGGGAGCCTCCGCGACAGTGAACCGTAGAAGTCGCCCGTCGTCGGAGTCGCTGAAGAGCGGCGTCGTCCCGTCCTCGCGACTGTAGGCCTCCATGAATCTCAGCATGCCGCGCACCCGCTCCCGGTACCCCCGGGAGAATGGCCGGCCGGCCTGATCGCCACACGCCAGGGCCACCAGCAGCATCTCCGTGACCAGGCGGTGGTAGCTGATAGACTTCTCGAAGTGGACACCATCTGGGTGCACCTGCCACCGTGCCTGTTGCTCGAGGATGCGCTGGCCGCAGGCGGCCCATCGTCGCCCCTCCCAGGTCCCCTGGAAGAAGAGTCCGGTCAGGAACAGCCCACAAGCATCCGCGAGATAGTGGTTGTTGGAGCGACGCCCGACCTCGAGATTACCCCGAATGAAGCGCGCATGCCAGCGCAACGTGGCGACGTACCGGGACCAGAAGCCCCTCGGAATCCCGGGTGCCTCGGCGAACAATCCGTACGCGGCGATCCAGTTCACCGCCCGGATCGCGACCTCCATCTGGCACGCCCAGTGGATCCCACGTCCCACGGGGTTCGCGTCCAGCCATTCGCCGGCCAGCTCCACGAATCCGTCGCGGAATCGTGCCTCGCCACTCTCCCGCCACGCCAGCCCGAGCCAAGTCATCCAATGACACCGGGAGACCTCCCACGGCACCTTCACGTCGGAGGACTCACCCATATTCGTGTAGTTGATCGTCCATGCGAGGTCCAGCGGCCAGCCCCGTCCGGTGGTCCAGTCCGTGTGCCAGTCAATCGGCCGTCCCAGATCGTGAACCTGCCCGAACACCTCGAACCGCGCCTGCAAGACCTCCTCTGCCGCCCGGCGGACATCTGCCCCGGCTGGGACCCGGTCACCCCTCGCCCCTCCCCCGTACGACCCCAGCGGCAGCAGGGGGGAAGGCAGCTCGACGACCTCCGCAGCAACGGCGGCCGTATCCGGCAGGCGGGCGCCCCACCACCAGCGCCAGAGCGGCCGCTCCACCAGCCGGGGCCAGAGCAGCCGCAGGT
Organism: Gemmatimonadota bacterium; assembly: GCA_016713785.1. Taxonomy (NCBI): domain Bacteria; kingdom Pseudomonadati; phylum Gemmatimonadota; species Gemmatimonadota bacterium. Next base: position 358,449 of record JADJOM010000003.1, on the reverse strand, counting down.
CCGCGGTGACGCGCCTCCGCAGGGGCTCAGCCAGCATCCATCGCTCCGTACATCGCGATAAGGCGCGTGGCCTCGGCCTCCCAGCTGTAACGCTCCACCGCGGCGGTCCGTCCTCGCCGCCCCATCTCGGCGGTACCCGACCGGTCCGCCGCCAGCTGCACGATCGCCGAGGCAATCTGGGCCGGCTCTGCGGGGTCGACGCAGAGCCCGCAGGCCGCCCCGTCCACCACCTCACGCCACATCGGGAAGTCGCTGGCGATGACCGCCAGACCCGCCGCCATGTACTCGAACAGCTTGGTCGGCCCGGAATTTACGTTGTTCGGGACCGGCAGGAAGCAGACGACTCCAACGTCCGCCGCCGCCAGGCCATCGACCACGCGCGCGTAGGCGACCTCCCCGTGATAGTCCACCCGGCTCCAGCCCGGGAGAGCTTCACAGCGCGCCTGGAGCCCCGCCGAGAACCGCCCATAGATCGCGAGCCGTACGCCCTCGAGCCCCGCCGGGAGGAGGGAAAGTGCGGCGATCATTTCCACGACTCCACGGATCGGCGTCAGCCCGCCGACATATACCAAGCGGGGTGGTCCAGAACCATCGGTCGGGCGGCCGCCCTGGGCGAACATCTCGAGGATCGGGAAGTTCCGGACTAGCACCAGCCCCGGATGTCCCTGGAACGCCGCCAGGAGGTCTTCGCGCGCCACCACGACCCGGTCAAGCAGGCGGGCGATCCGGCGCTGAAGGGCTCCCACGACCACGCTGATGCCCGGGCGTGCCCACCTGGGCAGGTACGGCTTGGCCCGCAGGTCCTTGGGCACGTCCTCGTGGACGTCGTAGACGACGCGGCGGCCGAGAAGCTTCAGCGCCAGGCCCACGAACAGCAGTTCCGGATCGTGGAAATGACAGACTTGAGCGCGCGAGCGGACGGCCGCCGCGAACAACTGCAGTGGCATGCGCACCATCCGCACGATCCGGTTCCTTGGGCGACCCAGCCCGTGGACGAAGACGCCATCCCGCCGCTCGTCGCGATCGTGGGGCGCGAATAGGTGAACTTCGTGGCCCGCGCGGGCGAGTGACCGCGCCTCCTTCTGGAAGATCCGGGTGTCGAACGGGGCGTGTACCGAGGTCAGGATCGCGATGCGCAGCATCATGCGGGAGAAGTCGGCGAAAGCGTCCGAATGTCGACGCCAAGGAGTGCCTCGAGGGCATCGTTGGCCAGGAGAATTCCCAGGCCGAAAACCACCCCGCCGCTCAGCAGGACGGTCGTAAGGGCCGTGAGATTGACCTGCGCAAAGGCGAAGACCATGTAGGCGAAGACCCCTACCGTCACGGGAGACTTGACGCGACGGCAGAGGTAGACCTGCGCGACCTGCATGAGGAATCCGGCGATGATGCCGCCGAGGACTACCCCGAGCGGGCCGAAGTCGGCGTTCAATGGCCCCGGGAACGCCGCCGGCGCCCCGCCAGTGATCATCCCATCGGGGTACATGTAGAGGAAAACGTAGTTGCCCAAGTCAAACGGCGCGACACCCTGCACCCAGGCCAGGCGGCCGACACTCGCGCCATGGAGGTACGGGTGATGGGCGGGAAAGATCTCGAAGTAGACGTGCAGGATTTCGCCCGGCAGGATGAACAACCGCCGGAATAGCGCCGCCAGGACGACCCAGACGTCGGTCCCGGTTCCGCGGCTCAGGCCGAGGATGACGAAGACCGGGAATGCCAGTACCACCGCTGCCGCACCGAGGACCGCCGTCACCGGAAGGCGCCCGGCCCGGTAGACGTAAACGAGCAGGAACCCGACCAGCAGGATGATCGCCGGGGGCGCCTTGGCAATCGCAAGGCTGGCGTAGGAGAGTCCGATGATGCTCGTGACGCCGGCCAGGAGGTACCAGAGCCGGCGGCGCGTGGCCAGCGCCTGGGCCAGGGAGACGGCCACCAGGATTGGGAAGAGCACCGCGCGTACCACGGTGTAGGCGTACTGGAAGGGCGACTGGAGCAGCTTGAAGGCATCTTCTCGCAGCAGAAGCAGCTCGCTGCCACTCGCGTCGCCGGTCACCAGGCTGACCAGCGGCAGCGCCGGAGCCTCGACCAGGTACCCCGTGGCGAAGCAGCAGGCGATGCCGAGGAGGATGAGAAACGCCGCCGTGACCCGGGGGGTGTCGCCCGTCGGCACCACCGGCCGCTTGTAGAACCGCGCGATCTCCTCGTGCCGGAACCGGGTCGCCACGTTGGCGAGCTTCATCCCGAGGGGCACGGTGAAGAGGGTCGCCAGGATGGCGCCGAGAACTGTGTGGGCGAGCGCGGGGGGGAAGGCGTAGCTGGCGGCAAGCGCCGGCAGCCCTACGAGTGCGAGGTAGGTGAGGAACCAGAACCCCGGGATGGTGATCCGGCGGATATCAAGCACCCGGCACATCGACTGCATCATTACGCCCGCCGTGACGACGGCCAGGACGAACAGCAACACCCGGTCGTCCACCCATCGGCCGACGGCCCAGGCCACGGTGACTCCTCCGCCGACCGCGGCCAGGAGTTCAAGGGCCTGTGGGGCCCGGACGGCCGTCACCCCCGTCGCCACGCGATCCGCCTCTCCAAATGGATCAGCCACCGCGTCCCCGCCCGTCGGAGCAACCAGAGGTACGCAGCGAGTCCGGCACCCTCGAGGAGGACTCCCACTCCGAGGAGTGCCGTCGGCGAAAGGTGCGGGACCAGCAAGGCCCGGATAATTGCGATGACCAGCAGGATGATCGCCGTCAGGGCGCCGGCGCGTGCCAGGTCCAGGTCGTGCCCCGCGAGCGACAGCGAGCTGTGGAGGAATCGCCAGGTCGCGATCCCGAGCCCGAAGAAGGCCAGGGTGGTCGCCCCGGCCAGTCCCTCCACCCCCAGCCCGAGGAGCGCCGCCCCGCCGGAAGCCAGCAGGCCGATCCCGAGCGCCAGGAAGAGGTTCCGCATGTTGATAGCGCGCTCCTCCAGCGCATCGATCACGGAGCGCAGCAGGGAATAGACCAAGTAGGGGCTGACGGCGAGCAGAAGCAGGCGGATGCTGGCGACGGCAGGGAGGTAGGCCGGCCCGAGCCAGACCAGGACCACCTCGCGGGACCAGACCAGAAGTGCGCCGCTGGCAAACAGGCCCAGGTGCAGCGCGACGCTGACCACATCCGTGACCCGCTCACGCAGGTATGCCGCCGAGCTGGTCGCCTGCAGGCTGGAGAGTCGTGGAAGCACGACCAGCCCGAAGGCCGCCGTCCCTCCCTCCACTACCCGCATCGCGGATTGCCCAGCGATGAGGTACCCGGCCTCACGCAGGGAACCGAGGTAGGGGGCAAGAAATGGCCCCAGCGCCATGAGTCCGCCGAAGGCCAACCCGCCGGGGATGCGAGGCAGCGCATACCGGGCAAGGAGGCGGGCCCGGTCCAGCACATCCGCGGACAGGACCGGCGCCCGGAGCGCCTGGACGAGCCAGTAGGCGAGCGGCACCCCCGCGAGAAAGGTCACCGCACCGGTCCATAGTACGATGCTGGCCGGGTCTCCGGAGTGCCGGAGCAGGTATGCAATCAGCGCCGGGCCCGCCCCGAGGACGACCACCTGCCACAAGTTGCCTCGGCGAATTTGCTCCGTTCCCCGGTACCAAGCGAAGACCACTGTGTAGCAGGACAGCCCCACCACACTGACCAGGCTGGCCATCAGGAGGGGGACGCGCGCCGCGTCATTGAAGAGAACCGCCGCGAGCGGCCCGCGTGCCGAGAAGCCGATGAGCAGAAGCGCCACGTTCGGGATGACCACCAGCCCGGTGGCGGCCGCCCGGATCGCTGCCCGCCCGCTGGGCGATGGCTCGCGGGCCAGGTCCCGCGCGATCGCGATCCCGAACGGCATCGTCGAGAAGACGGTGATCGAGGAGAACAGTCGGCGGGACAGCCCCCACGCACCGAAGCTGTCCGGGCCAAGCCCCTCTGCCAGCCAGCGGGTCACGAGAACCAAGGCCGCCATCGTCGCCAGCGACGCCAACGCGGCCGACCCGATGTCCCGGATGAAGGGACTTACCCGGACCCGCGGCGCAGCCGGGCTCGCGTCAATCGGCATGCGCCCCATCCAGGTACTCCCCCGCAAGTTCCAGGAGCAGGATGGACCGGGGCCCCGGGGCATCGGCAGGGTTGGCCCAGACGAACCCATCCCCGTGGACGACATAGGTCCTCGCCCGGAAGGCCCGGGCATCAGGGGTGGCTCCCATGGCCAAGCGGAACAGCGCCCGACCGAGTTCCGGGATCGCGGGGTCCGCGAACCCGAGCAGCCCCCAGCCGAGGACTGCCCCACGCGCCAGGCATGGGCGATTCTCGGTGCGCGAATCACATCCCTCCGATGGCGGGTATCCCCAGTCTGGCCGGCCCCCATAGCGGACCCGGTACCAGCCATTCCCGCCATCGAAATAGTTATTGAACTGGGGGTGCGCGAGGTCGCCCTGGAAGGCCCGTTGCAAGTACTGCGCAGTGGTCAGCCTGAGCACGCCTGCATCCGGGAACCCGACTCTGGTGGCCCGCCGCGCATCCCAGAGCGAACGAAGCAGTACAGGAAGGCGGTGCACGTGGGACACATCCCAGCTCCCGCCGGTCGGCGGCGCTCGGTCGCTGACCGTCGGGAAGGCCCGTTCGGCATAGCCCGCGTAGGCCATGTCGGGGTGGGCATCGAAATCCCCCTCGAAATACCCCAATCGCTGGGTGGTGCAGGCCGGACCAGTGCACGGCACCGGCCCTCCATGGAGCTGGGTCGACTCGCGAAGGCGCGTGGTGCCCGCCCGCACCAGCCGGAGCAGGGAATCCCGAGCAGCCGCCGACGGCAGCAGTGTAGAGTCCAGACGGAATGCCTCGAGGAGCTCGGCGGCCGTGGCGATCAGCCAGAGGTCGGTGTCATGGAGCGCCACGTGAAAGCGCGGCCCAGTGGGATGGAACCCCCCATTCAACTGTTCCCAGCCGGGAACGCGGCGGCGATTCAGTCCCGCGACGACGTCGGTGTTCCACTCCGTCCCGAAGGCCAGGCGCAGCAGGTGCTCATGGACCAAGAGGGGACCATATTCGACGAGGAATTCCCGCATGGTCGCCGTGCGGTCCGCCGCGGGCAAGGTGGCGATCAGACGGACGAGGCGAGCGGCGGGATGAAGCGCTTGCGCATTGCAGAGGGCACACTCGGATGGCACGGCGGGGGCGCCCGCGCGATCCTGCCAGAGCAAGGTTCTGGCCCCCGCCTCCCCCTGTGGTAGGCTCCTGCTCTTCCGTGCAAAGGGCACCGCGAGGCGTTGAACGTCGCCCACCCGGGTGAAGCGGGCGAGGTAGGCGAGGTAGAAGCCGCTCACCTCATCGAGCAACTCCCGGCTCCGGGTTGCGTGGGCCAATCCCAGGACGCCGCGCAGGACCGGCTCGAGGTCGTAGGCTTCGGCAGCCGCGTCGGCCACACCGGCCCAGGTTGAGTCGACTCGCCACTCACCGGATCCTGCCGCGGTGATTCCGCCCCAGGTGGCAAGCCGTGCCCGGCCGATGGTCCGCCATGCCGACAGCGCCTGCTCGGCCACGGCAGAGTCCGCCAGGCTCGGCTCTGGGCTCGGGGGTGCAGGAAGAAGCGCCTGGAGGAGGACCAACCCCGCATAGAGGAGCATCCAGCCTACAACTCCAGCGGCAATCCGACGGTCCGCCCATCGCGCGCCGAAAGGTAGATCCCGACCAGCAGCTCCAGCGAGCGCAGCCCCTCGCGCCCGTCGGTCTCCGCCCGGGCCTCGCCCCGCAGCGCCCGGATCACGTTGTCGTAGTACACCGGGTGCCCGTAGCCGTACACCGACGTCGTCTGGTAGCTCGCGTCCCGGATGGTGGCGTCGTCGGGGTCCGGCTCGGCGAACTCCCACGCCTGGATCTCGTTGACCGCCACCCCGCCGATCCGCACCGTGCCCTTCTCCCCGAGCACCGTGAGCGAGCCCTCGAAGTTCTTCTGGTGCGCCAGCATCGTCACGCTCACCGAGCCCAGCGCCCCGCTCCGCCACCGCACCGACGCCACCCCGGTGTCCTCCACCTCGATGTGCCGCGCCAGCGTGGCCGTGAAGGCGTGCACGCTCTCCACCGGCCCCACCAGCCAGTCGAGCAGGTCCACGTAGTGGCTCGCCTGGTTCATGAAGGCGCCGCCGTCGAACTCCCACGTCCCCCGCCACGGCGCGCTGTCGTAGTACTCCTGCGGCCGGCTCCAGAAGACGTTCACGCTCACCATGTAGATCCGGCCGAAGCGGCGCCGCTCGATCGCCCGCTTGAGCAGCTGGATCGTCGCGTTCTGCCGGTTCTGCTTCACCACGAACAGGCTCACCCCCGCCTTGTCGCAGGCGGCCACCATCGCCTTGCCGTCGTGCCACCGCGTGGCCATCGGCTTCTCGGTCACCACGTGCCGCCCCGCCTCCGCCGCCTGGATCGTCTGCGCCGCGTGCATCCCCGAGGGCGTCGCCAGCACGATCACGTCGGCGTTCGACTGCGCCAGCAGCGCCTCCAGCGATGTGAACCCCGGGACCCCGTGCGCGCCATCGCGCCGGCCAGCGCGCCGGGGTCGGTGTCGCACACCGCCACCAGCTCCGCCCGCTCCTGGTGCCGGGCCAGCGCCTCGAAGTGCTTGTCCGCGATCCGGCCGCAGCCGACCAGACCGAACCGGATGCGGCGATTGGAGATAGGCAGGGTGGCAAGCGGCATGGAATGGAGTATAGACGCACCCGGGGAGCGGGGAAAGCGGGGGCCACCACAAAGGAAAAGGGGGAGAACGGCTATCCCGTTCCCCCCCTACCGCCTTACCGCCCTACCGCCCTACCGCCTTACGCCTTCACCACCCCCGACAGCCCCACCAGCTTCCCCTGCCCGCCGGACCGCAGCACCCCGCGGCTGTCGAACACCAGCGGCGCCTCCTTGAGCACCAGCGGGTAGTCGATCTCGGTGTGGTCGGTCACGATGAGCGCCAGGTCGGCGGCCTTGAGCGTCGCCGCGGTGAGCGCCACGCTGTGCAGCGGCAGCCCCTGGATCGGGGTGTGGCCATCATCCACGATGTGCGCCACGTGCGGATCGTGGTAGGAGACGATCGCCCCCTTCTCCTGCAGCAGCCGGATGATGTCCAGCGCCGGGCTCTCCCGCAGGTCGCCGATGTTCTTCTTGTAGGCCACCCCGATCACCAGCACCTTGCTGCCCTTCATCGCCTTCATCCGGTCATTCAGCGCGTCGGCCGCCTTCTGCACCACGTAGCCCGGCATCTCGGCGTTGATCTCGCTGGCCAGCTCGATCATCCGGGTCTTGAAGTGCAGCGTGCGCATCTTCCAGGAGAGGTAGTGCGGGTCGAGCGGGATGCAGTGCCCGCCGAGCCCGGGGCCCGGGGTGAACTTCATGAAGCCGAACGGCTTGGTCGCCGCCGCCTCGATGACGCCCCAGACGTCGAGGCCCAGCTTCTCGCAGGCCTGCGCCAGCTCGTTGGCCAGCGCGATGTTGATCATGCGGAAGGTGTTCTCGTACACCTTCACCAGCTCCGCCGCCTCCGGGCTCTCCACCGGCACCAGGGTGTCGAACACCTTGCCGTAGAGCGCCATCGCCGCGTCGTTGCACCGCTTCGTGATCCCGCCGATGACCTTGGGGGTGTTCCGGGTCTGCCACACCGGGTTCCCCGGGTCCACCCGCTCGGGGCTGAAGCAGAGCCCGAAGTCCACCCCCACCTTGAGCCCGGTCGACTCGAAGATCGGCAGCAGCACCTCGCGGGTGGTGCCGGGATAGGTGGTGCTCTCCAGGATGATCACCTGCCCCGCCCGCAGCCCGGCCTTGCACGACTCCGCCGCCGCCACCACGTACGAGAGGTCGGGATCCTTGGTCTTGTTGAGCGGGGTGGGGACGCAGATGGAGATCACGTCGCAGTCGCGCAACCGGCCGAAGTCGGTCGTGGCGGTGATGAGCCCTTGGTCACGTACCCGGCCAGCAGCTCGCCTGGGACGTCCTCCACGTGGCTCTTCCCGGCGTTGATCCCGGTGCAGACCGGCCCGCTGATGTCGCAGCCGATCACCTTGAAGCCGCTGCGCGCCACCTCCACCGCCAGGGGCAGACCCACGTAGCCGAGGCCAACCACGCCAACTGTGGCATTCCCTCGCGCGATCCGCTCCATCAACTGATCCAGACCGTCCGCCATGACCGCCGTACCTTGTCGTGAAAGTGATGTGCCACAAGGAGTTGCCGAACCGGACCCCGAAACTAGCGGAGGACGGCCGGTGATGCCACCCCGCCCCGGTGCAAGCCCCGTGCGCGTCCACCCCGCGCGGCCCCGTCCCCGATCCCCCGATCCCGGCGCCGGGCCGCCCCACCTCGGCCCTTGTGAAAGATTTCACATTTGATAATTATACGGGAGTCGCCGGGTCGATGGAACCGGGGCCGGAGCCCCGGGCCTCCACGGCGCCAGCCCCACGCATCCCGCCCCGCGGGCCCGGAGCCCGCGGGCCGCGTCATCCCCCAAGGAGGCAGTCCATGGCCAGCGCCGCGCCCGTGAGCAAGCACGCCGTCTATCCCAAGGACGAGATCGCCAAGCTCCTGGCCCCGCCCGAGAACGAGCGCCCCGGCACCAAGCTGCGCCGCCTCCTGCACGAGGCCCGCGACAAGGGCTCCTTCGTCCACACCGCCGGCGCCTACGACGCCTACACCGCCTCCATCATGACCCGGCTCGGCTTCAAGGCCCTGTACGGCTCCGGCTGGCAGCTCGCCGCGGTCAAGAACATGTACCCCGACATCGGCGTCTACCACTCGCACCAGATGGTGGACCTGGCGCTGGAGCTCTGGAAGGGCATCGAGGGGGCCCGGCACCCACTACTACGACACCGAGGGCAAGGAACTCCTGAACGTGCCCCCGATGTTCATGGACATGGAGGCCGGCTTCGGCGGCCCCACCCAGACCTTCTCCCTGGCCACCGAGCTGGTGCGCGCCCGGGTGGGCGGCGTCCACCTCGAGAACCAGGACCCCGCCGACCGCACCTGCGGCCACATCGTCAACGTCGGCAAGGCCAAGCGCGACAAGGTGCTGGTCCCCCGCGCCACCTGGCTGGCCAAGCTCAAGGCCATCCGCGCCGCCGCCGAGGCCATGGGCGAGGACCTCGTGATCATCGCCCGCACCGACTCGGTCGACGGCGCCCTGCCCGGCCAGTCCTCCGGCGGCGTGAAGATGGCCGTCGAGGATGCCTGGGAGGCCTCCGAGCTGGGCTGCGACGTGATCTGGGCGGAGTTCAACAACGTCGACCTGGAGCAGCCGCGGGCCTTCGCCGAGGGGGTGCGCAAGTACTACCCCAACCAGATGCTCGGCTTCAACCTCTCCCCCTCGCTCTACTGGGGGAAGGCCAAGAAGGCCGGCACCCTCATCACCAACCAGCAGCTCGCCGACCTGGGCTACACCCTCCAGTTCTCGACGCTCTTCAACTTCCGCACCGCCGGCATGGCGCTCGACAAGGGCCTGCGCAAGTTCGCCGCCAAGGGCCTCGACGCCCTCGCCGACCTGCAGATCGAGGAAGATGAAGCCGCCGGCGGCCCCCCGATGACCAAGATGCACCAGAAGCTCGCCGGCATGAACCGGTGGCTGATCCTGGAGTCGGTGCTGTCGGGGAAGGCGTAGGCGGTAAGGCGGTAAGGCGGTAGGGCGGTAGGTGGGAACGAAGAGAGGGGTGGGGCTCGATCCGAGCTCCACCCCTCCTCTCTTACCGCCTTACCGCCTTACCGCCTTACCGCCTTACCGCCCTACCGCCCTACCGCCTTACCGCCCTACCGCCCTACCGCCCTACCGCCCTACCGCCTCCACTCCGATCCCCTCCCGCCGCAGCTGCTCCGCCTGCCACGGCGCCAGCCGCACCCGCACCTTGTGGTGCTCCCCCTCCACCGTCTGGTCCACCACCTCGCCCAGGCGGTACAGCGAGGCGAGGCGCGCCCCATCGGCCAGCGGCACCAGCACCGTGACCGGCGGCCGCAGCTCCCGCTCCCGCTGCCGCAGCGCCGACTTGACCCCCTCGAGCCCGTCGAGCCGCTGGGTGGTGGCGAGCAGCGCGTCGGGGTAGAGCGCCCGGGCTCGCGCGGCGAAGGCGGACGGCTCGGCCACCTGGTCCATCTTGTTGAACACCGGCACCAGCGGCAGCTCCCCCACGCCGATCTCGGCCAGCACCTGGTCCACCACCGCCATCTGCTCCTCCCACCCGGGGTGGCTCGCGTCCACCACGTGCAGCAGCAGGTCGGCGCCGCGGACCTCCTCGAGCGTCGCCCGGAAGCTCGCCACCAGGTGGTGCGGCAGCTTGCGGATGAACCCCACCGTGTCCGACACCCGGGCCCGGCACCCCTCGCCCAGGTCCACCTCGCGGGTGAGGGTGTCGAGGGTGGCGAAGAGCCGGTCCTCGACGAAGATCCCGTGCTCTCCCGAGAGCATCCGCAGCACGCTCGACTTGCCGGCGTTGGTGTAGCCCACCAGCGCCACCGAGAGCAGCGGGGTGCGGCCGGCGCGGAGCACCTCGCGGTGCTTCTCCCACTCCCGCAGCTTCTCGCGCAGCAGCTGGATCTTGCGCCGGATCATCCGGCGGTCGGTCTCGAGCTGGGTTTCGCCCGGGCCCCGGAGGCCGATGCCGCCGCGGATACGGCTCAGGTGGGTCCACATCCGCGCCAGCCGCGGCAGCAGGTAGGCCAGCTGGGCCAGCTCCACCTGCAGCTTGGCCTCGTGGGTGCGTGCCCGGGTGGAGAAGATGTCGAGGATGAGCTCGGCCCGGTCCATCACGCGGGTCTTGAGCTCCTTCTCGAGGTTGGCGCCCTGGTTGGGGGTGAGCTCCTCGTCGAACAGCACCAGCGTGGCGCGGCTCTCCTCCATCAGCGCCCGGAGCTCCTCGACCTTCCCCTCGCCGATCAGGGTGGCGGGGTTGGGGCTGGCCACCTGCTGCGACAGCCGGCCGACGACGACGGCGCCGGCGGTGTCGGCCAGCCGGCCCAGCTCATCGAGGTGTTCGGTGAGGTGGTCCGCGTCCTCCGAGCCCTTGCGGGGCGCGCCCACCAGCACGGCGCGCTCGGCGGGCGGTTCGATCGTGATCAGTTCGCGAATCGGCGGGGTCCCCGGGTCAGGGCTTGAGCAGGGGCACGTTCCCCTGCCCCGAGAACGGAATCTCGAGCGGGGTGCCGAGCGGTGTGTTGATCGTGAACCGGCCGTTGATGCCGTAGTTCACCGCGCCGTAGCCGAGCACCGAGCGGGCGGCGCTGGCCACGCCGGACCACTTGAAGGTGAGCGGCACCGTGAGGAGGGTGGTGTCCTTGGCCGCCAGGGTGAACGGGTTGGTCAGCGCCACGTCGCCGAAGCGGCTCCCCTCGATGTCGAGGCTGGCGGTGAGGCCGACGCCCTTGAGGGTGATCTGGTTCGGATTGTGGAACGCCAGCGCCACGTCGAGCGTGCCGCCGGAGAGGCCCAGGTTGCGGACCGAGAGGTGATGCAGCCGGACGTCGGGCTGCAGGATGTTCACCGGATTGACGCCGCCGGGCCCGCAGGCGGCCACGACCGCGAGGGCCAGGACAGGGAGAAGTTTGCGCATGGCTGGAATATAGGCGGGGGGGAGGAAAAGACGGGAAAAGGGAAGAGGGAACAGGGAAGAGGGAGGCGGGGGGTACCCCGTTACCCCGGCGGGGCGGGCGTCTGGTCGCTCCGCCGCAGCTCGAACGCCACCTCGCCGTCGGGGGTGAGGCCGGTTCGTCGCCAGCCGGCCGCCTCGTAGAACCCTTCCGCGCGGGTGCCGGGCGCGGTGGAGAGGTGCAGGCGTTTGAGGCCGACGGACCAGCCCCACGCCACCAGCGTATCGAGGAGCCGCCGCCCGAATCCGCATCGCTCGTGGGCCGGGTCGACGAACAGCGCCCAGACGTTCCCGGTCCGGGCATTCACCACCGCAAAGGCCACCACCTCGTCATCCACTTCGATCACCCAGCCGCGGCCGGTGTCCTCGATGGCCTCCCGGTAGGCTTCGGCGGGGATGACGAGCGACACCAGGCGGTTCTCCCGCACCGCGTGCCGGACCCGCTGCATGGCGGGGATGTCGGCTAGGAGGGCTCGGCGAAGGGCTGCGGGCATGGGGGTGGGGGTGGCGAATCGGTGCCTGACGTCGGGGCGGGTGTTGCCGGCGGGCCGACAGGACGCAATGGCCGGAGCGGCGCCGCCGCACGGAAGGATGGGAGTACATCCCTGTCCCGCGCCCAGCAGGACCCGCCATGGGCGAGCTCACGCTTTCGAGTCTCCGGAATTCGCGGGGCGGTTCACGCCAACCGTGCCGGGCCTACTTCCCGGCCCCTCGGAGATCGTCGATGATGCGCCGGCACCATGCGGTGTCTACGTCCCAACCGAACAAGGACAATACCTTGACGCCGTACTCGGAGGCCAGCCCGGGAACGCGCCCCAGCAGCTCAGCCGTCGGACTCACAATCTGCTCAGCGAAGGAGTCGGCATGCGCGATCCGCCGCGACGTGAACGGCACCCGCCGCGGAAGGTCCATCATGAGCACACGTCCGTTCAATGACGTAAATCGAACCTCGACATGGATGCCCGCGCCGAGCTTGCCGGTCGCCCCGAGACGCGCAGCGAACTCAAACCCCAACGTGAGGTAGGCCAGGAGCTCACCGACCCCGGAGGTGCGCCTCCATGGCGCCAGTTGTCTGGCAAGGGGCGATCTTGGAAGAGCTCTCGGTCCTTCCAGTCACTGGTGTACCCACCCAGCCAGAGAAAGGCCCCGCTGTCGAAGAAGCGCCATGCCTCCAGAAACTCGTCCACTTCTGTTTGCTGCTCGAGGAAGTGCTGGTGGCGCATAGGTGCAACATCCCTGTACAGGCGCGGAAAGCGATACCCGAAATAATGCACCTCCGTCCCTCGTAGGGCTTGTTCCATCTCGGCAAGCGATCCGAAGCCTGTTGCCCCTGGCCGCGCTGGGCGCACAACGAAAGACCACCAGCCGCGGGAGCGGATCGTGGGAGCCACCTTGCCACCGATGTGCTCTAGGAGGGGCCACGAGTCGTCGGGCTTCAGGCTAGCGCCAGCGCCGGCCGTGATCTCCAGCAGATGTCGTAGGCGCTTCTCAGTCGCCAAGTCGATGAGGTCCCGCATGTCCGCCTGTGTACCAATCGCCATCGATTCCGGCTTTCGGCGAGGGCGCCCGTAGAACACGCCCCGCTGGAGGGTCCCCGGAAAGTCCTTCTTGCATGCGACCGGCAGATCCTCGAACTCGCTGACCTCGATGACGAGAAAGGTCCTTCCGTCCAGCTCGACGGGGCTGCAGCGGACATCGACACTCGGGTCGGCGTACTCGGCGAGCCCGTCCAGCACGTGATCGCTTTTCCAGGTCTGCAGCTCGTCCGCGGTGAGTCCGACTGGCTCGAAGCGGCCGTCAGTCTCCCCCACCCCGACAACGACCACACCCCCGTCTCGGCGGTTCGCCATGGCCAGCACCGCTTGGACGACCAAGGCGAAGAACACTCGATCATCTCTCTCGCCGGGACCCTTGAACTCCAGTCCACGCTCCTCGCGCGGCGACTGGAGGATGTCACGCAGTTCGTTGGGTGTCACGAGGGTGCACGCTGGGGGACGAGACTATCCGCCGCCAGCGGCGACGCCACCTGGCCGGCGCCCGGATCAGGATGACTTGTGGACACTACTACGGCCGGTTCTGTGCTGAGTCGGAGGCCCGGTGGCGCGGGGGAATCGTCCTCGCCCTCAGACATGGCGGACATTGCTTCGTAAGTATACTGTCGCTTGATCCACGCGGCGCGCGCTGCCGGATCCTTGGCGATCAGCTCCTCGATCTTGAGGGACTCCCGGTACTCCTGCGCGGCGGCCGCCATCGTCCACTTAGTCGTCAGCCCGAGTCCCTCAATCTCCTGCCGGATGTGGGTCAGGTCCACCCGGAAGAACTCCTTCCGGTAGTTAACCTTGTTGACCTGGTTCATGATGAAGTGCCGGTGCAACTGGTGCTCGAGAGCCGGGGCATCCTCAGCGAAGATCAGGGCGTGCACGTCGAACTCGTACGGCACGCTGGAGTCGCCGAGCTCCCGAATCCGGTCGAGTGGCTCGAGCCGACGGGTGAGGCCGATCTTGTAAACGTGCTCCCCGAAGGAACCGATATTTGAGATGATGTAGACGTGGCCCTGCTTGGTCTGCTGGGCCATGGAGAGCGCCCGCTTGTTCTTCTCCTCGGCCTCCTTGAGGCGCGCGGCCAGCTCGGTCAGCTGCGCCTCGTACTTGGCCCGCTGGTCCTCGCTGGCCCTTGCCAGCTGCGCCTGGGCCTTCTCCATGGCCTTCTTGACGAGCTCCTCGTCGCGGGCAGCTTCCCGCATGGCACGCTCATACCCTTCCGTGCCTTCTCCTCCTCGCGCAGCTGCTCCTTGATCCGGCGCTGCTCCTCACGCTCCTCGACCTTGAGGCCGTGGACGATGGCCGCCCACTTAAGCTCCTCAAGGCGCAGGGCAAGATAGGATTCGCGGATCCGTGCGTTGCGGAATGCTTCGCCGTTGTGGTTCACAAGGATGAAGTCGTCTCGCATTTCCTCGGCGAGGGCCCCGGCGTTGTCATGCTTCACACACGCCAGTATCGAATCCACTTTCCCGTTGAACGCGTCGGCCACGAACCGGATCGCCGTCTCCCGCCGGCCGTCTTCGACGTAGTCGCAGTCCGCCGCCTTGCCCTCCTTGATGGCCTGCCGCACCTCGTCCCGGATCACCTTGAGACGCTGGGCCGCCTCGGTATGCCCCATCTCGGCGGCAAGTTCATCGATGAGCGTGGTGGTCGGGATCAGATACCGGTCGCCATAGCCCTCCAGCTTGTTCCGCATCGCGCGGACTGTCCGCTCGAGCTTGTCCGCCTCCTGGACGGCGCGGAGGGCGTCCCCAGCGAGCGCCTCCGCTTTGGCGTGGGCCTCCTGGACGATCGCGGCCGCACGGCGCTCCGCGTCCGCGATGATGGCATCCCCCTTCGCGTTGGCGGAGCGGGTCCGTTCGATGGCCTCCGAGCGAATGGTGGAGGCCTCGGCCTCCGCGCGGGCCCGGATGGCCTCCGCCGATACCGCGACTTCGGCCTGCAGGCGGTCGGCCTCGGCTCGGGCGCGGCTCGCCGCGCTCTCCGCGTCCCGGAGGATCTCCGCGGCACGCGCCGTGGCGTCGGCCACTTTCTCGAAGGGGGCGAGCCGGCTGACCCGGATTCGGAGGTTTGTCACCTCCGTACCGAGGCGGCTGGCCTCTGCCCTGGCGGCGGCGGTGCTCCGCCAGGCCACAATGAGGACGGCGACCACGATGGCCACCAGCGCCGCGAGGCCGAGGATCAACGGATCAAGCATGTGGCCTCCGGGCTGTGCTTATCGGAAGAGGGTGCGGTTAATTTCACCCGCGAGATTCCTTCCCGCCCTGTGGTCGCTTGGTGTCTTGGCGATGGTGAAGGTGTACCTCCCATCGTCGCGATAAACCGCTTTGTAGTGCTTTCCATCTTCTGTGATTGTAAAGCCAAGATCTTCTAGCAGCCGCCTTTGGCCATTGCCAAGCCCGCCGTCAGTCTCGAAGGCGTTCTTGATGTCATCAACAATATCAGCGCTCGCTCCCGTCGCTGGATTGGCCGCAATGAGGTCATCAACTAGGTGTCGGCGCCTCGAGCCGCCTCCGAGGTTGCGGGAGGCGATTTGGAGGCTCGCCGCGATCGTGTCAGCGAGTTCTCCTGGAAAGTATTCGACCTCCTTACCTGCCTTGAGCAAGCCAGCTTGCTTTGAGCCAGAAGAGAGGCGTCGGATCTCCGCATTTAGGCGCCCGATTTCGTGATTCGCCTCATCCAGTTGCTTCGCCTGGGCTTCCATGTCGCGGTCGAATGCTTCGATGTAGTCATCGACAGACTGAGACCCAGAGGCCTTCAGGGCAGCGATCCGGACCTGAGAAAGTGCTTGGCTAAGGTATGACCAAGTAACCTCACTACTCGGGCGCACCATTGTCAGGGAGCTGCGAACATGCTCGCCAACTGCGACTTGAACCTCTGCTGCCGTGCTACCTTGGAATGGCCTGATTTTCATTAGCTGGCCAGCGGCATGCGGCCACACAATGCCAACCGATCCACCATAGGGGTTCTGGCTGCTGGCGCGACGCGCCAACGCAAATGAGAAGTACTTGGATGGCTCGACAACAACGTGTGCAAGTCCGCCAAGGTCTTTCGCCAATGCACTGGCATCGAGCCGAGGAAGTCCTCTGTGTGGACTACTGAGATAGACGATTGGAAGGCGCCCTCCACTACGCCCTGTGAGCATTGAGGCCGCGTCGTCGACCTGATTCTCCGCCAGGAAGTGGGGCTTGTCCTGGACAGTCAGGAGGCCGTCGGTTCCCCCACCTAGGAGGTCAAAGACGAGCTTGATGGAGTAAGGCTTCTTGGCCTTTGGCAGGACAGCGGTCGGTTTGAGGAGTGCACAGTCGAGGCGGACGCTAACAAGGAAGCCGTCCAAACTCTTGTGCCCAACTAGCTGAGTGGTCCACTGACGTTCGCCGTCCACCCAGCTATGCTCGAAACCAGCCCAAGAACCGGCGGCAGTAGTTACTCGAACAGCAGTCGCTGTCTGTCCATTGTGGTTGTAGAGGATTTGATCGTCTGGGGGCGAGTCCGCGAATTTGTATCCTTTCCACCCAAGGTGGGGGGAGCCTTGAAGCCACTTCTTCGCGATGGCAAGGAATGCTTCCGGCGTGGTTTCGGGAGCTGCAGGAAACTCAGTTGCCCATTGAAGCATCACGGCTCCTTGCGTGAGACCACTTTGTGCAATGAACGTTTCGCTGAGGCACACCGCTACCGTGCCTCGCAGTGGCGCCGAGGCGCCCGGCCCCGACTGCTCCAAGTGATGGTTAGGCCTCCTCCCCGAAACGGCACCAGTCTGCCAGAACTGCGAAACGACCCCAACAGGGCCACCAACTGGGGGAGGAGCCCCTGTCTACGCTACAGATCGGCGGCCATCTTGCCAAGTCCGTCTTTGAGGTCGCGGTCTCCGCGGTGCCCGCGCAGGTGAGGGAGACCCGACGCCTGTCGCTGTCTGGGTTTGGGACCTGCTTCACCGCGCAGGCGCCGGCCGGGGTGCTGCTGGAGGCCTGCGGGTCGGCGCATCGCTGGGGCCGGCAGCTCCAGCGCCTGGGGCAAAAGGTGACCATGCTGCATCCCAGGACGTGGCGCGCTATCGCGATGGCAACAAGACCAACCGGGCCGACGCCAAGGCCCTCCTCGAGGCCGCCCGCCACAAGGCGTTGAGTCGGGCCCCGCTGAAGTCCGCCAAGCAGTAGGGCGTGGCGCCGCGATTCGGCGGTGCCACAACATGCCGGCGGTGGTGCTGGCCAACGAGCCGGCGCGGACAATTGCCGGTTTACGGGTGCGGGCATTGGGGTGGCCTTATGCAACCGCCCGCCACGTAGCTGCGCCTCTCAGGCCCCGCGCGTCGACGCCGTGGCGGTGTAGACCAGCATGTCGGCGCTGCCGTACACCTCCACGGGACCGTGCAGGTCGAGCCCGAGCCGTTCGAGCACCCGGCGCGACGCCATATTCGGCGTGTCGACCACGGCGTGGAGCCGGGCCAGCCCGTACCGCGGCCAGGCGTCGGCCATGACGGCGGCCCCGGCTTCAGTCGCGAGTCCCAGCCCGTGCCACGGCCGCGCCAGCATGTACGCGAGCTCCGGCCCCCAGGCCTGCTCCTCCAGGGCCGGGGTCAGGATGCCGCACCAGCCCACGAAGGCGCCCGCCGGGGCCGCGAGGGCCGGGCCGGCCGTCAGTGCCCAGCAGATGTAGTCGCGCGTGGTCCGGCCCAGCGTGAAGTGGTCCACGAAGTCTCGGCGGGCGCGCAGGCGGCGCTCCTCATCCGACACGATCAGCCGGTAGGCGTGGTAGAAGGCCATGACGGCCGGGTCGCAGACGCAGGAGGTGTAGAACGCCTCGAAGTCCGCCTCGCCGAACGGCCGGAGCCGGAGGCGCGGCGTGGCAAGCGCAGGCTCGAGGAGCATCGACAGGGGGGTAAGAAGTGGGCCGAGCGTGAGCCACGGGCGCGGGCCGGACGCCGCGAATCGTACGCCCCCTGGCGGGTCACCGCAACGCGGGAGTATCCGGCCGGTGGGCGGACCGGCTGCATGCCGGGCGTCCGGAGCGTCTGTGCGGGGGCGCTCGCGGACACCGCGGCCGCCAGGAGGACAGCCGCAGCTAGCGCGATTCCGGATCGATGTGGCAAGGTCACTTGGCGTAGCATGCCGCCATCGATGGCCGTCCGCCGCGCGCCAACGATCCTATTTCGGGGAGGTCCGCCCCACGGGGGTACCGGACATTATCACTGGATCAGCGTCCGGGGGTCAGATCACATGGACTCGCCATGGTCGGCTACCGCCGATCAAGCCGCCGGTAATACTTGGCCCGGTTTGTGGCGGGGTCAATCATGGCAAAGCAATCGGCGAGAGCGTCGACGCTTTGCAGCACTCCAAGCAAAGCATATGCGTTGAACGGATCGCCTGCGCCTGTCTCATAGTGACTGACGTAGTTTGCAACAATCGACGGTGCATGGTGGTTCTTCAGAGCGGCAATTTGCTCGGGGGTTAGAACGCAGTACCCCGCCGCTTGATAGAGGGAGACTGCCTTCGTAATTGCATCGATGTAAGTGGACAACGTGCGCTTGTCACCCCGCGTAGCGTAATCGGGCGGCACCGGGATCTCCAAACTCGTGATGATCTGACCAAGCTTGTACTCAAGATACTGGCGCACATACGGCTCGCCGACATCTATCTGCCCCGCGTTCAGGTATTGCTCGGCCTGTGCCTTCAGACGATCCGCCTGCTGCGCAGCGATCATTAGCCGCCCACGGGGCGGCATGCCTTGCAGCTTTTGGTGATTCCACTCAGTCGTGTCGTTCAGCCGGTCGAAATACTTCTCAAGGCTCGCATCGTGGCTGAGGATGATAAACTGAAGCCCGCCGGGGAGCCCGTTCGCCGCTCCAAACCGCAATTTCGTCCGGATCGTGTCCATCAAGCTGAACTGGTGTCCGGCATCGAAACTTGAGGTCACATCGTCCAGCACCATAAAGCGCGGCACACCCTGCTGCCGGGTCGCTGCGGACAAGAATACAGAAGCGGCGACGGCATTGCGGTAACTCTCTGACAGGAGCGCCCGCGCGCTTTGGTTTGAAAGGCCGAAGAAGTTGGCCAGCTTCAACTCCACCTGCTCGGTGTTCTGCGCCCGGTTCAGCATCGGCCGCACGTCTGGGCCGCCGCGCACCAGATGCCGGAAAAGCTCCTGGCAACTGGCCTGAATATCCGTGATGCGCGCATTGGCGAGCACGCTTTCCGCCGTTGCGAACTGTCCGGCTACTGTCGTAATGAACGTCCGCCACCGAACGAGCTTCGCGAGCTTCGCACGCTTCCTCGCGAGCGCCGGAAGGGTGCGCTCGTAGTCGTTCATCGCGTCGCGGAATTGCTTGGCCTGCCCCAGAGTGCGAGTGACGGCGACGAGCGACGGGGGCAAGCTGGCCTGTAACGTCGTCCTCTCGGCATGGATCGCCGCAAGCACGTCAACGCGCTTCGCTTCGAGGGCGCCAAGCGCATTCTTCGCGCGTTCCAGGTCGACCGTCGCCACTGACGACTGGTGCGCAGCCACGGTCAGGACCGGCGCGATACGATCACCATCCGCAACGCTAAGGCGCGACTGCTCTTCGAGCAGTCGAAGCTTCCCGACGCACCCCGCGCTCTGCACCTGCCGTTTGAGCTCGGCGTCGAGCTGTCCGGCCTCATCATAATGCGCGGAGCTTCGTCTCCAGCTGATCAGAAAGCGGCTCGTCTCCGGCATTGTCGCAGACAGGGCAGACCATCGGATCGCGCCAGTCCGCACTGTTCACGACCGCGAGCGCACCTTTCAGCAGGGCGTGCAGGCTGGCGGCGCCGACTTTGCGCATCGCATCGTCGCGCGCCTTCGCCGCCGTCAGTAGCGCGTCGAGCTCGGCAAGCTCCGCCGCCGAGACCTGCAAGCCGTCAAGCGTCGTGACGGCGGTGTTGAGAACCTCCAAGGCTTTCCGCGCCCCACCGCCTTCTTCCTGCTCGATGAGCTTTTCTGCGGCGTCAAAGTCGAGCTCCATCACCGAGGCATTGGCGAGCAACGGCGCTAAGAGCGCGGTGCTTGCCAGTCCTGCCGTCACCCGCGCTTTCAGTGCTGCGGTATCCGCCATCTGACCGCCGACGGAGCCGGTCACTTCCTGATGGGCGGTGAGAATGCGCTGTTCGACCCCCGCGAGCGCGCGGCTTGCGGCGGTGGCGTCGGCCTCGAGCGTGGACAGCTCGAGATCGCCGTTGATGTTGCGGGTGTTTTTGGCCCCGTCGAGCGCTTGCCGCAGTTGGGAATACCGGCTCATGCCGACGAGCGAGGCGAAGGAGCGCCCGCGCTCCAGTGCCGAGCAATCAACCAAGGAGGCAAAGCGCGGGTAATCGACCAGCACAAAATCCTCGCAAAGATCCGCGAGGAAGCCGTCGGGATTGGTATGGCCGGAAGGGGACGTGACCACCCGTGCGCCTCCAGCTGCCTGGGTGACGGTGATCGACACGCTGGGGGTGCCGTCATCGCTCATGAATACCAGGGCGACCGTAGCCTGTTGCGCTGGATGGAACTTGTTGATGACGTAACTCGCGCCCTGTTCGGCTTCCTGCATCCCTTCCAGGCGCGGTACCGTGCCGTGCAGGGCGAAGTGCAGCGCTTCGAAGATTGAACTCTTCCCGACGCCGTTGGGCGCGTGAACGGAGTTGACGGCATCGTGCTTGAACTTCAACACAAGGGGATCGCCGTCATTGTTGATGCCTCGAAATCCTTCAATGGCGACGGAGGCGAGAAAATACCGGCTCATGCCGCAGGCCCTTCTGGCAGCCCGTCCAGCGCGGCCAGGACCGCCCGGTTGAACTCCTGAACTGCCTGCCGGGTGCGTGTCGCGTCACCGTCACGCGCCAACAGCGCCAGATTCTCGAATAGGATACGAGCACAATCGGCATCGATGCGCTCCGCTTCCGCCCGGAACCGGGCGAGGTTGTCCGAGAATGAGGACGCCGGATCAAAGTTCATAGCCCCCCCCACAGTCTATCGGCACCGCAATTGGCCAACTCGGCCGATATTCCGCCACCACACCGGCGCCATTCGTCACGCACTGCCCCATACAGCTCACCCGCCAAGGTCGTACTTCATCGAACATCGTCGTCGCCGGCTCTAGGTCAAGTACTCTTTGACGCACGATGCCCGCGCTGTGCCGCACCGCGAAGGCCTGGCTCTAGGCGGCGCTTGTGTCGCTTCTGGTCCTCAGCAAGCTATGCTGGTCGGCTGGCCCTGCCGCTACGCCCTCATTCATGGCTTGTGAGGGGCACTAGGACCTCGCATAAGCCGCAGGGCCGCGGCTAGTCGAGGAAGGCCGTCCCGGCTACCGTCCGTTAGTGCGAGGTCGTCGCAAAGCTTGCGTGGTCGTCGCAAAGCTACGGCCGCGCCCTGCGAGCTTCATGTAATGGGATGGACTCCTCCCGAACGGCACCACTGTGCCGAGAATGCGCAACGGCCCCAACCGGGCCACCAACCAAGAGGAGGAGGAGCCCATGCATACGCTACAGATCCGCGTCGATCTTGCCAAGGCCGGCTTCGAGGCCGTCGTCTCTGCGGTGCCCGGCCAGGTGCGAGAGTGCCGGCGACTGTCCCGGAGGGCCTTCGGGACCTACTTCGCCGCCCACGCGCCGGCCGAGGTGCTGCAGGAGGCTTGGGGGCCAGCGTATACTTGGCGGAGGATCCCCGGACACTCGGGCCGGTGGCGCTGGGTTCGGGATGACTACGCGGCCTGGGGCGCCTCCGCCGCCCGCTGATGCTCGTTGAAGGTCTGCAGCGGGGTTCGGCCCTGCGTCCGGTAGCCGTGATGCGCCCGCTGCCCGTTGTAGAAGCTCAGGAAGCCGTCCAGGTCCGCCTGCAGCGCCTCCACGGACGCGTAGAAGCGCTTCCGGAAGGCGACGCCGAAGAACTCCTCCTTGAGCGTCCGGTTGAAGCGCTCGACCATCCCGTTGGACTCGGGCGACCCGACCAGGGTGGTCCGGTGCTCCACCTGTTGCACTGCGCAGTAGAGCTCGAAGGGGTGGTGCAGGGGCCGGCCACAGTACTCCCGGCCATTGTCGGTGAGCACCCGCTGCAGCGGCGCCCCCTGGGCCTCGTAGAAGGGCAGCACCCGGTCGTGGAGCAGATCCACCGCGGTCATCGGCACTTTGCTCAGGTACAGCTTGGCGAAGCCCACCGCCGCGTTGGCATCGACGAAGGTCTGGGCGTACACCCGGCCCACGCCCTTCAGGGCGCCCACGTAATACGTGTCCTGGCAGCCCAGATACCCCAGGACCGGGGCCTCGATGTGCGTTTGCGGATCGACGGTCTGGTGGGCATGCTGCCGCAGCAGCTTGAGCACCTGCTCGGTGAGCGGCCCGCCCCGCTCGGCCACCCGGCGCTCGAGCCAGAGCAGCCGGTCAAAGCGCTTGAGCAGCCCCTCCCGCAGCCACACGCCCCGCACCTGAGCGGCACTGGCCGGCACCCCGACTAGGCGCAGCTGTTGCGAGACCCGAACGTAGCTGTAGGTCGGGTACTCGGCCGTCATCTCGAGAATCCGGGCCACCAGCTCCGGCGGCGTCTCGTTCGGCATCCGGGGCCGGCGCCGCTCCCGCGGGGCCAGCCCATCCCGGCCGTACCGCTCGAAGGCGTCCTTGATGTCGTAGTAGTGCGTCCGGCTGATCCCGGCGACCTGGCAGGCCCGGCTGATATTCTTCAGCTCGTCGGCCAGCGCTAGCATCCCGATCCGGGCATCGATAAGCTTCTCTCGGGTGTCCATGGTCATCTCCCTGGGTAGACTGGTTTCTCGACAACTCCAGCTTACCACCGGCAGAGGGTCATGGACACCCTCCCTTTTCTAGCCGACTGTCAGGGGATCTTCAACTAAGTACACCTCATGAGGTCCCCAGTGGCGAGCCGGAGCCTGGGCACCCGGGTGGCTGTCCGGCGCATCCTAGTGGTGCTATGTCGGGGAGGTCCGCCAGCGTGGCGGTTCCGGACGATATCGCTGGATCAGGTTCTGGCGGTCGGGTCAGCTCCAACTTCTCAAACATTGGCGCCTCCGGCAATTCCGGGGCGGTTCGCGGTTCAGTGTCGCACTTAGTCTTGATAACTCAGCCACTGCCGGGCTATGGTCTCTCAGCGCCAGCCGGTACTGCCGCATCAGGAACGCTATCCGCTGTGCCGGCGGCCACGGGCTGAGATCTCCTGGTGGCTAGCCTATCCGCTGCGGCACGCAGTGTGTCACTTATCGCCCACGCGGCGCACCAGACTCTCTTGCCGTACCCGCCGTTCCTATTGGATAGCGGTCGCATCGAATGGCTATCTGTAAAGCCATCCGAGGTGGCTTCGTAGGGTGAAATGATGATCAGCGACTTGCTTTCATCCTCGTCGTCCTCAACAACGGTCGCTGTGATGCGACGTGCGTGATTATCTCCCCAGAAGTTCGTTTCAGTGCCGCTGTTCCATTCGACCTGCCCGGTAATGGCCGCGGCGTTTGATGGTGCCAGGCCGACTTGAATGAACGCACGTACTACCCGTCCGTACGCCCGCCCAGGTGGCAATGGCATCGTTACCTGAAAAGTCGTGACCTTCCCTTTGAGTGTGTCGCTCTGGCAGCTCGGGAGGTCCACCTTCTGGGCTTGCGCGCTGCCAGGGATACCGATGCAGAGGAGGGCGCAAACACCTAGGGGAAGGTCGGTACGCACAAAGGGCTCTCTGCGGACAAGGGGTGGCTCACACCATGCACGGCTCGTGGCGCGAGGGCCGCCATCCTAGGCGCGGCCAAACGTCTCCGGATAAGCTGCAGCGCGAGGCTTGTAAGTTCTCGGGCAAAGACAACTGTCGCGCCGAGCGCTGACAGCTTCATGCGATGGGATGGACTCCTCCCCCATACGGCACCACAGTGCCAGGACCACCAACCGGCCCCATACTGGGCCAACCAGCCAGGGGAGGTGCCCAGTTCCATGCTCCAGATCGGCGTCGCTCTTGCCAAGTCCGTCTTCGCGGTTGCCGTCTCCACGGGGCCCCGGCAGGTGCGGGAACGCCGGCGCCAGTCGCGGGCGGCCTACACCCAAGCGCGAAGGAGACTGCCCACGGCGGTCCCGTCAAGGACGGGTTCGGGAAAGTGCTTCTTCACGCGAGCGGGCACTGGGGTGATCCTCTGCAGCAGCTGAATGAGGTCGCCTTCCAGCGCGAGGTGCTCGAGGCATCACAATGATGGCGTCCGGTCAGACCGGCGCGGGGACAAGCCGGTAGCCAGCGTGGCCTCCCTTGAGGCCTCCCGCATGCGATTCGCACTCCGCGCGCGCCTTTCCACCATGGCCAGGGCCCCGACGGGCCCACCAATGGGCCGGAAATATGCCTGCAGTCGACCTCGCGCCATCGGAGATCCCTCGCGATCAGCCGGGCAGGAGTCCAGGTGCGGTGCTTAGGCATCCACTCAAAAAAGAACACCGCCCGGAAACGCCACGCCCGGAGGAGGGTGGGCGAGCCGAGCTTGGAGGCTGGCCTCACACGCAGAACGGGCCTCAAGCGGAAGGGTGGCTAGCAGGGGCTCCCAAGGCAGCAATGCGAGAACAGCGTTAACGACGTGAATCGTAGAAGCAAGAATGGTGTCGGCGAGCCATACCGGGTCAGCCATCATGTGATCGGCAAAGCCCGGTAGCGCTTGGAAGGGCACAATGGGGTCAGAGGTGGCGGCACGCAAGAGCCCCAGAGTGGTACTCGGAATGAGGAGCAGTCCGAACATTCGGTCGCCAGAGCCCACTGCGTGGCCGATTACTTGAGGCAAGTCGCGATGCTGAAGCTGATCTCTGATAGCAAAAAGCCCTTCGATACTGTTGCGAAGTCGCGGCTCGGCGAGCAAGGTAGACAGGTGCGGATTGTGGACGGCGATATGGCGCAGGAGCTTCGATTCTCCGCGTCGCCCTTGCCTCAGAGTAATGCCCTGAAGGTGAAGACTAGAGGGGTAGAAGTGGTGTAGTAGCCACGCGAGATCGTCCAAAGCGCCTGTGGATAGAAGTGCTAAACTGTTGATGTGATAGAGGCAGTCTGCCTCCGTGGAGTTCCCGGGGGTTCGCAGAGCGGCGATCATGGCAAGATCATGCGCCTGGCAGATGAACTTTAGGCGATTGCCGAGGCTGGACAAGTGGTCCTCGAGCAGGCCCCGCGCACTCACCGCGCAAAGGGTAGTCCATGCTTGGGTGAAGGAGCGGAATAGGTTGTGCCTACGAAGGAGTAGATAGAGACCTTTGTCTATGAAACAGTTCGGCCGCTGCTCATAATGGTCGAGCGCGACCATCACAAGCCGAATGCGCAGGAAGAGACCGGGCACATCGGAGAGCCCCCATCGGCGACGGCGCAGGGCTTCCGGTGACACCGACGTTTGCGCAAGGACGCATATACCAAGGCCGGTATCGGAGTCCGCAATTAATCGGTCCAGGGCAGACGCCGGGTTGCCGGTTAGAGCAAGGAATCGGTCATAGCGCCATTGCGGTCCTATAACGGCTCCCACGGTCGGACTTCGGAAGGAAACGATCTCATCATGGAAATGGACGTCGCCGATTTGCACGTTAGTGCCTGCAAGTGCCAGACGCACCTCTGACGGAGGTGCGATGGCCGTCACTCGGAGTTGGGAGTACTGGGCGAGCTCTGCAATGGTAGAAAGCTCCCGAGGGCAGACCTCAGCTAATGCCTGAGGTCCGATCGTTGCCTCGAGGTCAAGGGCACCGCGCGGAGGAGGATCGAGAGGATTGTTGCTCTGACGCATCGCGAGTTGGCCTGCAAGGCCAGTTGGGCGCCTAACGCTCAGCATCAGCGGCGGCGCGTAGCCCCGCCGGCTGCATGCTGTTGTTCGGCGCCGCCACGCATAGCCTCCTCATCTTCGACACTCTCGGAACAATCCGTGGAAGATGAGCTCAAATTCTTTGACGGTTGTCTGGGCGCCGTCACGCGTGACCGTTTGTTCGCCGCAACAGGCGAGAATCGCGTCGCGTGTGGCCACTTTGGAGCAGAACTCCTGGGCACGCGACGGCTTGTCCGCTCCCGTGATGGTGTCGGGGTAGTACTGTTCTATCGCACCGCGCTCCAGTACATAGACATCGATCGCTCTCAGCCTCTCGAGTAGACGATGCTTCAACTCGAGCATCTGTACGTCCGTGCTGGTCGTGAGGACCGCGAGCCGGTCGGGCTTTCTCTGCCATGCAAAGAACGCATCCACTGCCACGTCATGCTCGGCTTGGGTGCAATTGCCAGACTTGAGTTCCGCCTGGACGCCCCTGACCTTCCGCCACAGGCCTCGCAGTTCACCGGAATCGTGGGCGTGTTTGGCGTCCCTTGCGGATGCGCCGTCGGCATCCGGTACGATCAATTCATCGACCTTGGCCAGAAGATTGTCTCTGGCGGTCTTGACGGCGTTGTCGGGGGCGATGTGGTCGAAACCGCTTACCAGCAGGTCGAGGTCGGCGATGACCGGGACTCGTCCCCCGAACCTGGCGAAGAACTCTCGATAACGCCGGATGTTGCCCTTGCCCGTGATCCGAGCGAACACAACCGGCACTTTCGCCACGTCCCACGAGGGATCAAGCGTCCGGGCGATGTGTGGCATGAGGAGGTAATCGCTGTCTCCCTCGACCAGGGCGACGGTATCTGCAAAGAAGGCGGCGTTGTTGTTTTCGAAACAGATGATCTGAAACTGGTCCTTGGCGGCCATGTCGGAAAGGTCAATCGGCCGGACCAGCGTGAATGGCTTGGGCGCTGTTGCGGCATCCGCCACCTTGCGTAGCTTGACAAACGTTTCCGTCGCCCCAGGACCGAAGAACATCGGGGAGTGAGTGGTGACGAGAACGTGGTGTTCTTTGGCGAAGACCCGCAGGGCATCGAAGAGAATGTGCTGGGCCTTGGGGTGAAGGAACAACTCCGGCTCCTCGAACAACAGAAGGTAGGATGCCGGAGTGGGTTCCAGTCGCGGCTGCGTCGGCTCGGCTCCCTGGGCGGCAGCCTCTACCGGCGTCGCAACGGGCGCAAGCTTCGCCTTGAGCTCCACATAGGATCGCAGGATGGAGAAGACAATTGCGCGACGCAACCCGTCGCCTTTGGAATCGATTAGGCCGTCAACACCATCGTTAGCGTAAATGCGGGCAGACGAAAAGATGGTCTTCAATTCCGGTGGTGGGATCGTGATGCGAAGTGCCACGTCGGAAAAAATCTCGCGGACGTACTTCTCGACAGTGGACTCGATAAGCTTCACCTCATCGAGCCGCCCGTCCACGACTGTTCCGTCGGGCTGCTGGACGCAGTTGAGCTTGGCGTTGAGTTCTTCGAAGAGCCGTTGCGCATCCGGCAACTTGGACTCGACGGCCTGCAGAAGGATGGCCAGGATTTTGCCAAAGGGTGTGCTCTCGGTTGTCTTGATGTCGTCGGCGAGGTCTTTCACCGCCGGGATGTAGATCGGGTCAGGCAGCATCGGCTCGATGCTCTTGTCGATACCTGTCGGCAGAGGTTGATCGGCGGCAGTTTTCTGATCGTCGGGTAGTGCGTCGGCGAGTTCCTGAATCTTCTGCCTGACGGCATCTTGATTCATGGTCACATCGACGACGCCTTCCAATTCCGGGAACGCCTGCACCACTTTGGTGACGAATGCTTGTCCGACACGACTCCCTTTCACAAGGGCGGCAATGTTCCCCGCAGAGAAGCGGGCGTTGGTAGGTGTGAGTGTGTTGTAGAGCAGTGAGCTCTTGCCAGTTGTGTCGTAGGCACGCACGAGAACTAGGCGTCCATTCTTGACGATCCCGGCCACTCGCGTGCGGTGCTCGTCGGTCAGCCTGGCCAGGTCCGCCTCACTGATACCTTCGAAGGTCACCGCGACACGGATAGGCTTGGACTCGTCGAAAAAGTTGTTGGCGGCCAACTTGGTGCCGGAGAAGAACAGGGACAACGCCTGCAAGAAGGACGACTTGCCCGCGTTGTTCTCCCCGATCAGGCAGCCGAAGCGTGAAAGAGGGATCGTAACATCCCTGAGCGCTCGGTAGTTGGTGATGGATAAGTCCGTCAGTCTCATGATCTTCACCAGTCTCCCTCGGCACCTAACCACTAAGTCTACTGCTCCCGCCGGAGCCCTCGCCCGGGACCGGATGGCCCGCGCCGTTGCTGCCAAGCGGGCCGTGAACGCCTCCATGTCCTGCGGGGCCTCGCCCGGATAACCGGGCCCTTCCCCTGCCCAGGCCACGCATGGCGCCCGGGGCTACCTACTTCTCTAAGGTAGGGCAAATCGCCCCTCCGGCAATCCGCCCTCCCGACCCGCCCCCGCCCTTCCCCGCCCGACCGCCGATAGTCTACGACTCGGCCATCCGGACCGGCCAGGATTCACGACCCCCGGGCGCCGCTCCCCGCCCTCCACCACTTCCGCCCGGCCCCGGCGCCCTGCAGGGGCTTCCTCGGCCCCTCCCCGGGCGCACCCGGTCATTTCCCCCACCCGCACGGCCAGCGGATAACGGCCCGTGGTCCCTCCCCCGGCGCCCGTCGCCACTTCCGCCGGGCCCGGACCCCCTTGAGCGCCGCACCTGCTCCCTTGAGAAGCGTGCGTTGCCCCTATCCCGGCGCCCGTCGGCACTTCCCCGGGCCCCGTCGGCACTTCCCCAGGGCCCGTCGGCACTTCCCCGATGCCCGTCGGCACTTCCCCGACGCCCTCCGCCACTTCCCCCGTGCCCATCGGCACTTTCCGGTGGCTCTCAGCCACTTCCCCACAGCCCGTCGGCACTTCCCCGGCGCCCGTCGGCACTCCGGTGGCTCTCAGCCACTTCCCCACAGCCCGTCGGCACTTTCCGGTGGCTCTCAGCCACTTCCCCACAGCCCGTCGGCACTTTCCGGTGGTCGTCAGCCACTTCCCCACAATGCGTCGTCACTTGAGCGTCGTGCGATGGCACTTGAGCGTCGCGCGTGGCCATTTCCGGCCCATCCGCGGCCATTGCCGGCGCGCCTGCACGCACTGCCAGCCCTTCTCCTCACGCGTGAGGTCGTCAGCACGTGACCAAATCGCCCAGTTTCGTCGCACACCCGCCGAACCGCCCAACCGCCGAACCGTCCTGATGGGGTCATTGCCGGCGCATCCGGGAGCATTGCCGGCCCATCCGACGCCATTGCCGGTGCATCCGGGAGCATTGCCGGCCCATCCGACACCATTGCCAGCGCCTTTGCAGTCATTGCCGGCGCACCCGGGACCATTGCCGGCGAACCCGCGACCATTGCCGGCCCATCCGACGCCATTGCCGGTGCATCCGGGGTCATTGCCGGCGCACTTGGGGTCATTGCCGGCCCATCCGGGGTCATTGCCGGTGCATCCGGGGTCATTGCCGGTGCATCCGGGGCCATTGCCGGCGCATCCGGGGCCATTGCCCGGGCCCGGCGCTCCGGGTCCTTCCGCTTGACCTGCCCGCAGGATGACGGGCCTGAGGCGCCGCCCAACGCCGCCGTCCTGCATTGAGGACACTCGAGGACGCCGACCGTCCTCGATCCCGGACGATCCCCACCTGCCCCGCCGGCGCGGCGCGCGCCACGCGCCTCACACTAACGCCTTGCCCGCCAACGCCATGCACGCATCGTCAGCCCCATCCACACACCGCTGGCACGCCGCCTGCGTTAGGCACCGCCGGACCGGCCGGCGCGTGGGCGCCGGGCCGGGGCCACCACCGGCGCCCCCCACAGGCGTCGCACTCCCAGGAAAGGGCAGCAACCCGCCAGCGACGGCGGGTCACCACACACAGGAAAGGATGGATGGTATGAAGTACGCATTCGCGCTGGTCTTCGACGCGGGGGGCCGGGTGGCCCAGTTCCAGCTCGACCACCCCAACCCCGCCCCCGCGGCCCAGGCCGCGGTCCAGACCCTCGCCACCCTCGTGGCCGAAGGGCGCACCCTCCTCGACCAGCAGCAGCGGAGCGGGCTCGCCGTGGAGCTGGCCGTGGACACCAAGGCCGACCTGCGGCGCGCCATCATCACCGACACCCGGGACCTGGCCCGCATCGCCACCGTGGCCGCCCTGCGCCAGCCCGAGGCCGCCTTCACCCTCGAGCCGCCCACCGGCAACGCCGGCCAGGTCCGCTTCCTCAGCATGGCCCGCGTGGTGCTCGAGACCGCCACCACCCACAAGGCGCTGCTCGAGACCTACGGCATGACCGAGGGCACCCTCGACGCACTCGGCGCCGCCCTCAGCCGCTACGAGGAGCTGGTCGGCGGGCAGTCCACCAGCCGCACCGAACGCGTCGGCGCCGTCGCCCGCCTGCAGGTGCTGTCGAAGGAGATCATCCTGGTGCTCCGCCAGCTCGACGTCATGGAGCGCCGGCGCCTGCGCGACAACGCCGAACTCCTCGCCGCCTGGAAGAACGCCCGCGACATCCACTGGCCGCGGCCGGAACAGAAGGAGAAGACGGAGGCGGCGTGAGCGGTTCGGGGGTTCGGCGGTTGGGCGGTTCCGCCGTTCCGCCCCCCGCGAACTGCCCTTTTCCCCCGTCGCTTCCCGCTTCCCGAAACTCGGCTCACCCCTCCGGCCTCTGCTTCCCCCACCACTCCAGCCTCTCCCTGATCCGCTTCTCGAACCCCATCTCCCCCGGCTGGTAGAACGCGCTCCCCTTGAGCTTCTCGGGCAGGTAGTCCTGGGGGATGTAGCCGGTCGGCGCGTCGTGGGCGTACTGGTACCCCGCCCCGTAGCCGAGCTCCTTCATCAGGCCGGTCGGTGCGTTGCGGATGTGGAGCGGCACCGGCTCCGCCGGCGTGCGCCGCGCCGCCTCCAGCGCGGCCTTGAGGGCCAGCATGCTGCGGTTGGACTTGGGCGCCGTGGCCAGGTAGATGGTCATCTCCGCCAGCGGCAGGTACCCCTCCGGCGGGCCCAGCATGTGGTAGGCCTCGCGCGCCGCCACCGCCAGCTTGAGCGCCTCGGGGTCGGCCAGCCCGATGTCCTCCGCCGCCATGGCGATCGCCCGGCGGAACAGGGTCATCGGGTCTTCCCCGCCCTCCAGCATCCGCGCCATCCAGTACAGCGCGCCCTGCGGGTCGCTGCCCCGCAGCGACTTGTGGTAGGCGGAGAGCAGGTTGAAGTGCTCCTCGCCGCTCTTGTCGTAGGCCGGCACCCGGCGGCCCAGCGCCTGGACCACCCGCTCCGCGGTCAGCGTGCCCCGCGGCCCCACCAGCCGGGCGGCGTTCTCGAGCACGGTGAGCGCCCGGCGGGCATCGCCGTCGGACTGCTCGGCCAGCAGATCCAGGGCGGCGCCCTCCACCACCAGGTCCAGGTAGCCGAGACCCCGGTCGCGGTCGGTCGCGGCCCGTTCCAGCAGCCCGCGGATCGCGGCGGGGGTGAGCGCGGCCAGCACGTACACCTGGCAGCGGGAGAGCAGCGCGCCGTTGAGCGCAAAGCTCGGGTTCTCGGTGGTGGCGCCGATGAGCGTCACGGTGCCCCGCTCCACGTGGGGCAGGAAGGCGTCCTGCTGCGCCCGGTTGAAGCGGTGGATCTCGTCGCAGAAGAGTACCGTGCCGCGGCCCAGCACCCGCCGCTGCTCCGCCTCGCGCACGATCTCCTTGACCCGCGGCACCCCGTCGAGCACCGCGGAGAGCTCCACGAACTCCCGGTCGGTGTGCCGCGCAATGAGCCGCGCAATCGTGGTCTTGCCGGTGCCCGGGGGGCCCCACAGGATGCAGCTGCCCACGTCGCCGCGGCGGATGGCGTCGCCGAGGGCCCGCCCGGGGGCCAGGAGTCCCTCCTGCCCCACGCACTCCTCCAGCGCGGCGGGGCGCATCCGCGCGGCCAGCGGCTCGGGCAGGGAGAAGAGGGAGGAGGACATCGGCGCCCCGCGCGGCCTAGTGGCCGCCCGCCTCGACCAGCAGCCGGGTGAGCACGAACGCCGCGGTGCCGCCGAAGAACGCCACCGGCATGGCCCAGCCGCGCCGGGCCTGGAACTCCGGCACCAGGTTGGAGGCGGCCACGTACAGCGTCACGCCGGCCGAGATGGCCAGGCCGTGGGCCACCAGCGGCGCGCTCACCTCGGTGAGCAGCACCCCGGCCACCGTGGCCACGCCGAGCAGCGCCGAGGCGCCCAGCGCGCGGCCGGCGCTCTGGCCCCCCGCCAGCATCACGCTCGCCATGGCCACCCCCTCGGGCAGCTTGTGCAGGAACACCGCCAGGAAGAGCAGCAGGCCGAGCGAGCCTGAGACCAGGAAGCCGCTGGCGATGGCCACCCCCGTCAAAGAACGTATGCAGCAGCAGCCCCGCCAGCGCCGTGAGCCCCTGCCGCGGGCTGATGCTGTGGGTCTCCTCGCCGAAGTGGAAGTGCGGCACCAGCACGTGCTGCGCCAGGTGCACCGCGAGGTAGCCGAGCAAAATGTAGAGCGGCGCCCCCGGATCCCGGGCGATGGCCTCCGGCGCCACCTCGAGCAGCGCCACGCTGAGCATGAACCCCGCCCCGAAGGCCAGCGCCATCTCGATGGCCACGAGGCTCTTCCGCTCGTGCCGCACCACCGCCCAGCCGCCGGCCAGGTTGCCCAGCGCCGCCACCAGCGCAAAGACCAGCGCGTTCATCGCGCCCCCCGCGCGCGCGCCAGCAGCGCCTCGCGGGTGTTCTGCGACGGGTCGTCCACCACCACCGACAGCAGGCGGTCGAGCAGGGCGCCCATCTCCGGGCCGGGGGGCACCCCCAGCTCGCGCAGGTCGAGCCCGGTGATCGCCAGCTGCTTGCGGGTGAGCGGCTCGCCCCGCTCCCGGATGCCCCGCATGGCCCCGTCCCACGGCGGCGCCGACCCGTGCCGCAGCCGCCACAGCATCGAGAGGTCCTCCGCCGCGTCGCCCACCGCCGCCATCCACCGCCGCACCTCGACCATGCCGCTCCCCGCCGGCTCCACCGGCCCGGTGACCAGGGCCGTGGCCCGCGCGATCTCCGCGTTCGAGGCCTTGAGCCGCACCAGCACCGCCACCGGGTCCAGGCAGAGCAGCGTGGTGAGCAGCACCGGGTCGCGCGGCAGCTCGGCGTTGCCCGCCGCGCCGAAGCCCTCCAGCGCCGCCGCCCGGTCCGGCAGCCGGCCCACCGTCACCAGGCGCTGCACCAGCGGCGAGCCGCTCGGCGACACCGCCGGCGTCGGCGCGGTGGGCGGGTGGTCGAGCAGCTCCGGCAGCCACACCGCCGCCGCCCCGCTGCCCAGCCACAGCTCCAGCAGCTGCGGCAGCGACCGCGCCGTCCGCAGCCCCTTGAACCACTCCTCCCGCACCCGCTCCGCCGAGAGCCGGTCGAGACCCACCACCGCGGCGAGCAGCGCCGTCCAGGTCTCCGGCTCGATCTCGAACGCGAACCGCGCCGCGAACCGCAGCCCCCGCAGCACCCGCAGGTAGTCCTCGTGGAACCGCTGCGCCGGGTCGCCGACGGCGCGGATCAGCCGGGCCGCCAGGTCCACCGCGCCGTAAAACGGGTCGCGCCACTCGTGCCGCAGCGGATGGTAGGCGATGGCGTTGATGGTGAAGTCGCGCCGGGCCAGGTCCTCGTCGAGCGAGGCGCCGTACGCCACCACCGCGTGGCGGCCGTCGGTCTGCACGTCCTTCCGGAACGTGGTCACCTCGTGATACCGCCGCCGGGTCTTCACCGCGACGGTCCCGAACCGCTCCCCCACCGGCACCGTGTGGCGGAAGAGCTTCTGCACCACGTCGGGGGTGGCGGCGGTGGCGATATCGAAGTCGGAGTTGGGCTCGCCCAGCAGGGTGTCGCGCACCGCCCCGCCGACGCACCACGCCTCATGGCCGCCCTGCTCCAGCAGCTGGGCGATCTCGAGCACGTCCTCGGGGATGTCGAGCCGGGCGGGAAACGGCATGGTCAGGCCCCCGCGCCGTAGGGCACGCCGGCCGAGAGGGCCAGCGCGAGCTCCAGCCGCGCCTGGGCCAGGGTGCGCGGACCCGCGGGCACCGCGCCCAGCCGCACCACCGTGGCGCCGCCCCCCGGAAAGGCATACGCCGGGCTCACCTCGCCGAACAGGCAGCGGCTGCCGAGCACCACCGGCTTCCCCTCCCCGATCCACCGCTCGATCGCGGGCAGCGCCCCCGGCGGCAGGTTGCCGCTGCCGAAGGCGCCGAGCACCACGCCGTCGTGGGTGGGGCGGAGGAGGTCGAGCACCGCGCCGTCGTCGCCCAGGGTGAGCGGCACCAGCGCCACCCGGGCCGAGAGCCCGGCCGGCGCGAGCGGGGTGCGCGGGCCCGCGGCGGCGTGGAAGGTCACCCGGCCCTCCGCCACCACGCCGATCGGCGCGCCGTGCGGCGCCGCGAAGGCGTCGAGCGCGGTGGCCTGCACCTTGGCCACGGTCCGGCCGTCGAAGATCTTGCCGGCGAACACCACCATCGCCCCGCGGCCGCGGCTGGCGGGGTCGGCGGCCACCCGCGCGGCGTCGGTGAGGTTCCGGGGCCCGTCCCACCCGGCCTCGCTCGAGGTGCGCATGGCGCCGGTGAGCACCACCGGCACCGCCGGGTCGAGGGTGCGGCCCAGCAGGTAGGCCGTCTCCTCGAGGGTGTCGGTCCCGTGGGTCACCACGATCCCCCGCGCCGCGCCGCCGCCCTGCACCGCCGCCACCCGGCTGCGCAGCGCCCACAGCGTGTCCGGGCCCATGTGGCAGGCGGGGTAGCGGCCCCAGTCCTCCACCGTGAACGGCGCCACCGCCGGCAACTCGGGCGCCAGCGCCACCAGCGCGGCGCCATCGTGCGCCGGCACGTTGCCGCCGGCCCGGGCATCCCGCTGCATGGAGATGGTGCCGCCGGTGAAGAGCAGGTGGATCATGCTACCCGCACAGGACGCTGCCGCCATTCACGTTCAGCACCTCGCCGGTGATGTGGCGCGCCAGGTCGCTGCACAGGAACGCCACCGGGCCGGCGACGTCGTCGGGGCTGGCCACCCGCCGCAGCGGGATGCCCGCCTCGATCCGCTCCCGGCCGCCGTCGGCGAACGCCGGCCAGCACATCTCGGTGTCCACCCACCCCGGCGCCACGCAGTTGACGGTGATGCCGGGCGCCGCCTCCACGCACAGCGACTTGACCAGCGCGATCATCGCGCCCTTGGTCGCCGCGTAGTCGGCGTGGTAGGCCTCGCCCCGCTGGCCCGCGGTGCTGCCGATGAGCACCACCCGCCCCGGCGTGCGCAGCCGCCGCAGCGCGGCGCGGGTGCTGTAGAAGATGGCGTCGAGGTTGGCCCGCATGGTGCCCACCCAGCGGCCGTCCGGCATCTCGGCCAGCGGCAGGTCTTCGGCGGGCCAGATGCCGGCGTTGCCCACGAAGCAGTCGAGCCCGCCCAGCGCCTCCGCCGACTCGGCCACCAGCCGGTCGGCCACCGCGGGATCGCCCAGGTCGCCGCTGCCCACCCACGCCCGGCGCCCCACCGCCCGGATCTCGGCGGCCACCGCCTCGGCGTCGGCGCGGCGGGAGAGGCAGGTGAGGCCCACGTCGGCGCCGGCCCGCGCCAGCAGCAGCGCCACCGCACGCCCGATGCCCCGCGACCCGCCGGTGACCAGCGCCGCCTTGCCCGAAAGCGAGATCATGGCCGGTCCTCCCCTGGCCGGTGCCGAACAGCGCCCGGACCCGGTCCACCAGCGAGAAGCGCCAGGTGAGCGGCGCCACCGGCTCGGTGGCGCGGTCCTCGAGGATCGCGCGCGGGTTGCGCACCAGCAGCAGGTCGGCCTGGATGCGGCCCTCGTGCGCCACCAGCTCGTCCCACGCGCTGCGCAGGGAGCGGTCGTCGCCGTGGTTGTCGCCGGCGGCGATGTCCGCCAGCCCCTCCGCCACCAGCTCGCGGGCCCGGTCGCCGCGCGGCCGGCTGGAGAGCAGCGTCGGGCCATCCACCTGCAGCAGCGACCCCAGCGACTTCCACCGCCGCGCCAGGTCGATGTGGCAGCACTTGTAGCGCTCGGGATGCGCCAGCACCGGCACCAGCCCCACCGCCACCACCAGCGCCAGCGCGTGCTCCACCGTCTGCGCCGCCACCATGCGGGGGAACTCCACCAGGATGTAGCGGCTGCCGTTGAGGGTCACCCGGCGCTCCGCCGCGATGACGGGGTCGAGCGGGCGGTCGAGCATCACCTCCGCGCCGCGGTAGAGCCGGACGCTGTCCGGCGCCGCCGCGCTGAGCGCGGCAAAGGCGCGGTCGTGCGCCGGCGGCGCGCCGAGCGCGGCCTGGCTGGCCAGGAGGTGGGGGGTGAGCGCCAGGTCGGTGAGGCCCTGCGTGGCCAGCCGCTGCAGCACCGCCACCGACTGCTCCACGCTCTTCGAGCCGTCATCGACGCCCGGGAGCAGGTGGCTGTGGAGGTCGATCACTCAGGCGATCCGCTCGGCCGAGAGCAGCCCCGCGGCGAACGCGCCGAGCTGCTCCGGCGCCTCTTCCGCCTGGGCCAGCAGCGCCAGGGTGATCAGCGCGTCGGCCGCGAGCAGGTCGAGCGCGATGGCGCGGTCGCCGGGATGCTCCTCGACGATGGCGAGCACCCGTTCGGCCGCGAGCGCCAGGCGCTCCGCCACGCCGTCGCCCTCGGTGACCTCGCCGGCCCGCTCCAGCACCCGCGCGCGCAGCCGCTCCGGCCCGCCGGCGGTGCGGGCCGCCAGCCACTGCTCGGCGCCAAGCGGCTGGGCGCTCATGCGCCGAGCCACGCCTCGACCAGCGCCGGCACCGCCGCGCGCGCGGCACCCAGCCTGGCCGGGTCGCCGGCCCCCGCCGACGCGAGGCCGGGACGGCCGCCCCCCTTGCCCCCGCTCACCGCGGCGATGCGGTTGACCAGGTCGCCCGCCTTGCGCCCCGCCTTGACCAGGTCGTCGGTGAGCGCCACGTGCACCGCGCCGCGGCCCGCGGCGGAGAAGAGCACCAGCACCGCCCGCGCCTTGCCCTCGCGGTAGCGGTCGGCCAGGGCGGCCACCTCGTCCCGGTCCTCGCTGTCGGTGTCGGCGATCAGCACCTGCACCCCCCCGATCTCGAGCGACTCGCCCTGCGCCGCCGGCTGCGCGCCCGACTTGAGCAGCTGCGCCAGCCGCGCCTCGAGCTTCTCCCGTTCCTGCTGCGCCTGTTCCAGCTTCCGCAGCACCTGGTCCGGGTGCGCCTTGAGCGTCTCTGCCACCTGCTGCAGCAGCGCCTCCTCGGCGGTGACGCGCTGGTAGGCCTCGGGGCCGGTGATCGCCTCCACCCGGCGGACCCCCGCCGCCACGCCCCCCTGCCCCGCCACCCGGAACAGCCCCAGCTGGCCGGTGGTGCGCACATGGGTGCCGCCGCACAGCTCGATCGACGGTCCCATCTGCACCACCCGCACCCGGTCGCCGTATTTCTCCGAGAAGAACGCCATGGCGCCGAGCGTGAGGGCGTCGGGGTACGGCATCTCCCGGGTCTCCACCGGGAAGTTCTCCAGCACCTGCTCGTAGACCTCGCGCTCGATGCTGTCGAGCACCGCCGGCTCGATGGGGCCGTGATGCGAGAAGTCGAAGCGGAGCCGCCCCGGCTCCACCAGGGAGCCCTGCTGCCGCACGTGGGTCCCCAGGTGCTTCCGGAGCGACCAGTGCAGCAGGTGGGTGGCGCTGTGGTTGCGCTCGATGTCGCGCCGGCGGGCCCGGTCCACCACGGCCCGCACCGTGCCCGGCACGAACTCGCCGGTCAGGGTGCCGCCGATGACCGAACCGCGCGGATCCTTGCGCACCGAGGCCACCGCCAGCGACCACCCCTCCCCCGTGACCGTGCCGGTGTCACCCACCTGGCCGCCCGACTCGGCGTAGAAGGGATTGTCCTCGAGGACCAGCTCCAGCCGGTCGCCGGCCAGCGCGTAGGCCAGCACCCGCGACTCCGCCTCGGTCACCGCGTAGCCGGTGAAGCGCGAGGGCGCCGCGCTGAGCACCTCGAGCCCCGCCCCCTCCGCCCCGGCGGCCACCGCGCCGGCGCCCTGCTGCGCCTTGCGCACCTCGCGCGACCGCGCCCGCTGCTCGGCCAGCGCCTGCTCGAAGCCCGCCAGGTCCACGCTGAGGCCGCGCTCCCCCGCCAGGATCTGGGTGAGGTCGATCGGGAAGCCGAAGGTGTCGTACAGCTTGAAGGCCTCCGCGCCCGGGATGTGGGTGGCGCCCGAGGCCACCAGCTCCTCCAGCCGCCGGAGCCCGCCGTCGATCGTCTCCAGGAAGCGCTCCTCTTCCTGGCGGGTGACGTCGGCCACGTAGGCCGCCTTGGCCCGCAGCTCGGGATACGCCTCGCCCATCTCGGCCACCACCAGCTCGGTGAGCGGCGCGAGGGTGGGCTCCTTCCGTCCCAGCAGCCAGGCGTGGCGCACCGCCCGCCGGAGGATGCGGCGCAGCACGTAGCCGCGCCCCTCGTTGCTGGGGTAGACGCCGTCGGCGAGCAGGAAGGTCACCGCGCGGGCGTGGTCGGCGAGGACCCGGAACGAGCCGCCGGCGGGGCCCCGGTCGTACGGCTTGCCGACCAGCTGCGCCACCCGCTGGATGAGCGGCATGAACAGGTCGGTGTGGAAGTTCGAGTCCTCCCCCTGCAGCACGCTCGCGATGCGCTCCAGCCCGGCCCCGGTGTCGACGGAGGGCTTGGGCAGCGGCGTGAGGGTGCCGTCGGCGGAGCGATCGAACTGCATGAACACCAGGTTCCAGATCTCGAGCATCTGGCCCGACTCCGCCAGCACCTCGAACTCCTCCTGGCCGATCACGTCGGCCCGGGCGCCGGCCGCCGGCTTCCGGAGGTCGACGTAGATCTCGCTGCACGGGCCGCAGGGCCCGGTGTCGCCCATCTGCCAGAAGTTGTCCTTGTCGCCGAGGCCGTAGATCCGGTCGGCGGGGAGGCCGGAGACCTCGCGCCACAGCCCCCGGGCCTCGTCGTCGGTGTGGTGCACCGTCACCCGGAGCCGCGCGGGATCGATGCCGAGGTAGTCCTTGCTGGTGACGAACTCCCACGCGAAGCGGATGGCGTCGCGCTTGAAGTAGTCGCCGAAGGAGAAGTTCCCCAGCATCTCGAAGAAGGTGTGGTGCCGCGTGGTGTGGCCCACCTGCTCCAGGTCGTTGTGCTTGCCGCCGGCGCGCACGCACTTCTGGCAGGTGGCGGCGCGGGCGTAGTCCCGCTGCTCCACCCCGAGGAAGAGGCGCTTGAACTGGTTCATCCCGGCGTTGGTGAAGAGCAGCGTCGGGTCGTCGGCGGGCAGGAGCGACGAAGAAGGCACCTCGCGGTGCCCCTGGCGGACGAAGTAGTCGAGGAACAGGCGGCGGAGCTGGGCGGCTTTCATAGACCGGGGAATATACCGGTCGGAAGCGCCTACGGCCAAGGCGCGTCAGGACTTACCGCGCAGCGCCCGGGCCACGATGTCGCTGACCCGGCTGCCGGTGAAGCCGCGGCGGGCCAGGTAGGCCAGCACCCGCCGGCGGCGGGTCTCGGGCGGGAGGGCCGCCAGCTGCCGCAGGCGGCGCTCGGCCAGCTCCCGGGCGATGCCCAGGGCGTCGTCCTGGTCG
The DNA here is from genome assembly GCA_016713785.1 of Gemmatimonadota bacterium. Classification (NCBI taxonomy): domain Bacteria; kingdom Pseudomonadati; phylum Gemmatimonadota; species Gemmatimonadota bacterium. The sequence continues at coordinate 318,883 of JADJOM010000003.1, read as the reverse complement.
GGCCACTGCTCGGTCAGGGCCGCCTCGATCAGCTCCCGGCCGACGCCCAGCGCCTGCAGGTCGCGGCGGATCCGGGAGGGCCCGCGGCCCCGCGCCGCCCGGGAGGCGACGTACAACCGGGCGTAGGCGGCGTCGTCGAGCAGCCCGGCGCCCTGGGCGCGGCCCACGGCGTAGTCCACCGCCGCGGGGGGATGGCCCTTGAGCCGCAGCCGCCGCCGCAGCTCGGCCACCGCGAAGCTGCGGAACTCGAGGGAGCGGAGCGCCGCCCGCCACGCCGCCTCCTCGTCGGCCGCCTGGCCCACCAGCGCCTGCTGTGAATCATCCCAGTCCCCGCCCACCCGCAGCCCGGCCGTGGCCACCCCCTCGTGCACCGTGCAGAAGGGGCGGCCGTCGACCAGGACCCGGACCGCGCCGGGGCGGCGCGGGTCGGGCTCGAGCCCGGTGATGCGTGCCATGGGCGGACCGGCCGGCGGCCGGCCTACTCCTCGTCGTCGGCGCCCGCCCCGACCACGGCGGCGCCCTTCATGCCCAGGAAGTCCTTCACCTTGGCCTCGATCTCGGTGAGGAGCGCCGGGTTGTCCTTGAGGAACAGCTTGGCGTTCTCGCGCCCCTGCCCGATGCGCTGGTCGCCGTAGGAGTACCACGCCCCCGACTTCTGGATGATGTTCGCCTCGGCGGCGATGTCCACCACCAGCGAGCAGTGGCTGATCCCCTCGTCGAACATGACGTCGAACTCCGCCTGCTTGAACGGCGGCGCCACCTTGTTCTTCACCACCTTCACCCGCACGTGGTTGCCGATCACGTTCTCCCGCTCCTTGACCGGCCCCACCCGGCGGATGTCGAGGCGCAGCGAGGCGTAGAACTTGAGCGCCTTGCCGCCGGTGGTGGTCTCGGGGTTGCCGAACATCACCCCGATCTTCTCGCGCAGCTGGTTGATGAACACCACCGCGCAGTGCGACCGGTTGATGGCCCCGGCCAGCTTGCGCAGCGCCTGGCTCATCAGCCGGGCCTGCAGCCCCATGTGGCTGTCGCCCATCTCGCCCTCGATCTCGGCCTTGGGCACCAGCGCCGCCACCGAGTCGATCACCACGATGTCCACCGCGCCGGACCGCACCAGGATCTCCACGATCTCGAGCGCCTGCTCCCCGGTGTCCGGCTGCGACACCAGCAGGTTCTCGATGTCCACGCCGAGCTTCTTGGCGTACTCGATGTCCAGCGCGTGCTCCGCGTCCACGAAGGCCGCCACCCCGCCCGCCTTCTGCACGTTGGCCACCAGGTGGAGGCAGAGCGTGGTCTTGCCGGACGACTCCGGCCCGTAGATCTCGGTGATCCGGCCCCGCGGCACCCCGCCGATGCCGATCGCGGCGTCGAGGTTGATGGCGCCGGTGGGAATCGCCGCCACCTTCACCCGGGGATTCTCCGACCCCATCCGCATGATGGAGCCCTTGCCCAGCTGCTTCTCGATCTGGGAGATCGCCAGGGTCAGCGCCTTGCGCCGCTCCGCATCGAGCTTGGTCTCTTCGGCAGCCATTTGGGTGCTCCGTAGTGTCTTTGTGATTGATTTTGCGCCATTCGATTACGCCAACGAATCTACAACCGAATATCATCCGAAGCAATAGTCTATTTGTGGTGTATTTTCATCCACATTGACGCCCTACCAGATCCGCCACGCATCCGGCAGGTGCACCACCGTCGGGCCACCCGCCCGCGCCCAGCGCACCTCGACCACGTCGAACCGGAACTGGTCCCCCGGCCGGCCGTGCCGCAGCCGCCAGATCTCGGCGACCCGCGCCAGCACCCGCCGCTTCCGCCAGCCGATCGCCTCCACCCCCGCCCCGAAGCCGCTCCCCTGCCGGGTCTTCACCTCGACGAAGGCCACCAGCGCCCCCCGCCGCACCACCAGGTCGAGGTCGTTGTGGCCCACCCGGAAGCGGTGCGCCTCCAGCCGCCAGCCGGCCGCCACGAGGGTGCGCAGCGCCTCTTCCTCGCCCAGCAGGCCCAGCCGGTGGCGGGGATCGCGGCAATCGTCGGGGGAAAGCGGTCGCGGCATCGGACCCGAGTATAGGATCCGATGCCGCGGGGGCATGGTACCGATCGTCGCGGCGCGGTGCGCCCCGACGCGACGCGGGGCGGCCCTAGCGGGCCGCGTCGAGGAAGCTCTTGAGGTCCACCTCGTTCACCTCCGGCTCCCCGGGCTGCAGGTTGTCCAGCAGGCCGGCGTCGAGGCGCTGCTCGAGGTCGTGCACCAGGTAGAACAGGTGCTCGAAGTCCTCGATCACGTAGAGCAGCGGCTGGTAGTGATGGATCTCGAAGTACTGGTTGAGCATCCACTCGGTCTGCGCGGGCACCCGCTGCACCACCGGGGAGTCCACCGAGTGCTCCAGCTCCCCGTAGCTCGACAGGAGCCCGCTGCCGTAGGCGCGCACGTGCCCCGGCGCGATCGGCACCCCCGGGCCCTCCCGCATGAGCCCGAACTCCACCGTGAACCAGAAGAACCGCGCCAGCCCCTTCACGTTGCTGGTGAGCACCCGGATCCGCTCCGCCTCGTCCCGGATCTCGCCCGCCCGCCGGGCGGCCCGCTCCGCGAACTGCCCGAAGCGCACCAGCGCGTCGGCGAAGGCGCGGTCGGTGTGCATCGGGACATGGCCGGCGATGTCGTGGAAGATGTCCGGCTCGGGGAGGTAGTCGAGCGAGTTGCCGTCCCGCACGGTGATGGTGGTCGGGAACTCCCGCCGCTTGAGGCAGTCGAAGAACAGGTACGCCGGCACGTAGCCGCTCACCGGCTTGGCGCTGAACCCGGTGCGCGGCTCCAGGAAGCGGTTGATCTCGTCGCAGCGCGGCACCCCGTTCGGGTTGAGCCGCAGCGTCTCCACCCCCTCGAGGAAGCGGGGGTTGGCGTACCGCTCCCAGCGGGGCCGCATCCGCGCCAGCAGCCGGCTCCAGGTCTGGTGGTTCTCCTCGCTGTAGAGCGCGTAGGGCTGGGTGATGTACAGCTGCCCGCTGGCCTGCGCGTGCTCGATGAACGGCGCCCGGGTGGTGGTGAGGCCCGGGGCGATCCCGTCGAGGGTGAGGTCGGTCGTCATCGGCACTCCTTGAGAAGAGACATCCCCGCGTCCGTCAGGCGCCCCGCACCTGGCCCCGGCACTCGCCGAAGCCGATGCGGACCGCGCCCGGGGCCTCGCACCATCCGGTGAGCACCACCTCGTCCCCGTCCTCGAGGAACCCGCGGGTCTCGCCGTTGGGGAGCGCCACCGGCTCCTGGCCACGCCAGCTGAGCTCGAGCAGGCACCCCCGCTCGTCCTTCCCCGGCCCCGACACCGTGCCGCTGGCCAGCAGGTCGCCCGGCCGGAGGTTGCAGCCGTTGCTCGCGTGGTGGGTGAGCAGCTGCGCCAGCGTCCAGTACATCTGCCGGAAGTGCGACCGGGAGAGCCGCGCCGCGGGCTGCCCCTGCTCCCGCATCCGCGGCGTCTGCAGCGCCACCTCGAGCTGGAGGTCCACCCCGCCCCGCTGGGCGGTGCCGGGATCGTCCAGGTACGGCAGCGGCGCCGGGTCGCCCGCCGGCCGCGCAAAGGCCGGCACCCGGAAGGGCGCCAGCGCCTCCATGGTCACCACCCACGGCGAGAGGCTGGTCGCGAAGTTCTTGCCGAGGAACGGCCCGAGCGGCTGGTACTCCCACGCCTGGACATCCCGCGCCGACCAGTCATTCAGCAGGCTCAGCCCGAACAGCCGCCCCTCCGCCTCCGCCAGCGGCACCGGCGTCCCGAGCGGGTTCTCCCCCGCCACCCAGGCGGCCACCTCGAGCTCGTAGTCGAGGCTGCGCGACGGCCCGAACGCCGGCGCCGCCGCGTCGGGGGCCTTGGCCTGCCCCGCGGGCCGCCGCACCGGCGTGCCGCTCACCACCAGCGAGGAGGCGCGCCCGTGATAGCCGATCGGCACCCACTTGTAGTTGGGCAGCAGCGGATTGTCGGGCCGGAACATCGCGCCCACGTTCGAGGCGTGGAACACCGAGGCGTAGAAGTCGGTGTAGTCGCCCACCGTCGCGGGCAGCAGCAGCTGCGCCTCGCCGGGGCCGCGCAGCAGCCGGTCGTGCAGCGCGCGGTCCCGCGCCAGCCGGCTGTCATCGCCCAGCGTGGCGGCGACCGCCGCCCGGAGCAGCCGCCGCCGGTCGGCCGGCTCGGCCATCAGCATGTTGAGCGACGCCCCGTGGCAGGCCACCGCCAGCCGCTCGGGCAGCTCCAGCACCCCCGCCTCGAGCGCCGCGCCCAGGTCGAGGATCCGGTCCCCGATGGCCACGCCGATCCGCGGCCGGTCCTGCGCCGAGGTGCGGAAGACGCCGAGCGGGAGGTTCTGCACCGGGAAGTCGGCGCCGGGCGCGTTGGCGCTCGACACGAAGCTCCGGCGCGCCGGATCGTGCGTGGCGTCGGGCAGGGGAGCGGTCATCCGCGGGGGGCCTCGGCGAGCGGTTCAGTGAAGGAACAGGAGCCGATCGCCCGGAGGAACTCGGCCCGGGCCTGGACGATCTCGTCCCGGGTCACGGTGATCCCGCCCCAGTGGATGGCCGACGGGTCCACCGCCGGCACGGTGTCACGGGTGAGCGTGAGCAGCCGGTACGCCTCCTCGGTGGAGCGCTCCTGCCACAGCGCCGTCGCCGCGAGGATGACGTTCAGGTAGCCGTACAGCGTGGCGCGCGGACTGTCCGGGGCGTACGTGAGGGCCTGCTCGCCGCGCAGCGCGTGATGGAGCCCCGCGGTGGCCTTGCACGGCACCCCCTCGGTGGCGCAGGCGGCCAGGAAGGCGAGCACCGCCTCGGGCGCGGGGATGTCCCGCGGGGCGATCCCGCCGGTCCGCACCTTGGCCGACGCCCCGGCCGCGCCCACCTGCCCCACCAGCGCGGTGAGGTCGCCGTCGAGGGGGAGCTCGCAGTAGAGCTCGTACTCCTCGCTCACCACGCCGGCAAGGCGCGCCACCTGCTCGGCGCTGCCCACCCGCGCCTCGAGCGAGAGGATGCAGGGCCCGCCGTGCACGTGCCGCTCGTTGAAGGTGCACACCGCCGCGAGGTCGGCCACCGGATCCCCACCCAGCAGGGCCGTGATCGGGAACCGCGCGCCCAGCCGCTCCGCCTCCGGCAGCGCGGCCAGCGCCGCCTCGAACTCCTGCAGGCGCGCCACCGGCACCACCAGCCGCGCCAGCGCCCAGGCGGCGTCCGAGGACTGGTACGCGGCGAAGTTCCGCACCGTCTCGGCCATGCCGAGCCCCGCGGGGGGAAAGAGGCCGGCGTAGTCGATGAGGTCGGCGAGCACCGCCTGCATCGGGGCCGGCCACGGCGGGGCGGTGCCCGCGAGCGCCACGGGGGCGTCACTCATGTGCGCAGCTCCACGAGGTCGCGGAAGAGGTCGAGCGCCTGCGGGTTGGCCAGCGCGTCGGCGTTGCCCACCGGCCGGCGATGGATCACCGCCCGCACGGCGAGCTCGGAGAGCTTGCCGTTGATGGTCCGGGGGAGGTCGTCCACCTGCAGGATCTTGCGCGGCACGTGATGCGGGCTGGCGTGCGCGCGCACCTCCCGCCGGATCCGCTCCCGCAGCGCCTCGTCGAGCGCGAGCCCCGGGCGGAGGCGCACGAACAGCACCACCCGCACGTCCTCCTCCCACTCCTGGGCCACCACCAGGCTCTCCAGCACCTCGGGGAGGCGCTCCACCTGGCGGTAGATCTCCGCCGTGCCGATCCGGACGCCCCCCGGGTTGAGGGTGGCGTCGCTGCGGCCGTAGATGATGAAGCCGTCGTGCGCGGTGCGCTCCACCCAGTCGCCGTGCCGCCACACGCCGGGGAAGTGCTCGAAGTACGCGGCGCGGTACTTCCGCCCGCCGGGATCGTCCCAGAACCCCACCGGCATGCTGGGGAACGGGCGGGTGCAGACCAGCTCACCGGCGCCCCCGGCCATCGGCCGGCCCTCGGGGCTCCAGACCTCCACCGCCATGCCGAGGCCGGCGCCCTGCAGTTCACCGCGCCAGACGGGCAGCGTCGGGTTGCCGAGGGCAAAGCAGCTGATGAGGTCGGTGCCGCCGCTGATGCTGGCCAGGTGCAGGTCGGCCTTGATGCGGCCGTAGACGTAGTCGTAGCTGTGCACCGCGAGCGGGCTGCCGGTGCTGAGGATGGCCCGGAGCGCGGAGAGGTCGTGCGCGGCGCCGGGGGCCAGCCCCTCTTTTTCACAGAGCGCGAGGTACTTGGCGCTGGTGCCGAACACCGTCACCCGCTCCGCGGCCGCCATGCGCCACAGGATGTCGGGCGCGGGCGCCATCGGCGCGCCGTCGTAGAGCACCACGGTGGCGCCCACGGCCAGGCTCGAGACCACCCAGTTCCACATCATCCAGCCGCAGGTGGTGAAGTAGAAGATGCGGTCGTCCCGGGTCAGGTCGGTGTGCAGCACCAGCTCCTTGAGGTGCTGCAGCAGCGTGCCCCCGGCACCGTGCACGATGCACTTGGGGAGCCCCGTGGTCCCGCTCGAATAGACGATGTAGAGCGGGTGGTCGAACGGGAAACGGCTCGGCGGCTCGGCGGCTCGGCCGTGCGTGGCGCCAGCGGCCGCCAACCAGTCCTCGAGCGCGACCACCCGCGGGTCGGTCCCGGCCGCCGCCTCGCCCAGGTAGGGAATCACCACCACGGCTTCGATGTCCGGCAGCTCCGCCACCACGCGGGCCACCCGGTCGCCCAGCGGGATCGCCTTGCCGGCGTAGCGGTAGCCGTCCACCGTGAAGAGCACCCGGGGGCGGATCTGCCCGAAGCGGTCGAGCACCGCGCGCTCGCCGAAGTCGGGGGAGCAGCTGCTCCAGGTGGCGCCCAGGCTCGCCGTGGCGAGCATGGCGATGACCGTCTCGGGGAGGTTGGGGAGCAGGCCGGCCACCCGGTCGCCGGGGCCGACGCCCGAGGCGCGCAGGGCGGCGGCGTAGCGGGCCACCTCAAGGCGCAGCTCCCGGAACGTGAGCGCGCGCTGCCGTCCGAGCTCGTTCCAGAAGACCAGCGCCTCGCGGTCGTCGTCGTGGCGCAGCAGGTTCTCGGCAAAGTTGAGCCGGGCGCCCGGGAACCAGCGCGGCCCGCCCGGCTCCCCCGGCGGCTGCATGCGGTCGCCCTGTTCCAGCACCGCGTCCCACGGGGGCCCGTCGGGGCGGGGCTCGGCCAGCACGCCGGTGAACTCCCACACCGCGGCCCAGAAGGGCTCCGGCTCCTCCACCGACCAGCGCCACAGCGCCGCCGCGTCGGCCCCGGGGCGGTACCGCGCGGTGAAGCGCGTCAGGTTGGCGCGCGCCACCCGCTCCGGGGAGGGGGACCAGAGGGGACCGGTCACCGCGCCAGCCGCCGGGTCACGTGGTCGGCGGGTTGAACTGCGCGTGCTGGCGGTCGAGCCAGCTCTTGTGGTAGTCCGGGTCCTCGATGTCCAGGGCGGGCCGGGCCACCCGGAGCGGACGGAACGAGTCCATCATCACCGCCAGCTCGTTGGTGGCCTTGGCGCCGATCGAGGCCTCCGCCCGGCCCGGATGCGGCCCGTGGGGCAGCCCATCGGGGTGGTGGGTGATGGAGCCGTACTCGATCCCCTTCCGGCTCATGAACTCGCTCGAGGCGTAGAAGAGCACCTCGTCCGAGTCCACGTTGGAGTGGTTGTACGGCGCCGGGACCGCCTGCGGATCGAAGTCGTAGGGCCGCGGGCAGAAGGAACAGATCACGAAGCCGTCGCCCTGGAAGGTCTGGTGCACCGGGGGCGGCTGGTGGATCCGGCCCACGATCGGCTCGAAGTCGTTGATGTTGAAGATCCAGGGGTAGAAGTACCCGTCCCAGCCCACCACGTCGAAGGGGTGGTGGTCGAGGACCATCTCGTTGAGGGCGTCGTACTGCTTGACGAGGAGCGGGAAGTCCCCCTTCTCATCGTGCGGGTGGACCTCCATCGGCCGCCGGATGTCGCGCTCGCAGAAGGGCGCCCCCTCGAGCAGCTGGCCCACGTCGTTCATGTAGCGGCGGGGAAACCGGATGTGCCCCCGGCTCTCGAACACCACGAACTTGACCGGGCCCGCGGAGAGGTCGAGCCGCCAGCGATGCAGGATGTTGCGGTGGATCACCACGTAGTCGCCGGCCCGGAACGGCAGGTCCCCGAAGACCGATTCCAGCGTCCCCTGCCCCTCCACCACGTAGATGCACTCGTCGGCCTGGCTGTTCCGGTAGCAATGGGCGTCGTTGGTGTCCGGCTCCACGTACAGCATCCCGATGTCGCTGTTGAACAGCAGCGGGATCCGGTCGAGGGTGGGGCTGCCGCCCTTGCGCACCCGGCTGGTGAGGAAGTGCCGGTGCCGCAGGCTGGTGCCGGCGTCGGCCTCCCAGACGATGTCGCGCACCTTGCGGGCCGACTTGATCGTGGTGGGCGGGTGGGTGTGGTACAGCAGGGCCGAGGTGCCCACGAACCCCTCGTGGCCCATCAGCTCCTCGGCGTACAGCCCGCCGTCGGGGCGCCGGAACACGATGTGCCGCTTGCGCGGGACCTGCCCCACCTGGTGGTAGAACGGCATCTAGAGGTTCCCCCGGAGCGCCTGCTCCCGCTCGATCGACTCGAACAGCGCCTTGAAGTTCCCCTTGCCGAAGCTCTTGGCGCCCTTCCGCTGGATGATCTCGTAGAACACGGTGGGGCGGTCCTCCACCGGCTTGGTGAAGATCTGCAGCAGGTAGCCCTCGTCATCACGGTCCACCAGGATCCCGAGCTCGCGCAGCGGGGCGAGGTCCTCGTCGATCGCACCCACCCGGTCGAACAGCTCGTCGTAGTAGGAGCCGGGCACGGTCAGGAACTCCACCCCCCGGGCCTGCAGCGCGCTCACCGTGGCGATGATGTTGTCGGTGGCCACGGCGATGTGCTGCACCCCGGGGCCGTGGTAGAAGTCGAGGTACTCCTCGATCTGGGACTTCTTCTTGCCGCTGGCCGGCTCGTTGATCGGGAACTTGATCCGCTCGTTGCCGTTGGCCATCACCTTGGACATCAGGGCCGAATATTCGGTGGAGATGTCCTTGTCATCGAAGCTGAGCAGGTTCTTGAAGCCCATCACCCGCTCGTAGAAGCCCACCCACTCGTTCATCTTGCCCAGCTCGACGTTGCCCACGCAGTGATCCACGTACTTGAGCCCCACCGGCGCCGGCTGGTAGCGCGCGCTCACCGGCCGGAAGCCCGGCAGGAAGAGCCCGCGGTAGTTGCGGCGCTCCACCAGGCTGTGGATGGTGTCGCCGTAGGTGCGGATGGCCGCGACGACCACCTCGCCGTCCCCGTCGGCGAGCACGGTCGGCTCCTGGACCACCACCGCGCCCCGCGCCACCGCGTAGGCGAACGACTGGCGGCAGTCGTCCACCCACAGCGCGAGGTCCCGCACCCCGTCGCCGTGCGTCAGGTGGTGCTGCGCGATGGGGCTGTCGGGATGCATCGGGGAGGTGAGGACGAAGCGGATCTTGTCCTGCACCAGCAGGTAGCTCGCCCGGTCGCGCACCCCGGTCTCCGGCCCGCGGTACCCGGCCAGCTGGAAGCCGAAGGCGGTGCGGTAGTAGTGGCTCGCCTGCTTGGCGTTGCCGACGTAGAACTCGACGTAGTCGGTGCCGTTGATCGGGAACGGATCGGCGACGGGGGCCTGGGCGGAGGAGAGGACCTGGGTGGCCATGGGCGGCGGCTCCGGTAGGGGCGCGGATGGTAAGCCACCCCCCGGCGGGCGCCGGAGCGGTGGCCAACGGCCCAACCTAGCGCCGGCCCACTCATATGTCCAATATCGTGATCGGATTATATTGATATCAACAACCTATGATCACCAAGCTCGAACTCAGGCACCTCCGCTACTTCGTCGCCGTGGCCGAAGAGCTCCACTTCGGCCGCGCCGCCCGCCGCCTCGGCATCGCCCAGCCGCCGCTCTCCCAGCAGATCCAGCGCCTGGAGCAGGTGGTCGGGGTGCGCCTGTTCGAGCGCACCAGCCGACGGGTCCAGCTCACCGATGGCGGCGCCACCCTCCTGGTCGAGGCCCGCCGGGTCCTGGCCGCCGCCACCGAGGCCTTCGAGGCCACCCGCCGCGCCGGCCGGGGCGAGCTGGGGGAGCTCCGGGTGGCCTTCGCCGCCACCGTGATGTTCCTGGCCCTGCCCGAGGTCATCCGCGAGTTCCGTGGCCGGTACCCGGGGGTGCACCTCGACCTCCGGGAGATGCCCACCGGTCCGCAGCTCGCCGGGATCAAGGCGGGCGAGATCGACATCGGCTTCGTCCGGGAGCCGCGGCCCGATCCGGAACTCGAGATCGTGACCGTGATGCGCGAGCCGCTCCGCATCGCGGTGAACAAGAGCCACCCGCTCGCCGCCCGCCCCACCATCGCCGTCCGGCACCTGGCCGAGGAGCCGTTCGTCCTCTTCCCCGAGGAGCTGGCCCCCGGGCTGTACGCGCAAGTGCTGGGCCTCTGCCGGGCCGCCGGCTTCACGCCCCGCGTGGTGGAGGAGAGCCGCGAGCTGTACACCAGCGTGAGCCTGGTGGAGGCGGGGATCGGCGTCTCCATCCTGCCCGCCTCGGTGGAGAAGCTCGGCTGGCGCGGGGTCCGCTACCGCCCCATCCCCAGCGCCAGCGCCGAGACCCGCATTGCGGCGGCGTGGCGCAAGGACCGCGCGCGCCCGGTGGTGCAGGCGTTCATGCAGGTGGTGGGCTCGGTGGTGGGCGCGGAGGGCGGCCGGCCCGGCTGAGCGCGCCCGGCACGATCGCTGCCACACCAACGCTTCGCCGGCCAGCGGTTGTCGCGTCCCGCAACGGAGGGACCCCGCCAGCCCGCTACGCTGCCCTTCGCAGCCGCCCTCTCCACCGGGACGCGTCCATGCGACACGTCACACCAGGCGCCGTACCGTGTCACCCTGACCGCCGCGCGGGCCTGTGGCTCGCCCTCCTGCTCCTCCCGATCGGGCTCGCGGCGCAGACCACCCTGGTCGCGGGCTACAGCCTCCACGGCATGACCGATCGGCCAGGCGCCGGCTTCGACGGCATCCAGCTGGGCCTCGCCACGCGGCTGGCGCCGCCGGTCGAGTGGGTGGCGCGGCTGGAGTCGCTCAGCGGAGTGCTGTACGACGAACCGAGCGGGATCGTCAGCCTGTCCACCGGGGTCCAGTTCGGGCGGTTCGGGACTCGCGGGGAAGCGGCGCTGGGGGTGGGGTTCGGCGGCTACGCGCTCACGGCATACGACGACGGCGGGCTCGGGGGATTCCTCTACGGCAACCTCGACCTGCGGGTCTGGCTGGGCCGCCACGTGGGCGTGTACACCGACCTCCGCCTGTCGACCTACGACGGGGCGCTGCGCCGGGGCGGCGCGTCGGCCGCGATCGGGATCTCGCTGCGCCCGGGGCGGTAGGCGGGGGCCCCTGGCCTACTGGCAGTACTCGTCGACCTGGTCGATCCCGATCAGCACCTCGCGCGGCTTGCTGGAGCCCGGCGTCGCGGGGCCGAGGATGCCGGCCATGTGCAGCTGGTCGATGATGCGCGCGGCGCGGCCGTAGCCGATCGAGAGCCGCCGCTGCAGCAGGCTGGTGGAACCGCCCTGGTTCTGCACGCAGAGCTCCGCGGCGTCGCGGAACAGCGCGTCGCGCTCGCCGTCGAAGCTCCCCGACCCGCCGCCGTCCTCCATGGCCTCCAGGGCCCGGACCATGGCCAGGATATCCTGCTCCCGCTGGGCCGCGGCGTCGGCGCCGCCGGCGGCGGCCACCCGCGCCGCCCGCCGCGCGTCGAACCAGTCCATCAGCCGCTCCGTCTCCTCGGTGGCGATGTACGCCCCCTGGATGCGCTGCGGCTCGCTCTTGCCCGGCGGCAGGAAGAGCATGTCGCCGTTGCCGAGCAGCGCCTCGGCGCCGTTCTGGTCGAGGATGGTGCGGCTGTCCACCTTGGAGGCCACCCGGAACGCGATCCGGCTCGGGAAGTTGGCCTTGATGAGGCCCGTCAGCACGTTCACGCTGGGGCGCTGGGTGGCCAGGATGAGGTGAATGCCGATGGCCCGCGCCTTCTGCGCCAGCCGCGCCAGCGGCGGCTCGATCTCCCCCTGCACCGTCATCATGAGGTCGGCCAGCTCGTCGACGATCATCACGATGAACGGCAGCGGCCCTTCCTTGTAGACGCCGTCGTCCGGCGCCTCCGGGGCCCCCGGTTCCGCCTCGGCGCTGAGGGTGGAGAGGGTGGCCTGGGGCCGCGGCGGATTGCGCAGCGGCTTGCCTTCCTCGGCCTTGCGGTTGAAGTCGGCCAGGTTGCGGGCGCCGTTGGCGTGCAGCAGTTCGTAGCGCCGCTGCATCTCCATCTCGGCCCACTTGAGCAGCGCGGCGGCGTCGTTGTTGTTGGTGATGACCTTGTGCCGGAGGTGCGGCAGCGCGTTGTACATCGACAGCTCGACCATCTTCGGGTCGACCATCAGGAAGCGCAGCTGCTTCGGCGTGTAGCGGTACACCAGGCTGGTGATGATGGTGTTGATGGCCACCGACTTGCCCGAGCCGGTGGCGCCGGCGATGAGCAGGTGCGGCATCTTGGCCAGGTCGGCCACCACCGCCTTGCCCTCGAGGTCGCGGCCCAGCGCGATCGGCAGCACGGCGCGGGTCTCGTCCCACTCCCCCGCCTCGATGAGCTCCCGCAGGGTCACCATGCGCTTGGTGGGATTGGGGATCTCGACGCCCACCGCGCCCTTGCCCGGGATCGGGGCCACCCGGATGGACTGGGCCCGCATGGTGATGGCCATGTCGTCGGCGAGCGCCGCGATCCGCCCCGCCTTCACCCCCGGCGCCGGCACCACCTCGAACTGGGTGACCACCGGCCCGGTGGTCCGCCCGCCGATGCTCCCCTCGACCTTGAAGGTCTTGAGCGTCTCCAGCAGCACCTGCCCCAGCCGGTCGAGCTCCGCCACGCCGGCGTCCTTCTCGATGGGCGGGGGCGCCTGCAGCAGCTCCACCGGCGGCAGCACGTCGTCGTCGGCCGGGTCGCCGATCAGCACCTCGACCGCCTTGGCCGGCTTCTTCGGCTTCTTCTCCTTGCGGGGCGGCGCGAAGGGCGGCGGGTCGTCCTCGGGCTCGACCACCGGTTCGGCGATCCGCGCCTTGGCGCGCGCCGGCTCCGCCACCGGCGGCGCGGCCTCTGCCCCCTCGGCCTTGACCAGCCGCAGGAAGGGGTGCCACGCGATGGTGAGGATGGTGAGCGCCGAGAGCAGCAGCAGGCCGAGCAGGAAGCCGCCGGCCACGCCGATGGCCTTCACCGTGTAGAAGGCGAGGAACCCCGGCAGCACGCCCGTGAGCCGCGGCGCCAGGGCGCCGCTGTCGTAGAGCCGGGGTTCGACCCCGGTCAGGACGCCGAGCAGGAAGGGGAGCAGGATGGCGAGGCCCACGACCAGGATCGCGGCCCGCTTCATGTCGAGCGCGGGGAGGCGGTCGAACCCGGCGAGGCCCAGCCCCAGGCCCAGCAGCGGGAACCCGAGGGCGCCGAGGCCGAGGCCGCGCCAGAGGAACGCGCCGAGCCACTCGCCGAGCGGCCCGGTCAGGTGTACGGGGAGGAGCGTGAGCCCGAGGAAGCTCCCGAGGATGAGCGCGATGATCGCGCTCAGGTGGCGGCGGCCCTGCTCGCTCATGCGGTGGAAGGTACCGCGGTGACCCGGCGATTGCTGAAGAGGGGGAGCACCGGGTGGGCGTCGACCCGGGCCGCCTCGGCGATGTCGGCCTTGAGGTCGAGGGCGAGCAGGTCGCGGCCCCCCTGGCTGGCCAGCAGGGGCCGCTCCCAGCGCCGGCCGTAGCGCCGCACCAGGTCCAGGGCGGCCAGCGCCCCGTCGTTGAGGCCCTTCCGGCCGCGCCCCCCGCCCAGGGTGGCCTCGACCAGGCGGCCGGCGGCGTAGGCATCGTCGAGCGAAAAGCGCTGCTCGCGGCCGGCGCAGACCACGAGCAGGGGCTCCCCGGCCAGCCACGCCTCGCGGGCCCGGGCCGTGACGGCGGAGAAGTTCACCGCGGCCGCCACGTAGACCGGGTTGCCGCTCGCCACGGCGAGCAGGGCGCCGGTGCCGTTGGAGGTGGTCATGACGACGGTCCGCCCCTTCACGGCGTCGGCGGTCATCTCCGCGGGGGAGTTGCCCAGGTCGAAGCCGGGGATCCGCTCGCAGTGCCGCTCCCCGGCGAGGACCGTCTCGTCCTTGCCGAGCGTCTCGGCCAGGCGGAGCGCCTCCTCGGTGCTGGCCACGGGCACCACGGCGCGCGCCCCGGCGGCGAGCGCCGCGGCGATCGTCGTGCTCATCCGGAGGATGTCGATGACGAAGACCACGCGACCCTGGACCTCACCTGGGATGAGGCCGGCAGGGGTGAACACCACGTCGAGGGTCATGCTTCGGGGCGGAGCAGCTCCGGGTGGCGCTCGAGGAACTTCGTGTCCACATGGCCGGCGGCGAACTCCGGGTGCCGGATGATGCGGCTGAGGAACGGGATCGTGGTGGTCACGCCCTCGATGATGAACCCGTCGAGCGCCTGGCCCATCCGGGCCAGCGCCTCCTCGCGGGTGTTGCCGTGCACGATCACCTTGGCCAGCAGCGAGTCGTAGTACGGCGGCACGGTGTAGCCGGCGTACACGTGGGTGTCGAGCCGCACCCCGGGGCCGCCGGGCGGGTGGTACGCGGTGATGAGCCCCGGCGAGGGCTGGAAGTTGCGGTAGGGATCCTCGGCGTTGATGCGGCACTCGATGGCGTGCCCCCGCAGCCGCCCCCCCTCCCCGCGGAAGCTGATCGGGTCGCCCGCCGCCACCCGGATCTGCTCCTTCACCAGGTCGAAGCTGGTGACCATCTCGGTCACCGGGTGCTCCACCTGGATGCGGGTGTTCATCTCCATGAAGTAGAAGCTGCCGTCCTCGTCGAGCAGGAACTCGAGGGTGCCGGCGCCGACGTAGCTGATGGCGGCGGCCAGCCGGACCGCCGCCTCGCCCATGGCGGCGCGGAGCTCCACCGTGAGCGCGGGGCTCGGGCTCTCCTCGATGAGCTTCTGGTGCCGGCGCTGGACCGAGCAGTCCCGCTCGCCGAAGTGGACCACCTTGCCGTGGGTATCCCCCATCACCTGGATCTCGACGTGCCGCGGCCGGGCGAGGTACTTCTCGACGTAGACCTCGCCGTTGCCGAAGGCCGCCAGCGCCTCGTTCTGGGCCAGCGAGAACGACTGCGCGAACTGGTCGGCGTCGAGCGCCACCCGCATGCCCTTGCCACCGCCGCCGGCGGTGGCCTTGATGATGACCGGGAACCCGATCCGCTCCACGTGGGCCAGCGCCTCCTCCACGCTCTGGATGGTGCCGGGGGTGCCGGGCACCGTGGGGACGCCCGCCTCCTGGGCCAGGCGCTTGGCGGTGGCCTTGTCGCCCATGGCGCGGATCTGGTCGCCCGAGGGCCCGATGAACGTGATGCCCGACGCCTTGCAGGTGTCGGAGAATTCCGCGTTCTCGGCCAGGAAGCCGTAGCCCGGGTGGATGGCGTCGGCGCCGGTGATCTCGGCGGCCGCGATCAGGTGGGGGATCTTGAGGTACGACTGCCGGCCGGGCGGCGGCCCGATGCAGACGTCGTCGTCGGCGAAGCGCACGTGCAGCGACTCGCGGTCGGCCTCGCTGTAGACGGCCACGGTCTCGATGCCGAGCTCGCGGCAGGCGCGGATCACCCGCAGGGCGATCTCGCCCCGGTTGGCGATGAGCACTTTCCTAAACACGCGCGTCTCCGTCGCCGGCGGCCCCGCCCGGGGCGCGGCCGGCCTCCCGTGCGGGGCACGGCATCAGGGCGTCAGGTCCCGGGAGAGGTCCGGCGGGGCACTGCCCGCACCCGCCTCGCCGATGCCGGTGAAGGTCCGGTCGGAGGCCGAGCTGATGCCGGAGGCCCGCAGCGCGAACTCGCTGGGATTGGTGGAGTAGAAGAGGGCGCTCTCGTAGGTGATCGCGCCCTCGCGGTACCACCGCATGAGCGACTGGTCGAAGCTCTGCATCCCGTACGCCTCGGTGCCCTCGGAGATGAGGTCGGGGATGTTGAGCGCCTTCTCGATGTCGCGGATGTTGTCGGCCACCGCGGCGGTGTTGATCAGCACCTCGGCCGCCGGCACCCGCCCCTTGCCGTCCTTGCGGGGCACCAGCCGGAGGCAGACCACCGCCGCCAGCGCGGTGGAGAGCAGCGAGCGGATCTCCTGGTGCTGGTGCGGCGGGTAGAACGAGATGACCCGGTTGATCGTCTGGGTGGCGTCGGTGGTGTGCAGGGTGGAGAACACCAGGTGCCCCGTGTCGGCGGCCTTGAGGGCCACGTCGAGCGTCTCGGCGTCGCGGATCTCGCCGATGAGGATCACGTCCGGGTCCTGCCGCAGCACGTGCCGCAGCGCCAGCCCGAACGACAGCGTGTCGCTGCCCACCTCGCGCTGGGAGATGTTCGCCATGAGGTCCCGGTGCAGGAACTCGATCGGGTCCTCGATGGTGATCACGTTCACCCGGCGGTTCTGGTTCACGTGGTTGATCATCGCGGCCAGGCTGGTCGACTTGCCCGAGCCGGTCACGCCGGTGACCAGCACCAGCCCGCGCGGCTTGAGCGAGATCTCCTCCAGCACCTCCGGCAGCTCGAGCTCCCGGACGGTCTTGACCTCGTACGGGATGGCCCGGAAGGCGAACGCCAGGGTGCCGCGCTGCTGGTAGATGTTGGTGCGGAAGCGCCCCACGCCCGGCACGCCGATGGCGAAGTCCGCCTCCTTCTTCTCGGCGAACTCCTTGACCTGCCGCGGCGTCATGATCTGCTCCGCCAGCAGCTTGAGGTCCTCGGGCTTGAGCGGCTGCATCTCCAGGCCGGCGAGGTCGCCGTTGACGCGGATGGTCGGCGGCCGGCCCACCTTGAGGTGCAGGTCCGAGCCGTTCCGCTGCACCATCAGCGAGATGGCCTGCTTGAAGTTGAACGGCGGCTGCAGCGCCGCCGGGCCCGTCACGTCAGCCATTGGGGTCCACCCGGAACAGCACGGTGCCGAACTCGACCGGCTGGGCGTCGTCCACCAGGACCTCCTTCACCACGCCCGACACCTCGGCCTCGATCTCGTTCATGATCTTCATCGCCTCGATGATGCAGACCGTCTGCCCCACCGAGATCCGGCTCCCCACCTTCACGTAGGCCTCGGCGCCCGGTTCCGGCGACTTGTAGAACGTGCCCACCATCGGCGACTTCACGTCCTTGAGCGAGGAGGGCGCCGCCGCCGGGGCCGCCGCCGCGACGGGGGCGGGCGCCGCCGGTGCCCCGCCCGCGGGGGCGGCGTGCATCGTGTGCATGGCCAGCGGCATCGGCGCGGGATGCGCCGGCCCGTTCCCGGTCCGGGTGATCACCACGCCGGTGTCGAAGAAGCCCTTCACCTCGATGGAGCCGATCTCGGGGAACTCGTGCAGCAGTTCCGCGAGCTTGCGGACGTCCTTGAGCTCGACCGACTTGATGCCGGGCACCTTCCCGATCAGCCGGGCAAGATCCTGCGTGTCTTTGGTGTTCATGAGCCGTCAGGTTGCGGGTGGCCGCTAGACCAGCTCCAACAGGTCCACGCGATTGTCGGACAACAGCTCCGGGCCGTCCGGCGTCAGGTGCACGTCATCCTCCAGCCGCACCCCGCCCCAGCCCGGAAGATAGATCCCGGGTTCCACCGTGACCACCGCGCCGGCCGGCAGCGCCGCCTCCGCGGTGGGCGAGAGCCGGGGCGCCTCGTGCACCTCGAGCCCCAGCCCGTGTCCCAGCGAATGCCCGAACGACTCGCCGTACCCCTGCCGGGCGATCACCTCGCGCGCCAGGAGGTCGGCATCCTTGCCGCTCATCCCGGCGCGCACGTGGTCCAGCGCGCGGCGCTGGGCCCGCCGCACGGTGTCGTACACCGTGCGCTGGCGCTCGTCGGCGCGGGCGCCGACCAGGAAGGTGCGCGTGAGATCGGCACAGTATCCGTCCACCTGCGCACCGAAGTCAAGCAGCAGCCACTCCCCGCGCGCCAGCACGCGCTCGCTGGTGCGCGCGTGGGGCAGCGCCGCCCGCGGCCCCGACGCCACGATCGTCGGGAACGGATGCCATTCGCTCCCGCGGCGCCGCAGCGCGCCCTCCAGCAGCGCCGCCACCTCGTACTCGGACTGGCCGGCCCGGATCGCGGGGAGCGTCTCGGCCAGGGCCGCCTGGGCCAGCGCCGCGGCCCGGCGGATCGCCGCCACCTCTCCCGCATCCTTCACCGCGCGCAGCCGTTCCACCAGCGCGGGCGCCGGGGTCCAGCTCCGCCCCGGCAGCAACCCCTCCAGGCGCTCGCGGTCCCGGACCGTGGCCACGTGCGCCTCGAACGCCGTCCCGGCGCCGGGCCGCTCCGCCAGTACCTTGCGCAGCCGGTCCCACACGCTGGTCTGGTCCACCTCCACCCGCGCCGCGCCGCCGACTTCGCGCGGGGCCTGCGCCGCGTACCGGAAGTCGGTGACCAGCACCTGGTCGTCCCGCCGGACCAGCAGGACGCCGGCCGATCCGCTGAAGCCGGTCAGGTAGCGGATGTTCGGCAGCGACTGCACCAGCAGCTGCTCGAATCCGTCGGCCGCGAGCAGGGTGCGAAGCGCCGCCTGCCGCGCCTCGCGCGGGTCAGCCACGGAGGCGGGTCACCAGCGCCTGGAGGCCGAGCAGGTACCCGTGCGGGCCGAAGCCGGCGACGATGCCCACCGCCAGGTCGGCCAGCCGGGAGTGCCGGCGTTCCGGCTCCCGCGCGAAGATGTTCGACAGGTGCACTTCGACGAACGGCAGCTGCACCGCCAGCACCGCGTCCCGGATGGCGAGGCTGGTATGGGTAAAGGCCGCCGCGTTGATGAGGGCGCCGTCGGCCTGGCCGCGGAGCCCCTGCACCGCG